>NZ_CP019044.1:2955000-3255000 GCF_001953055.1 Salaquimonas pukyongi | reverse complement strand
GTTCGGAGGCAGGAACGCGAACGGCAACCGACCGGTTGTTTCTGCCCCAGGCGATGCGGGTTGGTGCATAGGAACCGGGTTGAAGGCGGCGATATCCGTTGAAACCGGGAATAAAGATCAGTAATGCGTCCCGCATGGTTCCAAGCAGGCCGGCCGCTGCATGGGCCAGGCGTTCCTCGCCCTTTTCATCGGAAAAGATGTTACTGCCATCGCGATCCAGCAGGCTGGCATGGACATGCATGCCGTTGCCCGGCCATTCCAAAAACGGCTTGGCCATGAAGGTTGCACGCAGACCGTGCTTGTTCGAGCATTCGGCGATGAGGCGGCGCAGCAGCACCGTGTCGTCGGCGGCGGCCAGCGGATTGTCCCGGTGCTTCAGGTTGACCTCGAACTGGCCGGGGGCCGCTTCCTTGATGATGGTATCGATCGGGAGTCCCATGGCGATGGCGCCGGCGCGGATATCGGCAAAGAGTTCGCTTTGGCCGGAAAGTTCAGAAAGGGAGTACATGTTTTGCGGTTCCGGTCCGAAGGCACCGTGGGCCCGGTCCCGGTCGCGCATCATCTTGCCCGTAGACTGGAAGGTAGCGGGATCGACCAGATAAAACTCCAGCTCGAAGGCAACCACCGGCGTCAGACCTGCATCTTTCATGCGGTCGACGACACGCTGGAGCGCATTGCGCGGATCGGCATGAAACGGCACGCCCTTGTCGTCCAGCATCGACATGAGAACCTGCGCGGTGGGGCGCTCCGCCCAGTTTACCCTTGAGATGCGATTGTCCACCGCGAGGCAGAACCCGTCCCTGTCTCCGGTATCGATGTGAAGGCCGGTTGCCTCCACCTCGCGGCCCCAGATATCCAGCCCGAATATGGACATCGGCAGATTGATGCCCGGATGGCTGACCTTTTTCAGCGCTTCGGCAGGCGCCCATTTTCCGCGCATAACGCCATTGATGTCGGCAATCAGCAGATCAACAGATTCAATATCGGGATTTTCGAGGAGAAAGGATTCGCCAGCGCTGACCGGTTCTGCCGGAGCAGTGGATTGTTTTTCATTGTGATTCATGGTGATGCAATCTGCTGTGGCACTTCGTGCCGCCGGGCTGTTTTGCGGCCTTGATCAAGCCTTGAACCAGATCGGTACAAGCCATGTGCCCAGCCTGTTTCCTCCTTGCCGACAACCCGGATTTGTGATCTCCATCCGGTAGGTAACAATTGTGCAAGGATTCCATCATGAACGTCAATCTTTCCACAGCCGATCTGCGCCAAAAAGATGCAGCACACCATTTCCACCCCTTCACCGACCACAAGACACTGGGGCTGGATGAGCGCCGGGTCATGGTGCGAGCGGACGGCGTGTGGATGTGGGATTCCGACGGCAACCGGATCATGGACGGGATGGCCGGGCTGTGGTGTGTCAATGTCGGCCACGGCCGCCAGGAAATCATCGAGGCGGTGCGCTCCCAGATGAGCGAGCTTTCCTACTACAACACCTTTTTCAAGACCACGACACTGCCGGCGATCGAACTGGCGGAGATGCTTGCCGAAATCACTCCGCCACAGTTCAAGATGAGCTTTTTCGGCGGATCGGGATCGGACGGCAACGACACGGTTGTACGCATGGTGCGCACCTACTGGCAGATGCTGGGAAAGCCGGAGAAGAAGATCATCCTTTCCCGCGTCAATGCCTATCACGGTTCGACGGTCGCGGCGGCAGCGCTTGGCGGCATGGCCGGCATGCATGCCCAGGGTGGTGTTATCGGCGATATCGATCACGCATCCCAGCCCTTCTGGTTCGGCGAAGGGCAGGACATGACGCCAGAAGAGTTCGGACTTCAGGCAGCCCGCTCGCTGGAAGCGAAGATCGATGAACTGGGCGAGGAAAACATCGCCGCCTTCATCGCCGAGCCTATCCAGGGCGCGGGCGGCGTCATCGTGCCACCAGACAGTTACTGGCCGGAGATCAAGCGCATTCTCGATGAACGCGATATCCTTTTCATTTCCGATGAGGTAATCTGCGGGTTCGGGCGCACCGGAAGCTGGTTTGGTTGCCAGACCTATGGCACCGAGCCGGACATGATGACCATGGCGAAGGGACTGTCATCGGGATATCTGCCGATCGGCGCCGTTTCCATATCCGACAAGATCGCCGACGTCTTCCACACCGTTGGCGGGGAGTTTTTCCACGGATACACCTATTCCGGCCACCCGGCCTGTTGTGCGGCGGCCATCGCCAATCTGAAGATCATGCAGCGCGAGAAACTGGTCGAGCGCTGTGCCAGCGACATCGGGCCCTATCTTCAGGAGCACTGGAAAAAGCTCGGTGAACATCCCCTGGTGGGAGAGGCCGTCATGGTCGGGCTGATGGGTGCGATAGAACTTGTTCCCGACAAGTCCGAGCCGAAAAAACGGTTCGAGCCTGGAGGGGAGGTTGGCAATATCGCGCGCGATCATTCGTTCAAGAATGGTTTGGTGATGCGGGCGGTCCGCGACCGGCTGATCATCTGTCCGCCGCTGACACTCACCCACGCGGAAGCCGACGAACTGGCCGCCATGGCTACAAAGTCCCTCGACGACACGTTAGATGATCTGAAGAAGCAGGGGCGGATCTGACGGCACCGGCACGACCGAAATTCAGTCAGCCAGCCCGTCGAGAAAGTTCTTCATTCGCGAGAAAAACCCGGAGGATTCGGGGTTGTTCTTCTCGGAGGAAATTGCTTCGAATTCCTCCAGCAGCTCGCGCTGGCGGCGCGTGAGATGCTGCGGCGTTTCGGTCACCACTTGAATGTAGAGATCGCCGATCCCGGTTGAACGCATGACCGGCATGCCCTTGCCTTTCAGGCGAAACTGTTTTCCGGTCTGGGTTCCTTCAGGCACTTTGACGCGCGATTTGCCGCCGTCGAGGGTTGCGACTTCAAACTGGCCGCCAAGGGCAGCCGTGGTCATGGATACCGGAATCCGGCAGAACAGGTCGGCCCCGTCGCGCTGAAAGAACTCATGCGGCTTGATGGTAACAAATATGTAGAGGTCCCCGGGCGGACCGCCGCGGGCACCGGCCTCCCCCTCGCCACCGAGGCGGATGCGCACCCCGTCCTCGATACCGGCCGGTATGTTGACCGACAGGGAACGCTCGCGGGTTATCCGGCCCTGGCCTGAACAGGTTTCGCAGGGATCGGAAATGACCTCTCCACGGCCCTGGCATTGCGGACAGGTGCGTTCGATGGAAAAGAAGCCGGACGCAGCACGGACCCGGCCCGAACCCGAACAGGTTGCGCAGGTTTTCGGACTTGAGCCCGGCTTGGAACCCGAACCGGAACACGTTTCGCAGGTTACCGCAGTGGGAACGGAGATATCCGCCGTCTTGCCCTCATAGGCTTCTTCCAGCGTAATTTCCATATTGTAGCGAAGGTCAGCACCGCGGCCCCGGCCGCCGGCGCCACGCCGCCCCCGGCCGCCCATCATCTCGCCGAAAAGATCCTCGAAGATGTCGGAAAACCCGCCGCCACCGAAGCCGCCGGCTCCACCGCCAAACCCGCCGCCGCCATTTTCAAAGGCGGCATGGCCGAACTGATCATAGGCGGCCCGTTTCTGCGGGTCGCGCAATACATCATAGGCTTCGTTGATTTCCTTGAAACGGGCTTCAGCCAGCTTGTCGTCGGGATTGCGATCAGGATGATATTTCATCGCCATTTTGCGGAAGGCGCTTTTCAGCTCCTTCTCGTCGACGGACCGGTCTACCCCCAGCAGCTCGTAATAGTCGGTCTTGGACATGGTCTAACCTGCCACCAAACGGCGAATTTCAATCCACCCAAAACAAAAAACCCCGCACCGCTTCCGGATTAACCATCACGGAGCAGTATGCGGGGTTCATTGCGGTCAGCCTCAGGCCGACTTTTTCTCGTCCTCGTCGTCGATTTCCTCGAAATCGGCATCAACGACATCTTCGTCCTCATCCTTGGCAGAATCCGCCTTGGCGTCAGCCTCGGCAGCTTCGGCCTGGGTTGCCTCATAGATCGCCTGACCCATTTTCATGGTGGCGGCAGCCAGGGCTTCGGATTTGGTCTTCATTTCTTCGGCGTCGCCAGCTTCGATGGCTGTTTTCAGTTCGGTGATGGCCGTTTCGATTTCAGCCTTGTCATCGTCAGAAACCTTGTCGCCATGCTCGCTGAGCGACTGCTCGGCGGAGTGAACCATGGCTTCAGCCTGGTTTTTCGCCTCGACGGATTCGCGCTTGGCCTTGTCGGCGTCAGCGTTGGCTTCGGCATCCTTGACCATCTGCTCGATCTCGTCGTCCGACAGGCCGCCGGAGGCCTTGATCGAGATGGCCTGTTCCTTGCCGGTACCCTTGTCCTTGGCCGAAACATTGACGATGCCGTTGGCATCGATATCGAAGGTAACTTCGATCTGCGGTACGCCGCGCGGCGCAGGCGGGATGCCGACCAGATCGAACTGGCCGAGCAGCTTGTTGTCTGCCGCCATTTCACGCTCACCCTGGGAGACACGAATGGTCACCGCAGACTGATTGTCCTCGGCCGTCGAGAAGGTCTGCGATTTTTTGGTCGGGATCGTCGTGTTGCGGTCGATAAGGCGGGTAAAGACACCGCCAAGTGTTTCGATGCCGAGCGACAGCGGTGTCACGTCGAGCAGCAGAACGTCCTTGACATCGCCCTGCAGCACGCCAGCCTGAATGGCAGCCCCCATGGCGACCACTTCATCAGGGTTGACGCCCTTGTGGGGATCCTTGCCGAAAAACTCTTTCACAGTCTGCTGGACCTTGGGCATGCGGGTCATGCCGCCGACAAGAACGACCTCGTCGATTTCACCCGCTTTCATGCCGGCATCCTTCAGGGCATCCTGCATCGGCTTGACGGTGCGCTTTACGAGATCGTCTACCAGCGACTCGAACTTGGCACGGGTCAGCTTCATGGTCAGGTGCTTGGGGCCGGAAGCGTCTGCGGTAATGAACGGCAGGTTGATTTCGGTCTGGGTCGAGGACGACAGCTCGATCTTGGCCTTTTCGGCAGCTTCCTTGAGGCGCTGCAGGGCCATCTTGTCGTTCTTCAGATCGACGCCCTGATCCTTCTTGAACTCATCGGCAAGATAGTCGACCAGGCGCATGTCGAAGTCTTCACCGCCGAGGAATGTATCGCCATTGGTCGACTTCACCTCGAAAACGCCATCGCCGATTTCCAGAATCGACACGTCAAAGGTACCGCCGCCAAGGTCATATACGGCGATCGTCTTGCCGTCGTTCTTGTCAAGACCATATGCCAGCGCCGCAGCGGTCGGCTCGTTGATGATGCGCAGAACTTCAAGACCGGCGATCTTGCCTGCATCCTTGGTTGCCTGACGCTGGGCATCGTTGAAGTATGCGGGAACCGTGATGACCGCCTGACTGACGGTTTCGCCAAGATAGGCTTCGGCGGTTTCCTTCATTTTCTGAAGGATCATCGCGGAAACCTGGGAGGGCGAGTATTTCTCGTCATTCGCCTTGACCCAGGCATCGCCATTGTCTGCCTTGACGATCTCGTAGGGAACGAGTTTCTTGTCCTTGGTGACAGCCTTGTCTTCGTAGCGGCGCCCGATCAGACGCTTTACGGCGAACAGTGTATTTTCCGGGTTGGTAACGGCCTGGCGCTTGGCCGGCTGGCCTACAAGACGCTCGCCATCATCAGAGAAGGCAACCATGGACGGAGTTGTCCGTGCGCCTTCTGCGTTTTCAATAACCTTGGGTTCCTTGCCATCCATGACGGCGACGCAGGAGTTGGTCGTGCCAAGGTCTATGCCGATCACTTTTGCCATTTTACTCTCCTTTTAGCGAACTGCCCTAACCCGTTTGCCCCGCGTCAAATGCGCATTTTGTACCGAGCCGGCGTTTTCTGGCAGAACCTTTTGGAATCATTGGTTTTTGCCGGACAACAAGGTAACAAAACCGAGTGCCGCCTTGTTTGATCCGGTGCGTTGCGGCGTATATAGGGGCCGCATTTTACCGGCGCAAGGGTTTAGGTCATGAACTCATAAACAGGGTCGACATGGTATGAAGCGATTTTTCCCGATACATGGCGCAAGCCCGAAGGAAACCGCCCGGTTTTCAAAGGCTTGCAACAAAGTAGCCGGGGAAAATCGGTCATATCCCCTGGACGATGAAACCGCTGCGATCTGCTCCGTCAAAAGCCTTGAATGGGCAATGAGCCCGTCCTGCGGCCTTTTTCTTGCAATATCCTTGCGGTTTCAACGCCATTTCGACCCTGTTTATGAGTTCATGACCTAGCGCGGTGTAATTGAGGTAATCTCCGGCAAACAGGGCGGGAACATGCAGTTGCTTCCAAACGATGCAAAGTGGATCGAGGGACATCTGAGCACCGCGGAGCAGGAGGCTTTGCTTGGCGATATCAGACAGATCGTGGCCAAAGCACCGCTTTACACACCCACCATGCCGCGCACCGGCAAGGCGATGCGGGTACAGATGACGAATTGCGGGGCATTGGGCTGGGTCACCGACAAGCATGAAGGATATCGCTACCAGTCCTTCCACCCGGTTACCGCAAAGCCCTGGCCTGCCATGCCCCCGCGCCTGCTTTCGATGTGGCGCGAGTTGGCAGGCTACCCGCATGATCCCGAGGCCTGCCTGATCAATTACTATGGGCCGGAAGCAAAAATGGGATTGCATCAAGATCGCGACGAAGAAGATTTCAAGGCGCCCGTGCTCTCCATCTCGCTGGGGGATGCGTGCCGGTTCAGGATCGGAGGAGCCACAAGATCGGGCGGCACGGCATCGATCAGGCTGAGCAGCGGCGACATTGTATTGCTGACCGGCCGCTCCCGGCTTGCCTATCACGGCGTTGACCGGATTTATCCGGGAACTTCGGGGCTGTTGAAAGGTGGCGGGCGAATCAATCTGACCCTTAGGCGGGTTACCCGGCCGGACTGAAACCGGACCGGTGAGCCGGTACAAACAGCCTGCCCGCCAGCGGGCTTAGCAGAAACAGGCCAAACAACAAGGCCGGCGGGGAAACCGGAAACAACAGCTCGGTTATCAGGCCGGACGCTACTGGCAGGACTGCCAGAAAGTAGAGCGTTCGAAACCGAAGATCGGCGAGTATCCCGATTTCACCGGATTGTGTTGCACGTGCGCGATAGCGCAGACCAAGGCTGGCGCAAGCCACCGAAAGCACCCCGGCATCATAATTGAAGCTGTAGGGCGACACCACAAACGACATGATGAGCAAGGCGGCAAACCTGCTCAAGGAATCAGTGGATTTTACAATTGTCCAAAAGCCAAGCGCCAGGGCCGGAATGACAAACAGGGCATGAACAATCCAGGCTGGTGAGCCGTTGATGCCGAGGGTTCGCATACCGCTGAACGGCGAGAGCATCATGGTAAGATATGGCTGATCCTCGCCAAACACGGTCATGATGCGGCTTTGATGCGGCAGGGTGATTTCAACGTAGTCAAGCCAGGCCTGAACTCCCAGCACCGCACTGGAAACAGCTATGAGCGCCAGGGCCGTCACGCTGGCCGAGGCAATCGCAAGCCAATTGCGATCGAGCAGAAGAAGAAACGGGACGAGAATGCCCAGTTGCGGCTTGACGGTAAGTAGACCAAGAAAAATACCTGCAAGAACCGGTTTGCGGCTCCAGTATGCAAATCCCAGCAGCAGCAGGCCGCTGGTCAGAAAACCGTTCTGTGTATAGCGCAAATTGCAGAGGATGGCGGCAAGCATCAGCAGTGTGAAAACCGGAATTGTCCAGGGCGATTTGCCACCCGCTACGTCCGGCGCGTGTTCAAGAACGAAACGATGGGCTGCAAAGACGAAAAGCCCAAGCGTGCCAAACAGAAATACCGCCATGGCCAGATGATAGCCCATGAAATAAAGCGGCGCGCAGAACAGCAGGAAGGAAGGCGGGTAAGACCAGTTGTGCCAAGTGTAATTTTCCCCATACAGCGCAACCAGTTGGGAGAAGTAGCTGTTCTGATCGAACACCGATAGCGGATCGCCCTCGAACAGGATGTGCGCCCCTCCCCAGTAGTTCGAGAAATCGCGCAAAAAGAGCGGATTGATGCCAAGATGGCGGTATTCCAGAATGAGCGCACTGATCTCCAGGCCAATGAAGAAGGCAAGTGCGGTGAAATAGACTGCCAATGAAACGCGATTGAGCGCCACTCTATCCTGCCTTTCGGTACGGAAATCTGCCGGCAGAATCGCAAAATCGGGTTTATAGATCGATAACGTATGTTGAACGGGAAATGGCGGTTACAGCCTGCGCAGGGCGACCCGTTCAATAAGGTGATCGGGCCCCTTGCGCAGAACAAGGTCGGCACGGGGCCGGGTCGGAAGAATGTTTTCATGCAGGTTGATCGAATTGATGTTGTCCCACAGCCCTTGCGCGATGGCGTAAGCGGCGTCTTCCGACAGTTTTGAATAGCGGTGAAAAAAGGACTTCGGGTTGGTAAAAGCGGTTTCGCGCAAATCCATGAACCGCTCGACATACCAGCGTTCGATATCGCGCTCGTCAGCATCGATGTAGATGGAAAAGTCGAAAAAGTCGGAGATGAACGGAACCGAACGCCCGGCCTTCGGCAGTTCGCTGGACTGAAGGACGTTGATCCCTTCGAAAATCAGAATATCGGGCCGCTGGATGACACGATATTCGCCTTTCAGGACATCATAGGTCAGATGCGAATAAAGCGGGGCGGCAACTTCCGGTTCGCCTGCCTTGAGCGATGACAGAAATTCGAGCAAGGCGGTAGAATCATAACTTTCAGGAAATCCCTTGCGGTTCATCAACCGCCGCCTTCTGAGCGTCGAGTTCGGCAAGAGGAAGCCATCCGTGGTGACCAGTTCGACCTTCGGGTTTGACGGCCATCGGGCAAGCAGTTCCTTCAGCAGCCTGGCAACGGTTGATTTTCCAACAGCAACCGAGCCGGCAATCCCGATGATGAAGGGGGTTTTCTGCCCCCGCAGGGAAAGAAACCGGGCGCGCTGCTTGAAAAGCTGGATCGTCGATTCACAATGGGCGGAAAGCAGGCGTGACAGGGAAAGATAAATCCTGGTCACCTCATCCATCGAAACCGGGTCATTGAGCGATCGCAGGCGGTCGATTTCCTTTTCCGTCAGCGTCATCGGCGTATCGGCGCGGAATCTCGACCATTCATCGGCAGAAAACGTCAGAAACGGGCTGACCTTCTTTTCCGGCTTTCGGGGTGCCCAGAACGCATCCTGGGCCACGGTTGACCCGCGGCGGACAGCTTTCATCAACGCTGACTGACTCTGGCTGCGCCGGGCGGACTGGGCGCTAACTTTTTGGCCGTTCATTTTTTGGCCGGGGTTTTTTTGCGGGATTTTGCGGCCGGTGCCACGGGTGGCGGCCGGGACGCCTTTTCCGCCAGGCCGGACATGGCGGTACGGCGCGCCAGTTCGCCTGTTACCTCCTTCAGCGGAATGTTCGCCGCATGAAGAACCACCAGAAGATGGTACAGCACATCAGCCGCTTCCTTGGTCAATTGTGAGCGATCGCGCACGGCAGCGGCGATGGCTGCCTCCACCGCTTCCTCTCCCAGTTTCTGGGCGCATTTTTCAATGCCACATGAAATCAGCGTCGCCGTATAAGAAGAACCGTCGCTGACGGCGGCGCGCTCCGCGATGGTCTTTTCAAGGGTGTTGAGGGTGAACCGTGCCACGATTGTCCTGCCCCTTTTTTTGCTCCGCGCCCTGGCTTGTCCCGGCCATGGTGGACGGAAATTGCCTATTCCTTGTCCAGTCTTACCGGAATTCCCGCAGCCTGCATATGCTGCTTTGCTTGATCTATCGTATAGGTGCCGAAGTGAAAAATCGAGGCAGCAAGGACTGCCGCCGCGTGGCCGGCCCGGACGCCCTCCACCAGGTGATCAAGATTGCCCACACCACCTGAGGCAATGACCGGAATGCAAACCGCATCGGCCACCGAACGGGTCAACGCGATGTCGTAGCCCGCCTTGCGGCCGTCCTGATCCATGGAGGTCAGCAGGATTTCACCGGCACCGAGCGAAGCCACCCTTTGCGCAAACTCAACGGCGTCAATACCCGTCGATGTTCGCCCCCCATGGGTAAAAATCTCCCATCTGGCGTTTTCGCCATCGCCGGAAACGCGTTTTGCGTCAATGGCAACGACAATGCACTGGTCGCCAAACTTGTCGGCTGCCTCGGCAACAAACTCCGGCCGTTTGACGGCGGCGGTATTGATCGAGACCTTGTCGGCACCGGCCTGCAGAAGTTTTCTGATATCGCCGACCTCGCGCACGCCGCCGCCGACCGTCAGCGGCATGAAGCAATGCTCGGCGGTTTCGCTCACCACGTCGAAAAGGATCGAACGGTCGTCCGATGAGGCGGTGATGTCGAGAAAGGTCAATTCGTCTGCTCCTGCAGCGTCATAGGCCTTGGCCGCTTCCACCGGATCCCCGGCATCGATCAGATCGACAAAGGAAACGCCTTTCACGACACGGCCGTCCTTGACATCTAGACAGGGAATGACACGGGCCTTGAGGGTCATCGTGCCTTCCCTTTCAACAGGACCAGCGCCTCGGCCGGGTCGAGCCTGCCGTCATAGAGCGCCCGGCCGGTGATTGCGCCCTCGAGCCGCTCACAATCTGGTTCCATCATGCGTTTCACATCATCGATAGAGGCCAGTCCGCCGGAGGCAATCACCGGGATGGAAACCGCATTGGCGAGTTCGATGGTGTTTTTCCAGTTGATGCCGGTCAACACCCCGTCGCGGTCGATGTCGGTATAGATAATTGCGGCGACGCCGGCATCCTGGTATTTTTTGGCCAATTCGACGACGCCGAGTTCGCTTGCTTGCGCCCATCCCTCCACCGCTACCTTGCCGCCTTTCGCATCAATGCCGACGGCGATGTGGCCCGGAAAATGAGTGCAGGCTTCGAACACCAGGCCGGGATCGCGCACCGCGACCGTCCCCAGAATGACACGGGTCAACCCCCTGGCCAGCCAGGCCTCAATGTCTTCAAGCGTACGGATACCGCCGCCAAGCTGTACCGGATTTCCGGTTGCCTTGAGGATCGCCTCCACCGCTGCACCATTGACGCTCTCGCCGGCGAAGGCACCGTTCAAGTCCACCACATGCAACCAGTCGAAACCCTGATCCTGAAAGGCTCTTGCCTGGGCCGCCGGGTCGGTGTTGTACACGGTTGCCTGATCCATATCGCCAAGCTTCAGGCGTACGCACTCGCCGTCCTTCAGATCGATGGCGGGAAACAGGATTTTCTTTTTCACGGCTTCCACTCCAGAAAGTTGGCGATCATGGAAAGACCCAGCTTCTGGCTCTTTTCCGGGTGAAACTGCGTTCCAACCAGATTGTCGCGGCCAACGATGGCGGTGACCGGGCCACCATATCCGGTGGTAGCGATCACGTCGCCAGACCGGGCCGCTGCAATATGGTAGGAGTGGACGAAATAGGCATGCCAGCCTTCAGGGCCGGTGGGAATGCCTGCCAATAGCGGATGGTCCCGGCAAACATCGAGCGTGTTCCAGCCGATCTGGGGTATCTTCAGCTTCGGATCGGCGGGCTCCATGCGCACCACATCGCCACTGATCCAGCCGAAGCCCGGTGTAACGGCTTTCTCCATGCCCCGCTCAGCCATTAACTGGGTGCCGACACATATGCCCAGAAACGGCCTTGCCTTTTCGATCACCGCTTCATGAAGCGCCGCAACCATGCCCTCGACGCCATCAAGACCGGCGCGGCAATCGGCAAAGGCACCGACACCCGGCAGGACGACACGGTCAGCTTTTCGCACGGTTTCAGCATCATCGGTAACGAGCACATCCATGCTCAGGCCGCGATCGCGCACCGCACGTTCGAACGCCTTGGCAGCGGAATGAAGGTTTCCGGACCCATAGTCGATAATGGCTGTCTTCATGCCCTCAATCTTCTGCAAACAGTCCGAATTCCGGCCGGTCCGTTGCGCTGGCCGGCCGCCAGTTGGCAGAAGCCGGTGGCACAGGGGTCTCACTCGTACGAGCCGGAGATGCAGCTTGTGGTGTTGTTTCCATCCGCTCAAGCCAGCGCGCTGCGGCGGCATCCTCGTTTGCGGCTTCAACCAGTCCCGCCAACTGCCAGCCCTGATATTCGAGCTTGCCGGCGATCATGTTCGGCCCTTCCAGATAGACATAAAGACCTGGCAAAAAGGTCAGCGCAGCACCAAGGATGGCAAGGTTTGTGGTACCCAGCGTGCTCAGAAAAAAGGCAACCAGAAGATAGACGGCAAGCCAGAACCAAAGGCGGTGCCAGAGCAGCCATATAAAGGGAAAGATGAGGGCCAGCACTGATACGCGATCGGCCACATAACGGGCATTGGCGGCGGAATTGCCGACCTTACTGCCTGCAGGTGGAATGTAGACTTCGTAGACGGCCATGCCGAACAACCTGAACCGGATATCCTCAGCGGCCTGTTTAGAGCCTGTCCGGCACAAAGAAAAGCCGTTTGGTACGAGATGTGGCCAGATGTTACGGGCTGACTGCCTATACGGTGAGTGTGCCCTTTGTGGAGGGGACTGCCCCCTTCTGGCGCGGATCGGCCTCGATTGCCACGCGCAACGCACGCGCCACCGCCTTGAAACAGGTTTCGGCAATATGGTGGTTGTTGTCGCCATAGTGATTGGCGACGTGCAGGGTGATGCCTGCATTCTGGGCCAGCGCCTGGAAGAATTCGCGAACCAGTTCGGTATCGAAACTACCGATCTTCGGCCTGGAAAAGGCCACCTGCCAGACAAGATAGGGCCGGCCGGAAACGTCCAGCGCGGCACGTGTCAGCGTCTCGTCCATGGCAAGATCGATGGAGGCGTAGCGGTTGATGCCCTTGCGCTCGCCAAGCGCCCTGGCAATGGCCTGTCCCAGGACAATCCCTGTGTCTTCCACCGTGTGGTGGTCATCGATGTGCAAATCGCCAGCAGCGCGGATTTTCATGTCAATTAGCGAATGGCGCGAAAGCTGCTCCAGCATGTGGTCGAAAAATCCGACGCCGGTCTCAATGTCGTATTTTCCGGTTCCGTCGAGATTGATCTCGACCTTGATGTCGGTCTCATTGGTCTTGCGCGCAAGCTTGGCGCTTCGTTTCGCCGGATTTGGCATGGCGGATTCCGTCCGTGCTGAAGAATTTGCACCAGATGATTTACACCAGATGATTTACAGGGCGGCTATACCATCGCAATCTTACGAAAGCCATAACGGGGAGCTTCGATCATCAGGTTGCAACCCCAACCAAAACACATACATAAGGGCGACACCGGAGAGAAAGCATGATCGAAAACCACCGCCCCGAAACCATTTACGGCACCACCATCGTCACCGTCAGAAAGGGCGGCAAGGTGGTGATCGCCGGTGACGGACAGGTTAGTCTCGGCAACACCGTCATCAAGGGTAATGCCCGCAAGGTTCGCAGGATCGGCAAGGACGGACAGGTGCTGACCGGATTTGCCGGAGCAACCGCCGATGCCTTCACCCTGCTCGACAGGCTTGAAAAAAAGCTAGAGCAATATCCGGACCAGCTGATGCGGGCCTGTGTGGAACTTGCCAAGGACTGGCGTACGGACAAGTATCTGCGCAATCTGGAAGCCATGATGCTGGTCGCCGACAGGGACACTACCCTTTGCGTTACCGGCAATGGCGATGTGCTGGAGCCCGAAGGCGGTATCATGGCAATCGGTTCCGGCGGAAATTATGCGCTTGCCGCCGCCCGTGCACTCTCCGATTCAAAACTTGAAGCAGAAGCCATTGCCCGCAAGGCAATGGAGATCGCCGCCAGCATCTGCATCTACACCAACGACAATCTGGTCGTTGAAAGCATGGACGCGGCGAGCTGACCGATGGTCCCGGCAAAGCGAGCTGTAAGCATTCACTTCCGCCCGGTAACAGAGGCGGACCATGACCTGCTTTCCTCCTGGATGCGCCAGGACCATTGGCGCGAATGGTGGGGTGATCCCGATATCGAGCTTCAATACATCCGGGATATGGTCGAAGGCCGCGACAGTACACGGCCATACATATTTTCTGTCGATGGCACTGACACCGGTTACATTCAATACTGGTTCATCGGCGACAGTCAGTGCGAGCCATGGAAAACACAGGAGCCCTGGGTGATGTCATTGGAAGCGAATACCATCGGCATCGACCTTTCCATAGGCAGTGAGCGTGATCTTTCCAAAGGCATCGGCAGCCTCGTGCTTTCCACATTTGCAGAGCAACTTGTGCAGCAGGGGCATACACGCATCATCATCGATCCCGACCCGGGAAACAGGCGTGCGATCCGAGCTTATGAAAAGGCCGGATTTGAACCCATTCCCGGTCTGGCAGACAGCTTCCCAAGTGTGCACCTTATGGAATACCGGATCGATGGAAGCCATGGCACATGCCAAGCATTTTGAACCACTCCGCAATTTTTGACAGGTAGATTTATGACCAATTTTTCCCCGCGCGAGATTGTCTCCGAACTCGACCGGCACATCATCGGCCAGAAAGATGCAAAGCGTGCGGTTGCCATTGCGCTTCGCAACCGCTGGCGGCGCCAGCAGCTTGAAGGTGCCTTGCGCGAAGAGGTATTGCCCAAGAACATTCTGATGATCGGGCCGACGGGCGTTGGCAAGACGGAGATATCGCGGCGGCTTGCCAGGCTTGCGAATGCGCCCTTCATCAAGGTGGAGGCAACCAAGTTTACCGAGGTCGGCTATGTGGGGCGGGACGTTGAACAGATCATCCGGGATCTGATCGAGGTCGGCATTCAGCTTATCAAGGAGCAGAAGCGCGAAGAGGTGAAGGCACGGGCGCATCTTGCCGCCGAGGAACGGGTACTGGACGCGCTGGTCGGTTCGAATGCCAGTCCGGCCACCCGCGATTCCTTTCGCAAGAAACTGCGTGACGGTGAGCTTGACGACAAGGAGATCGAGATCGATGTGGCGGACACATCCAATCCGCTCGGCCCGGGAATGGATATTCCAGGCATGCCCGGCGGGCAGATCGGCGTTCTCAACCTCAATGACCTGATGGGAAAAGCCTTCGGCGGACGCACCAAGAAACGGAAAACAACGGTAGCCGAATCCTATGAAATCCTGGTTGAAGAGGAATCCGACAAGATGCTCGACCAGGAGCAGGTCGCCAGTGAAGCGGTTCAGATGGTGGAAAACAACGGGATCGTGTTCCTCGACGAAATCGACAAGATCGCTGTCGGCGAAAGCCGGGTTTCCGGCGGCGTTTCACGCGAAGGGGTGCAACGCGACCTACTGCCGCTGGTGGAGGGAACGACGGTGGCGACCAAATATGGTGCGGTGAAAACCGACCACATTCTCTTCATCGCCTCGGGAGCCTTTCACGTGGCAAAGCCCTCCGATCTGTTGCCCGAACTGCAGGGGCGATTGCCCATCCGCGTTGAATTGAGGGCACTCAACAAGGATGATTTCAAACGCATTCTGGTCGAGCCGGAAGCAAGCCTGATCAAGCAGTATATAGCGCTGATGGGCACTGAAGAGGTGGAACTTGAATTCACGGAGGATGCGATTGATGCCCTCGCGGAAATCGCCGTCGATCTCAACGCGTCGATAGAAAACATCGGGGCAAGACGGCTGCAAACCGTGATGGAGCGTGTTCTCGACGACATCTCCTTCAACGCACCGGAAAAAAGCGGCGACAGCTACAAGGTCGACGCCAAATATGTGAAAGACCAGTTGAAGGATATCGCAGGCGATACCGATCTGAGCAGGTATATTCTTTGAGCCGGAAACGCTGGCTGGCACCGCCGATTTCCGGCGCGGGCCGTTATGGAGCCTCGACTCCGGCGCTTGATGCTTGCTAAGGCTTGTTTTCGATACGCTTTTTGGACCCCTTGCCAATGTTTCGTTTGGGCATTTCGCCGTTTCTTGCTGTATTTCTTGCGGTGTTCGTCCTGTGGCAGGGCCCGGCCGTGGCGGCTGCCGTTCCCGCGCCACCTGGAAACCGGAATGTTGTGCAACCGCCCATTCCCAGCGGTTCGATTTCGCGTACCCGGGCCACCAAAGGCAGTTTTGAGGAAAAATACCGCAAGATTCGCGATCTGATCGCATCCGACCGGAAATTGCGCAGGCAGATCGAGAAATCCGCTGCCAGGTTCGGTATCGATCCGATTCACATCGTCGGCGCGCTGGTCGGCGAGCACACCTACAATGTCGATGCGCTCGACTATTTTCAAACCTATTTCGTCAAGGCGGCGTCCTATCTGAAATCTGCCATTCAGTTCCAGTTCGAGGGTGAAGCCGTCAGCGATTTCGTCCAGCGCCCGCAATTTTCCCGCTGTTCGGGCATTACCGGCAGTTATGAACTGTGGAACTGCCGCGAGGAAGTATGGCAGACCGAATTTGCCGGAAAAACCATTGGCGGCACCCGGTTTCCAAACGACCGCTTCAGCAAAGTGTTTTTTCAGCCGCTTTATGCCGGCCAGACTTTCGGGCTGGGCCAGCTCAATCCCCTGACAGCCTTGCGGGCAACCGATATGGTGGCTGAGGTAACCAGGCGGAAGAAACTCAACCCCGACAATGCGCCGGAGGTTTATGCGGCGATCATGGCGCCTGATTCGACACTCGACTATATGGCCGCGGTTCTGAAAATCGCGATCGACGCCTATCGCGATCATGCGGGCGTCGATATTTCCGGAAACCCCGGTTTGACGGCAACGCTATATAATCTCGGCGATGTGGTGGACCGGGCAAGAACGCTGGCGGAAAAACGAAAAACCGACCCTTCCGTCATGCCGGAAGAGAACTATTACGGCTGGCTCGTCAATGACAAGCTCAACGAACTGCTTCCGCTGGTCCAGTAGGTTGTATCGGCAGGTTACTTGCCGCGGCTGGCCCTTGAGCGGACTTCATGGATGATTGCCAGAATATCCTTCTGGCCGAGTTCCCCGATGCAGGCAGCCAGAAGATTTGCCAGTTCCGTCGCTTCGGGCGACAGGCCGGCAGTATCGACCATGACGCGCGGATGGGAGGTGCGGGCCAGCGTCTGCAGTTCTTCTGCATCGTCCCAGATGATGTTGAAATAGGTGATGATGCGCTGGACGAACTGCCAGCTCGGCGCGCCCCGGTAGCCCTTTTCAAGCGCGGAAAGATAGGCCGCCGAAACGCCCAGATCTGCCGCCATCTGCTTTTGGGTAATGCTGCGTTCTGCACGCAGCTCTCGGACCCTTCTGCCGAACGGCGTCATGATCCGTTCCTTCCCCGGTTCTGGTTTCGCCGCAGGCGGACATAAAGCGCGCCTTCCCCGCCATGGGAAACATGGGCTTCGCGAAAGGCCGAGACATAGGCAGCACATTGCGGTTCGCGCAGCCAGTGGGGAACCATCTGGCGCAGGATGCCGCCGCTCAACCGGCCCTTTCCGGTAATGACCATCACCATGCGTTTTCCCTCACCATGGCATTGGTGCAAAAAGAAAATCAGCCGGTGGTGCGCCTGTGACTGGGTCATGCCATGCAAATCAATGCGGGCTTCGATCGCAAGCCTGCCCTTAAGAACCTTGCGCGCGGTGCGATCATCAATTCCGGTGCCGGAGGGGGCGGGCCGGGATTGAAGTGGCGTATAGGATGGTGCCGAAACGGCCCTTGGCGATGGTGTTCCTTCCACATCCGGTTTTTTGCTAGCGGTTAAATCCGGCGGCAGATCGCCAGCGGCGGATGGGCCGGCCGGCCTGTTGCGGTTTGGTGTAACGGTTTTTGCCACCTGGTGCCAAAGTGCCGCTTCAGCTTCGCTGAGACTGCGGCGGGCAGGCCTTGTTTCGCTGTTACCGGTTTTTTTCATGCTTTCGGTGTTAACCCGAGGCAGCCTTTGGCAGCAATATGGTAAAGCGGCCCGGATGCTTGATGGAACCGGCTGTTTTACCTGCGCGGGCACCTGATCCGATGAACAAATCACCCCGGGCCGGGCCGACGATGGCTGAGCCCGTGTCCTGGGCGATCATCAGGGACGAGAACGGTTCAGTGTCGCCTGGAAGCGGTTTTCGCGTTTCCACGAAGACCGGCGTTCCGAAGGTATGCAGGCGATGATCGACCGCAAGGCTCCGCATCGGCGTCAGCGGAACGCCCGCAGCAGCAACCGGACCCAGATCGGGTTTTGGATGATCGATCGTCTTGAAAAAGATATAGGACCGGTTTTTCTGCATCAGCGCAGTTGCCTGATCGGGATGTGTTTCCAGCCAGGCCCGTATCTTCTGCATGCTGATGCTTTCAGCATCCAGTTCACCGCGCTCAACCAACAGCCTGCCGATGGCGGTGAAGGGATGGCCGGTTTTGCCGTCATAGGAAATGCGCACAATGGACTCCTCGCGGGAGCCATCTTGCAGGCGCAGTTTTGCCGACCCCTGAATCTGCACGAAGAAGAGCTCGATGCGGCTTTTGCACCAGTACATTTCAAGGCCCGCGCCGTTCAATGCGCCGTTTTCGATGGCAGCCCTGTCGTAATATTCTCCCAGGCCGGCAGGTGTTTGGCGGGCAAAAAAGAAATCATCAGGCAGGCCGGAAGGGCGCGTGGTATCGTCGATCTCAACAAGATCCGGCGGACGCTTCAGGATCGGCACGGGGAATTGCGTGCTATACTCACCGGAAACCTCGATTTCCGGTTCGAAGTAACCGGTTACAAATCCGTCAAAGTCATGGCCAGAAGCATTATCCAGCCTCAAGCGGTGGGCCGCAAACCAGGTTTCAAAAAATGCCCGGCAGGCATCACCGCCCGGCAGTTCGTCATTGCTCAGTGACAAAGCGCGGGCAGCAGCTGCGGCCAGCAGGGCCGATTCGGCACCGAACCGTTTTGTCGTATAGGGTCGCTTCGCCATTCTCTCGGCGGAAACCCGGAACGCCGCCATGGCAGCTGAATGATCATCATTCTGCCAGGCGGGAATATCTGAAAATGCTACCGGCTCGAAAACGGGATCCGTCACCACAATTGGTCACCTGCCACCGGATATGCCGGCGCTGATGACTTTTTCCCGTTTTGAAGGTTTGACGTCAGTCACAAGCCTAGAATTCAGATTCGGTCGCCACCAGCTTCCAGTTCGGATCGCCGGAGCGCACATCGCGCGCAAAGGTCCAGATGTCGCGGACTTCAGCAACCTGATCGGTATCGCCGTCAATGACATTGCCATCCTTGTCGAGGGTGGCCGAGATAATCTGGCTGGTGAACGAAACCGTCACCTGGGCATCGTTGTTCACGACCCCGGCTGACTTGATTGCAGCCTCCTCAATGCCCACGAAAGTGGAACGCACCTGCTCACCGCGGCTTTCGCGATCGGAAATAGCTTCGGCAAACCCGTCATACACCTCACGGGACAAAAGCCCCTTCAGGGTTTTGCGATCACCATCGGCAAATGCCGACACGATCATTTCATAAGCCATCCGGGCACCCGACAAAAAGCCCTGCGGATCGAAGCCGGAATCGTATTGGAGAATCTCCTTCAAACCCTTGTTAAGCTTGGTGCCCGGTTTTGCATAAGCGTCGATGGCTGCCGCACCGCCGCTTTCAACAGCTGATCCGTCCTTCATTGCAGGATGGGGAACAACCTTGCCGTCGCCCGAGTCGGCATCGTCCGCCTTGTCCCGAACCGGCTTGGCACTTTTGGTGCGGCGGTCGATTTCGTAAGGTTCGAACGGCGGCCGTTCATTGCCGGTGCGCTGGCCCAACACTGAACGCAGACGCAATAGCACAAACACCGCGATGACGATGGTAATGATGGTGGTTGTGTCGAAAAAATCGGACATGTGCGTTTGCTTTCCCGTCCTGTGAGCCATCGGGCTTGTTCTGATATAAGCCCTGTGGTGGAAGATTCAAAGCAGTGAGTGAAATTGGGCCGCTTCAAGCCCATATAACAGCAAGCCTGTTAGCAACACCTGCCACGGTTTGAACCATTAGTCCGGATTTGCCCTTTTTCAAGGGCAGTAATTCGTCAAAATCCCCGGAGCCTTTCCATGCCATTTTCCCTGATTCCGTTTTTGCTGCTTGCCATACCTGCTGCCGAGATCGCCGTGTTTATCCTGGTGGGCGGGCAGATAGGTGTGCTTTGGACCTTCGCGGCAATATTGGCAACCGCCATTCTCGGTTCCATCCTGCTGCGGGTTCAGGGCTTCCAGATAGTAAACCGTTTACGGGAAGAAACCAATGCCGGGCGAGTGCCGGGCCGCGAATTGGGCCACGGCGCCATGATCCTTGTGGCAGGTGTCTTGCTGCTGACGCCGGGCTTCGTTACCGATTCGCTGGGTTTTCTGCTCTTTTTTCCGCCTTTTCGCGATCTGATCTGGAGCTGGGCGGCAACCCGCATCCGCTTTACCGGGTCAATGGACGGATTTGCCGGCCAATTCGGCAAAACAGGCCAAAATGGGAGCCGCAACGGCCGCGATAATGTGTATGACCTTGATCCTGAGGATTATGAATCCCACGATCGCCAAAATGACGGAGCGGTCGAGGATGGAAGCGGCGAGGAAAAAACCTCTCCCTGGCGCAAACCTTAGGTCATGAACTCATATGGGTTTCGACTGCCGCGCCTTGTTTCCATCCAGAGGACGTGATAGCGCACAGGTCGATTTTGACCAACAGGCTTCTGCGGCCGGTGGGTGGCCGCAAACAAGCAGAAACCAACATACCGGGGGCCGCAATGGCGAAGAAGGAAACGAGCAAGAAGAACACCGAAAACGGCAATGGTGAAGCTGCTGTTCAGGGTAATGGCGAAGCACCTTCGCTCAGTGTGCTGACACAGTATATCAAGGACTTCTCCTTCGAAAATCCGAACTCGCCCAATTCCCTGCTGCCAAAGGAAAAGCAGCCTGAAATCAACATCAATATCAACGTCAACGCCAATCCCATGTCGGAAACCGATTTCGAGGTGGTGCTCCATCTGGAAGCAAAGGCCGGACAGGGCAAGGACATGGTGTTTAACGTTGACCTTTCCTATGCCGGAATTTTCCGTCTTGTGAACATTCCCGATGAAGCAAAGCACCCGGCCATTCTGATCGAATGCCCGCGGCTTCTTTTTCCCTTTGCACGCCAGATCGTCTCGGATGCCACCCGCAATGGCGGCTTTCCGCCGCTTATGATCGATCCGGTGGATTTTGCCCGTCTTTATCAGGCGCGCATGGCCCAGGCGCAAGAAACCGGTGAAACTCCCGAAGCGAAGGCCTAGAGCGTGTCTTGATTAGCTGGAAGCAGTTTGAATGGATGGATTTTTCGCCTTGCCAGAGCGAAATCCGTCTCGCGCCGCGTCCGAAACCTAAAAGTCGATACAGCCTAAGGCCGTCCAGCTTTACGAATACCGGTTCCAGATCGCATCTTCGCCGAGGGTTTCGACGAATTTGCGGTGCGCTGACCGGTCTTTTTCCGTCAAACGCGGCGCCAGCGGTGCCGGACGTTTCAAGTCGGCGAGGGTCAAGTCTTCGGCAGGGCCGGTATCTTCAGACTGGTCTTCTGATTCAACCGTCAGTTCAAGGCTGACCTGCCGGCCCCCCAGTAATTCGATATAGACTTCTGCCAGAAGCTGGGCGTCAAGCAAAGCGCCGTGCAGGGTGCGGTGCCGATTATCGATACCATAGCGCTCACACAGGCGGTCGAGTGAATTTTGTGCCATGGGATGCTTGCGCCGGGCGATGTCCAGGGTGTCAACCACGCGGTCGGGCGCAATCGGGGGATGATCCAGCCGGGCCAGTTCGTAATTGAGAAACTTGATATCGAAGGGCGCATTGTGGGCAACCAGGTTTGCCCCTTCAATAAATTCCAGAAATTCGCCGGCAATTTCAGCAAAGGTCGGCTCGCCGGCGAGTTGCCCATCGGATATGCCGTGCACTGCAAAGGCACCCGGATCCACCTTTCGGCCATCCGGGTTTACATATTTGTGAAACGTACGGCCGGATGGCATGCGGTTGACGAATTCGACCGCACCGATTTCGATGATCCGTTCACCGTCTTCCGGTTTCAGACCGGTTGTCTCGGTATCGAAGATGATCTCGCGCATCGGTCCTGCCCTGGTTTCAATCCGGCTGATTCAGCGGCCAACAAGCTGCTTGATGATGGCGGCTACCTGTCGTCTTGCCGCATCAAGGCCCTGGCCGGTATCGATGATGAAGTCGGCCCGTTTTCTCTTTTCGGCGTCGGGAACCTGTTTTTCAAGGATCGCCTGGAACTTATCCTCGGTCATTTCCGGGCGGGCGAGTACCCTGGCACGTTGTATTTCCTCAGACGCGGTGACCACCACCACATGATCGCAGTATTTTTCACCGCCGGTTTCATACAAAAGCGGAATGTCCAGTACAGCCAGTTTGGCACCGCTTGCGGCAGCTTCCTGCAGGAAACGGTCGCGCATTTGAGCGACGAGCGGATGAATGATCGCTTCAAGGCGTTTCATTTCTTCCCGATTGCCGATCACTTTCTTGCCCAGGCTGGCGCGATCAACCACGCCGTTGTTGACGGTGCCGGGAAAGGCGGTTTCAATCAGCGCCGCGGCGCTGCCGGCATACAGTTCATGCACGGCCGCATCGGCATCGTGCACGGGAATACCCGCGTCGCGGAACATCTGCGCCGTGGTGGTCTTGCCCATGCCGATGGAACCGGTGAGACCCAAAATTATCACCCGGTATCTCCCGGCAGGTCGCTAATGACGAGATCACGCAGTTTTTCAGATACCTTCGGCCGCACGCCGAACCATTTTTCAAAACCGGGCACGGCCTGGTGCAAGAGCATTCCCAATCCATCTGCGGTGGTGAGGCCGGTTTTTTCCGCCGCTTCAAGCAATGGGGTTTCAAGCGGTGTATAGACAATATCACAGACCACTGCATGGCCCGGCAGATAGGGGATGATGTTGATGACGTCCTCGCTCATCGGCGGCTGGCCGCGCATGCCCATGCTGGAGGTGTTAACCACCAGATCGACGGATTCGGCAAGTCCAGCGACATCGCCCAGCGGCAGCGCAGTCAGATTGCCGTCAAAGTCATTGGCGAGAGTTGCAGCTTTGGAGATGGTACGGTTGGCGATGTGTACCGATTTAACACCCCGTTGAAGCAAGCCGTAGATTACGCCTCGCGCTGCGCCACCGGCTCCCACAACCAGGACTGAAGCACCGCCGGAATCGGCCCGGTCCCAGCCTGGTGCCTGTTCATCCAGATTGGCAACAAACCCGATCCAGTCGGTATTCGTCGCCCTCAAGGTTCCTGCTTCCATCCAGACAGTATTGGCTGCGCCGATTGCCTTTGCTGCATCGTCAGCTGCATCAGCCAGTTTCAGCGCATCCTCCTTGTGGGGAAGCGTTATGTTGCCGCCGACAAATTCACCTTGCCGGATACGGTCAAAGAAAGCGGCAAGGGTTCCCGGTTCCACCGGTACTTTCTCATAGCTTCCGGCAAGATGGTGTTCTGCAAGCCAATAGCGATGCACCAGAGGAGATCGAGAATGCTGAACCGGCCAGCCGCAGACAAAGGCTGCAGGAGAGATATTTTCCGATTTTTCGGGGGAAGCCGGCATCCGGGTCAACCCTCCAGGGCGGCCTGGCGCCGCAGTTCGGCAAGAAGCGGAAGCAGGGGAAGCCCCATGATGGTGAATAAATCGCCGTCGATTTTCTCAAACAGCTGAATTCCGACGCCTTCAATCTGATAGGCCCCGACACTGGAAAGGATCGTATCACCGGCCTCCGCAAGGTGGCGGCCGACAAATTCCGGCGAGAGCGATCGCATGGTAAGTGCTGCCCGTTCCACATGGCTCCACAAGACCTCGCCATCGCGAACCAGTGCAATCGCAGAATCGAGATGATGGGTCTTTGCCGACAGTTGCAGCAGGCGGCGGCGGGCGCCTTCCATGTCGGCAACCTTGTGCAGGATTTCGCCGTCAAGGGAGAGCACCTGATCGCTTCCGATGACGAGCGCGCCGGTATTTCTTGCGCTGACATCTTCAGCCTTGGCGATGGCAAGCACTTCAGCGATATCGGCAGGGGGCAAACCGGCTTCCAGCAATGGCTGTTCCACCGCCCGTTCATCGATCTTGGCCGCCACCGCCTCAAATTCCAGTCCCGCATTGTTGAGCAGGGCGGATCGAAACGGGCTGGCGGAGGCAAGAACAAGGTTCATAAGAAGCGGGTTTCTTCCGGTAAATGGCAGGGACAGTTACCGCCTTTTTGCCGAATGAAGGCAATAGTTCAAGGGGCAGCGGGCTGAGCAGTGTCCGGCTGGGCCTGTTTATGGATGTGATCGTGCCAAAGCGCATGAATGTCGGCCGCTGTTTCCTCAATGGAGCGGCGCGTCACATCGATCATCGGCCAATCATGTTTTTTGCAAAGTTTGCGGGTTGCTGCCAGTTCTTCTGCAATGGACGCCCGGTCGCGATAGGCCAAGCTGTTTGCCGCTGGAATATCACCGAGATCCCGGTTCTGGCGAACCTGAAAAATGCGTTCGGTGCTGGCGACCAGAGCCACCTTTAGCGGCCGGTTGGCGGATACAATGGCTGGGTCGACGGGAATGCCGGGAACCAGCGGGACGTTTGCAATCTTCAAACCGCGGTTGGCGAGATAAATCGAAGTCGGGGTTTTCGACGTTCGGGAAATCCCAAGCAGTATAACATCTGCATCCTCCAAGTTGTCGGGCAGGGCGCCATCGTCATGCATGAGCGTGAAATTGATGGCATCGATGCGGCTGAAATACTCCGCGTTGAGCTCGTGCTGTGCGCCAATCTTACGCGAAGTTGGCGCACCGAGATAGGACTGGAATGCCTGAAATATCGGTTCCAGGATGGAAACACAGGGAATGCCCATTTGTTTGCATTTCCCGGTGAGCTCCTGGGCCAGGGCCTCGTTTGCAATTGTAAACAGGACGATGCCGGGTTTGCTGTCGAGTTCCGCGATTATTTCCTCAAGTTTCTGGCGGCTGCGAACCATCGGATGGACATGCTCAATGGCATGGGTGGTTTCGTATTGGGATGTAACCGCCCGGCTCGCGGCAATGAGGGTTTCACCCGTGGAATCTGAAATCAGATGAAGATGAAAATAGCGCTGGTTATGGAGCATGCCGCTCGTGACCGCTTTCATCCGGCAGTAAAGCCGGTGTGACGATTGTTCACCCGCATTTGTGGATAAATCTGGAGAAACCGGCAAGGGGCGGCGCGATGCAAATCTGAATACCCGTTGTCCGGATTCTTTTGCCGGATTTGGAAGACCGGGACAGGGAATCTTTCAGGCTGTGAACTGTGGGCATAAGCAAATTATTCAGTTTTCCCTGACCTTTATCAACAGGGAAAACACCTGTTGCTGTACCGTAACCTATTGAAATAAAGAGATAATATACGTTTTCCACGCTATTCATTGACGTCGTGATCCAGGAAACTGCCATATTGGCAGGCATACAAATTTTATCACGTCTTGTGGACGGATGGGTAGTACCGCTATTCACAGACAATAAGAATCAAAAAACCAAACCTACAGGATTCTTTGAATAGGACCGCGTTGTGGAAAAGAGTCAGCCGAGAAAGATGATCGGGGTGCTGGATGGGCAGCGGTATGAAATACCACCTGTCTGGATCATGCGTCAGGCAGGACGGTATTTGCCCGAGTATCGCAAGTGCAGAAAGAAGGCGGGGAGCTTTCTCGATCTTTGTTACACGCCCGAATATGCGATTGAGGTAACGCTGCAGCCGATACGAAGGTTCGGCTTTGATGCTTCGATCCTGTTTTCAGATATTCTGGTCATTCCCGATGCCATGGGAAGAAAGGTTCGCTTTGAGGAGGGCAGAGGACCGGTACTGGAGCCCATTGGTGTAGAGGAAATAGAGGGCCTTGTTTCTGGAAACAGGGAATGGGGTGCGCTGGAAGAAAGGCTTCAGCCGGTGCTGGAGGCCGTTGGCGGGATACGGGCAGCACTGCCTGAGGAAACGACACTGTTGGGCTTTTGCGGTGCGCCGTGGACGGTGGCGACGTACATGATTGCAGGTCACTCAACCAGCGACCAAGCGCCGGCAAGGTTGTTTGCGCATCGGCATGAGAAGGCGTTTGAAGCAATGCTGAATGCTCTGGCGGACCGGTCGGCGGATTATCTTGTCCACCAATTGCAGGCGGGTGCGGACGCGGTGCAGATATTTGATTCCTGGGCAGGTGTGCTCGATCCGGGAAGCTTTGAAGAATACTGCGTCAGGCCGGTAAAGCGGATTGTGGATTCTGTGCGGGAACGAATACCAAAGGCGCGGATCATCGCATTTCCAAAAGGTGCCGGGTTGAACTATGAGGGCTATGCAGCAAAGACGGGGGCAACAGCAATCGGGTTGGACTGGACCGTACCGCTGGACTTTGCGCAGTCTCTTCAGAAGGAAGTGCCGGTACAGGGTAATTTGGACCCGACCCTTCTGGTTGCTGGAGGTAGGGCACTGGATGAGGGTGTTGACCGCGTTTGTAATGCGCTAAGTGGCGGGCCTCATATCTTCAACTTGGGTCACGGGATTACCCCGGATACGCCGGTTGCCCATGTGGAGCAGATGCTTGCCCGTATTCGCGGCTAGTTTGAACTTCAGGGAAAAGTTGTTCGGAGAAGACGATGTATGAATGGGTCAAGGTCTTGCATCTGATATCCGTCATTTCATGGATGGCAGGACTTTTGTATCTTCCCAGGCTGATGGTCTACCACAACGAGACTGAGCCCGGCTCGAAAACATCAGAAACCTTCAAGGTGATGGAGCGGCGGCTGCTAAAGGCAATCATGACGCCTGCGATGATTGCCAGCTGGCTTTTCGGCTTGTGGCTGATGGTGCTGGTTCAGGCCTGGAACGAAGGCTGGTTTGTTTCAAAGCTATTCCTCATCGTGATTTTATCGGCCTTTCACCTGTTTGCAGCAAAGTGGGTGGGGGAGTTCAAGGCTGATCAGCGCCGGCGGCCGACCCGGTTTTACCGGTTTGCGAATGAAGTGCCGACGCTGTTGATGGTGCTGGTGGTTGTTCTTGTGGTTGTCAGACCGTTCTGACCGGCTTTTGCAAAGCTGCTTTTCATCACTGATATTTGATAGCGAAAAGGGCTGCTTGAAACCGGCCTTCGCATGGGTTATGTAGCGGGCGGGTTTCCCGACCCGGAAGGAAAGGAAAGTTTCTTTCCAGACAGCCCGGCAAAACGGCTGCAAGCCTTTCCAAGCATTATCCTCCCTACAACAGTCTGGCCGCATGGCATCGTGCAGCGATGAGACCGGTTCCCCAGGAATAAAACAAATGGAAAAAATGAAGCTTCAGGACCTGAAGACCAAAACCCCGACGGATCTGGTGACGTTTGCTGAAGGCGTCGATGTGGAAAATGCCAGTACCATGCGCAAGCAGGAACTGATGTTTGCGATCCTGAAGCAGCTTGCTGAGCAGGATACGGAGATTATCGGCGAGGGGGTTGTGGAAGTGCTGCAGGACGGCTTCGGCTTTTTGCGCTCTGCCAGTGCCAATTACCTGCCTGGGCCTGACGATATCTATATTTCCCCCTCGCAGATCCGCAGATTTTCACTGAAAACCGGTGATACGGTGGAAGGCCCCATTCGCGGACCGAAAGAGGGCGAGCGCTATTTTGCGCTGCTGAAGGTCAATACGATCAATTTCGATGATCCGGAAAAGATCAAGCACAAGACCCACTTCGATAATCTGACACCGCTTTATCCCGATGAGCGGTTCAACATGGAAATAGAGAACAGCGAGTCGAAGGACCTTTCAGCCAGGGTTATCGACCTGGTCGCACCGCTGGGAAAGGGTCAGCGTGGGTTGATTGTGGCGCCGCCGCGGACCGGCAAGACCGTATTGTTGCAGAACATCGCCCATTCGATCACCGCAAATCACCCGGAAAGCTATCTTATTGTGCTGCTTATCGATGAGCGGCCGGAGGAGGTGACCGACATGCAGCGCTCGGTCAATGGCGAGGTGATATCCTCGACTTTTGATGAGCCGGCATCACGTCATGTGCAGGTTGCCGAGATGGTTATCGAGAAGGCAAAGCGGCTGGTTGAACATGGCCGTGATGTTGTCATTCTGCTCGATTCGATTACCCGTCTGGGCCGGGCCTACAACACGGTCGTACCCTCTTCCGGCAAGGTTCTGACGGGCGGCGTCGATGCCAATGCCCTGCAGCGGCCGAAACGCTTCTTTGGCGCAGCGCGAAACATCGAGGAAGGCGGATCGCTTACGATTATCGCCACAGCGTTGATCGACACCGGCAGCCGGATGGATGAGGTTATCTTCGAGGAGTTCAAGGGCACGGGCAACTCGGAAATCGTTCTGGACCGCAAGGTTGCCGACAAACGGGTCTTCCCTTCAATGGATATTCTCAAGTCCGGCACAAGGAAAGAAGACCTGCTGGTGCCCAAGGCGGACCTTCAGAAGATATTCGTATTGCGCCGTATTCTTTCTTCCATGGGAACCACGGATGCGATCGAGTTTCTGATCGACAAGCTCAAGCAGACGAAGAACAATCACGAGTTCTTCGATACGATGAACACGTAAGCTGCCACCCACCCGATTCGCAAGCGAAACGTCCGGAATTGATTCGGATGTGGTATGGTAGGCAGCAATACCGTCTCCAGAGGAAGTTCCGGAATGGCCAAAGAAAGCGGTTCCGGCAAACAGGAAACCATTGTAGCGCTGGCAACGGGTGCGTTGCCAAGCGGTATTGCAATCGTGCGTATTTCCGGTCCCAGGGCGCTGGATCTTGGCAAAACGCTCAGCAAGGTTTTTCCGGACCATCCGGGCAAACTCAAACCATCCGAGTTCATGGATCCAGCCGACGGCAGGGTGATTGATCGCGGCCTGATCTGCTGGTTTGCAGCACCAAAAAGTCATACTGGTGAGGATGTTTGTGAATTGCATCTTCACGGCAGCGCTGCAGTGGCGAACAAAATTCTCGACGTGCTGGCTTCCAGCGGCGCTCGATTGGCGGAAGCCGGGGAATTTACCCGCCGGGCTTTTGAAAACGGCAAAATGGATCTCACCGAGATTGAGGGCCTTGCTGATCTTTTGGCGGCTGAAACCGAGGCTCAGCGCAGGCTGGCGGTTCGTTTGGCATCCGATGAGATGCACAGGAAAATTTCGGATTGGCGGGAAGCGCTGGTTCGGGCGCGCGCCTTGCTGGAAGCTGAATTCGACTTTGCCGATGAGGATGACGTTCCCGACAGCATGGTTTTGCAGGTTCGCAAGACAGCCCGGGAACTGAAGTCCAAAGTGGGAGATGCGTTGTCGGGGTATCATGCGGGGGAGATCATTCGCCGCGGGTTTCGCGTGGCGCTTGTTGGCCCGCCCAATGCCGGAAAATCCAGCTTGTTGAATGCGCTTGCCAGGCGGGACATCGCCATTGTCACCGATGTGGCGGGAACCACACGCGATGTCCTTGAGGCGAAGGTGGATATCGACGGGTTGGCTGTAATTGTCTTTGATACTGCCGGCATTCGCGAAAGCGGAGACCGGGTTGAGATATTAGGCGTTGATCGGGCAAGGCAGGCCGCCAAAGCGGCGGACCTGGTGATATGGCTTTCACCCAAGGATGCGCCAGAAGCACCAACTGGCGAATTGGGCGTAGACGCGGTTTTCCGTTCGAAGGAAGATTTGCCGGGTGAACAGGTGGTGGGAAAGCGGGAAGATTTCCCGATAGAAGGCAAGGTAAGCACGGTAAACCCGGCCGGTCTTGATTCATTTATTGCATTTATCTCACGGAGGGCGAGGCACGCCACATCCGGAGAGGATATTCTGGTATCGCGAAAGCGGCAGAAAGCACTGCTGGAGAAGGCCGGAAAGCACCTCGAACGGTTTGATGCGATGCTGGGCGCTGATCGGGTGCTGGCGGCTGAAGAGCTGCGATTGGCAGGGGAATGCTTTGGCCGGCTGACAGGAAGAATAGATCCGGAAGAATTGCTTGATGTGATTTTTTCCGAGTTCTGTATCGGCAAGTGATTCACGTGAAACAATCCGGGCGCCTGTTCTTGCCCGGAAACCCTGTTTCACGTGAAACATTTTGAGTTGAGGTGCTATTCGACCGGCATCGGATTGCTTTACGGCCCGGCCAAAAGGCTCTATGAGCACACACCATGATGAATGCGGGCGTTAGTCCTGGCCGCATCGAAAGAAGAGGCGGCTGGTCCGTCCATGAACCGGTCCGGTCAAACCTGCAGAAACCCCGGGATTGAGCCATGGGAAAGGCCTTTGATGTCATTGTAATTGGCGGCGGTCATGCCGGCTGTGAAGCTGCCGCCGCTTCGGCCCGCATGGGCGCGCGCACGGCGCTTGTAACCCATCGTGCTGATACCATTGGCGTCATGTCCTGCAACCCGGCCATTGGCGGGCTTGGTAAAGGGCATCTGGTGCGCGAAATCGATGCGATGGATGGCATCATGGGCAGGGCCGCCGACAAGGGCGGTATCCAGTTCCGTTTGCTCAACCGGCGCAAGGGGCCTGCCGTGCGCGGGCCGCGGGCCCAGGCAGACCGCAAGCTTTACCGGCTTGCCATACAGGCTGGGCTGGCGGAGCAGGAAAACCTGGAAATCATCGAAAGCGGTGTGGGTGATCTGATCGCCGACCAGGGTGTTGTGAGCGGTGTGATCTGCGAGGATGGCCTGGAGCTGCGCTCTGCCGCGGTTATTTTGACCACGGGGACATTTCTTCGCGGTCTGATCCATATCGGTGAGAAAAAGATTCCGGCCGGCAGGATGGGAGAAGCGCCCTCAACCGGTTTGTCCGCAACGCTGGAGAGAGCAGGATTTGTTCTGGGCCGGCTCAAAACCGGAACGCCGGCCAGGCTCGATGGCAAAACCATCGACTGGTCCTGCGTGGAGATGCAGCCCGGCGACGCCGATTCCGTACCGTTTTCCAGCCTTACCGGCAGGCTTCCCAACCGCCAGATCGAGTGCGGAATTACCCGCACGAATGCGCAGACCCATGCCATCATAGCCGAGAACCTGACAAAATCGGCCATGTATTCGGGCCAGATCGGTGGCGTCGGCCCGCGCTATTGTCCGTCTGTTGAGGACAAGATCGTCAAATTCGGGGACAGGGACAGCCATCAGATCTTTCTTGAGCCAGAGGGGCTGGACGATGACACGGTCTATCCCAACGGGATTTCCACCTCACTGCCGGAAGCCGTCCAGGCCGCTTTCATCGCCACAATCAAAGGCCTGGAGAGGGCAGTCATCCTGCAGCCCGGCTATGCCATCGAATATGATCACATCGATCCGCGCGAACTACGGCCGACGCTGGAAACACGCCGGTTGCCGGGATTATATCTGGCGGGCCAGATCAACGGTACGACCGGATATGAAGAGGCAGCCGCCCAGGGACTGGTTGCCGGGCTCAATGCGGCACGAAAGGCCGGCGGAGGCGAAGCCGTGCTGTTCAGCCGGACAAACTCCTATATCGGCGTCATGATCGATGATCTGACCACCCGTGGCGTGAGCGAGCCGTACCGGATGTTCACCTCCCGGGCGGAATACCGGCTGAGTCTGCGGGCTGACAATGCCGATCAGCGCTTGACGCCCGAGGGAATTCGCATCGGCTGCGTTGGAACAGAACGGCGCAAGGCATTTGGGGCATGGAAATCTGGGCTGGATGCCTGCAGCGAAACATTGCAGACGCTTGTCCTGACGCCAAACGAGGCGGCGTCGCATGGCCTGAAAATCAATCAGGACGGGGTTCGCCGCAGCGCTTACGACCTGCTCGCCTATCCCGATATCGATCTTGACCGGCTTGCCGCCATCTGGCCGGAGCTGGGACAGATTGATGCCAGGGTGGCCGAGCAGGTACAAATTGACGCTTCCTATGCGGTGTATTTGGCACGGCAGGAAAGCGACATTACAGCGCTTCGCAGGGAGGAAGCGCGGATCATACCGGAGCATTTCGACTATGGGCGCCTGTCCGGCCTTTCAACGGAACTGCGGCAGAAACTGGAACGCGTCCGGCCGCAGAATCTGGGACAGGCATCACGCATAGACGGAATGACCCCGGCGGCCATTACGCTGATTCTGGCGCATCTGAAGCGCCATGAGACGGTTTGCAAGACAACGGGCACGCCCGAAAAGCCATCACCGGGCGCAGACGATGCCTGGCAGGCCAATGGCTGATCTCATGCCGAACCTTAAAGCCGGACAACCAGTCCTTGAACAGTTAAATGAAATCCATCCGGTTTCACGTGAAACCATGGTGCGGCTGACAGCGTATCGGGACCTGCTTTACAAGTGGCAGGCAAAGACCAATCTGGTTTCTCCGGCCACCCTGCCTGAGTTCTGGGAACGGCATGTGGCGGACAGCCTCCAACTGGTGTCGATCAAGCCGGAAGTGCGTTCCTGGACCGATTTGGGTAGTGGTGGCGGGTTTCCGGGCCTGGTGATTGCAGCAGCCATTGCAGGCGAAAGGCCAGCGTCAGTGAGGCTGATCGAATCAAACCAGAAGAAGAGTGCTTTTCTTCGCCAGGCAGCGTCCCGCATGGGCGTCCCTGCCAGCGTCTTCAATACCCGTATCGAGTCGGCTACGGAACAAATCACAGCTGCAGAGGTGATTACCGCCCGGGCGCTGGCGCCGCTGGTGCGCCTGCTTGATTGGACGGGTGCATGTCTCACGGGCAGCCGCACGGCACTGTTCATGAAAGGCCGGGATTTTAGGCGCGAAATCGAAGATTGTCGTGGCGATTGGAAATTCGATTTGGTAGAGCATCCAAGCAGGATAGACCCGGCCGGCTGCATCCTGGAAATAGCCAGTGTTTCCCGCCGCTAGTCCGGTTTGGTGGTCCGGTTCTCCTGCTGCATGTTTCCGGATTTTGTAACGGGGCAAAAAAATGCCTGAGAGGGTTTCATCGGGCAAAACGGGTTTGAGGCGATGAGCATCCGAACGGCTTCAAGGGTATTGACGATTGCCAACCAGAAGGGCGGCGTGGGCAAGACCACGACGGCAATCAACCTTGCCACCGCGCTTGCGGCGATCGAAAAGACGGTTCTGATTGTTGATCTGGACCCCCAGGGCAATGCCAGCACCGGGCTCGGCATTGACCGCGAAAGCCGGGACACGTCCACGGCCGATCTGCTGCGCGGCGACAGCGGCCTGGGCGATGCCCTGGTGAAGACGGCGGTGCCCCGGTTCTATGTGGCGCCGTCGACGCTTGATCTGCTTGGGCTGGAAATGGAAATTGCCGATGCGCCAGACCGGGCATTTCGTCTTAAAAAGGTTATTGAGGAATATATTCCCAATACCAGCGAAGGAAAACCGGCCTTCGACTATATCCTGATCGATTGCCCGCCCTCACTCAACCTGTTGACCATCAACGCCATGGCTGCTGCCCATGCGCTGCTGGTTCCGTTGCAGTGCGAGTTCTTTGCCCTTGAGGGGCTCAGCCAGTTGCTGGAAACCATGAAGCAGGTACGCGAAACGGTAAATCCGGAGCTTGGCCTGCACGGCATCGTCCTTACCATGTTCGATTCCAGGAACAATCTTTCCGATCAGGTGGTCAGCGATGTGCGGGAGTTCATGGGATCAAAAGTTTATGACACGGTAATTCCACGCAATGTGCGCCTGTCGGAAGCACCATCCTACGGCAAGCCGGCGATCCTGTACGATCTGAAATGTGCTGGGAGTCAGGCCTATCTGCGGCTTGCATCGGAAATCATTCGCAAGGAAAAGCGGCTTAGCGCCGCCTGATCACGGTTACGGCAGGCGCAAAAGAGGAGACGAGGACATGGCAGACAGCGGATCAAGGAAGCGGCTCGGTCGGGGCCTTGCGGCACTGATCGGCGAAATGGACGATATGCCTGCTGACGGCAAGCACGCCGCCCGTCCCGAATCACAGCGGGCAGACCGCAGGGTTCCGATCGAACAGATTCGTGCCAATCCCAACAATCCCCGCCGGCAGTTTTCCGAAGAGCACCTTGCCGATCTCGCGCGGTCGATTGCCGAGCACGGCATTGTTCAGCCGATCCTGGTTCGGCCGATCAAGGGAGCGGATTTGGGCGGTGCCCGCTATGAGATCATCGCCGGCGAGCGGCGCTGGCGGGCAGCCCAGAAAGCTTCGCTGCACGAGATACCGGTCATTCTGCGAGAAGTCGAAGACAAGGAAGCGCTGGAACTTGCGATCATTGAGAACGTTCAGCGGGCAGACCTCAATCCGGTGGAAGAGGCGCAAGGCTATCAGCAGCTGATCGATGAATATGACTACACCCAGGCCGATCTTGGAAATGTCATCGGCAAGAGCCGCAGCCATGTTGCCAACACGCTTCGCCTGTTGAAGCTGCCGGATGCTGTCCGCAGCATGCTGTCTTCGGGAGAACTTTCCGCCGGGCACGCTCGGGCAGTGGTCACCAGCAGCGATCCGGTCGGTCTGGCAAACAGGATCATCAAGGATGGACTGTCAGTGCGTCAGGCAGAAGCGCTTGCGCAGGAGCAGGCCGGCAGTGAAAAACCGCCGCGCAATCTGGAAACCAAGAGCCTTGATCTCAAAGCGCCCGATATCAAGGCGCTGGAGCGGCAGATTGAGGACCAGCTGGGACTTGCTGCAGACATCAGGCTGGGCAAGGGAGAAAAAGGCGAGTTGCGCATCAAGTACAAGACGCTTGAGCAGTTTGAAAGCTTGTGCCAGCGGCTGCTTACATAGGCATTGTTGAAAGCTTCCGTGGATCAGGTCTCACGATGGCTGGCGGGCTTCGAGAACAACCGCCAGCAGACAGGTTCCGGCTATGGCTGCGCCCAGTTCCGGATTGGCCCTGGCCTCAAACCCGGCCTGATGCAGCCGGCCCAGAATCCGCTCCAGTTGCCCCGTGTTGAGCCTGGAAAGAATGCGGATCAACCGATCCTTGCGCTTCCAGAAAACCGGTGGGCGGGCGCCATCGACGGCAGCCTTTGCACTGAGGCGCTCAGTGTCAATCCTTCCGCGCATTTCGTGCAAGGCCTGAAAATGGCGCAACGCATTGAGCAACAGCATGTCGGCAGCCATGCCCTGTTCCAGAAGGCGCCCGATCTGATCTTCAAGTGCGGTCATTTCGCCGGCTGAAACCGAATCGAGCACTTCGTCGAAATCGATGGTGGAAGCATCGCCGACGATGGCGGTAATGTGCTCCCGGGTGATCTCGGTTTCATTGCCGGCATAAAGCGCCAGTTTGCGCAACTCATTGCGGCTGGCCATCCGGTCTCCGCCAAGAAACTGTTTCAGATAGGCTGAAAGCTCCCGGTTTATGGCATACCCTTTGCCGGTCAGTTCCTCGGCGATCAGTTCGTCCAGCGCCCTTCCTTCGTCGAGATAGCAGGGGATTGCCGCGCCATTCGGCGATTTTTCAAACAGGTTTCGCAGCGCCGTGCCCTTCTTCAGGTCCCCGGCCTCTATCAGCACCCACGCATTTTCAAGCTTCTGTTTCAGCAGCGGCTTCACAGCTTCTGCCAGATTGCGGCGGGTCTGGCCGGAAACCCGGATCAGCCGGTCGCCGCCGAACATGGCAACGGTAAAGGCTTCGTCGAGAAGCCGGTTTCGGTCCGCAGCGGCGGTATCGGCGTCGAGGCGGATGGTGGCAAAAGGATCGGTGGTATCCACGCCGCAGGCGTCTGCCAATTTGTCGGCACGCTCACTGACCAGCCCGCTGTCGGGGCCATAGATGAGGATTGCCCGCAGAGCAGGATCGGGCTTGGCGAGGAAGCTTCCGATCTCGGCCGGTTTCAAGGCAGGCATGATGGTGTGTCAGTTTGCAGACAGATCGGAGGCGATGGCAAACCGCAACTGCTCGGCAACCTCGCGTGCTGCGCGATTTTCGGCATCGCGCTCGGCGCGGGCGCTGGCAAACGACTGGCTGGTCCTGTCATAGGAAGCGCTGGCGAACCGGCTGCCGCGATGGACGATCTCCTTGGACGCAAAATCGTAAATCTCGTAACTGGCGGTCAACTCAACATTGCCGGCCGTATTGCCGATCTGACTGGATTGTCCGCTTTTAACCTTCGCGGCAAGTACCCGTGAGTTGGAAGCAACCCGGATACGCACTTCGTGGCTGGGATTTGGCGGAGTAGCGCCGCCGCTGATCAGAAAGATCAAATGATTGCGTACCTGTTGTTCAACCCTGGTATCGACCTCGGCAACCGAAAGCGAGGAAAGGGCGAGATTTGAGCCGGCAATGGTGCCGCTGTCGGAAGAATAGAGCGGCTGGAACTGGCAAGCCTGCAGCATCGCGGCCAGCGCGATGACGGGTACGCAGCGGGCGAGCCTTGTTGCAAAAGTGGTGCAAAGAAAGCGTTTCATACCAATTCCAGGCCCTGATGTTTTTCGTTTCCCGCCTCTGTTGCGGCCACCATCGGGGATGGTGTCTTACACAACGATATTCACGATCCGCTTTGGAACCACAATAACCTTTTTGGGCGCCTGATCGTTCAAATATCCCTTTATCACATCCAGCGCGAGGGTGGCAGCGATAATATCTTCCTGGGAAGCTTCAGCACTGACGGTTACATCCGCCCGTTTTTTTCCATTGACCTGAACCGGCAAGGTCAAGGTGTCGTCCACCACCAGGGAAGGGTCGAACTGCGGCCAAGCCTGTTCGGCAACCAGGCCGTCATTGCCAAGCGCCTGCCAGCATTCTTCCGCCAGGTGCGGCATCATCGGGGCAATCAGCTGAACCAGCACGTCACATGCCTGACGGCACGCGTGCTGGAACCCGGCCTCCTGCGCCTTGCCGTCATTCCAGGTACTCTGGATACGATTGGTCAAAGTATAAATAGCGGCAACAGCGCGGTTGAACCCGAGTGCTTCGATGTTCTCGCTGACGAACTTGATCGTTTTGTGGGTGTCTTTTGCCAGTTCCAGGGATTTGGGGCCATATTCCGGCGCGGCGCCTTCCAACGTCGCGGATGCATCTGCAATGCCGGTTATCAGGCGCCAAATGCGCTGAACAAAGCGGTGTGCGCCTTCCACACCGGACTCGGTCCAGATGACATCCCGGTCGGGCGGGGAATCCGACAGCATGAACCAGCGGGCGGTATCGGCGCCGTAGGAAATGATGATGTCGTCGGGATCCACCACGTTCTTTTTCGATTTCGACATCTTCTCGATGGAGCCGATGGCAACCTGGGTGCCGTCGTCAAGAAATGCCTTTCGGCTGGCCCCTTCCCCTTCAATACGAATTTCGGCCGGCGTTACCCAGCCACCGGGCCCCTCATAGGTTTCGTGCACCACCATACCCTGGGTGAACAGGCCTTCAAACGGCTCTGCTACCTCATTGAGATGGCCGGTGATCTTCATGGCCCGGGCAAAAAAGCGCGAATAGAGCAGATGCAGGATCGCATGCTCGATGCCGCCGATATACTGATTGACAGGCAGCCAGCCATTCTTGCCATCGACGTAATTAAGGGTGGTCGGGCTTTCCTCGTTCCAGGGATCGGTAAAGCGGGCAAAATACCACGAGGAATCAACGAATGTGTCCATCGTGTCGGTATCGCGCTCTGCGGGTTCTCCGCATTTGGGGCAGGCGGTGTGTTTCCATTCTGGATGATGGTCCAGAGGATTGCCCGGCTTGTCAAAGCTGACATCTTCCGGCAGGCGGATCGGCAATTCGCTGTCCGGCACCGGTTGGGTGCCGCAGGCCTTGCAGTGGATTGCCGGGATCGGGCAGCCCCAGAAACGCTGGCGTGATATCAGCCAGTCACGCAGGCGGTACTGTACACGGCGCTCGGCCATTGGCTGGCCATCGCCCACCGTTGCCTTTTCCAGCCGGGCTGCGATCTCGTTGAATGCTTCGTCCGGTTTCATGCCGTCCAGAAACCGGGAATTGATCATTATCCCTTCATCAACATAGGCTTCTTCGCCGATCTGGAAACTTTCCGCGTCTTCATCTTCCGGCATGACCACGGCAATGACCGGAAGATCGTATTTGCGCGCAAAGTCCAGGTCGCGCTGGTCGCCGGAGGGGCAGCCGAAAATGGCGCCGGTGCCGTAGTCCATCAGCACGAAATTGGCGACATAGACCGGCAGCGTCCAACTGTCATCAAACGGATGGACAGCTCTGATGCCGGTGTCAAAGCCCTTCTTTTCAGCCGTTTCCAGCGCGGCAGCTGAAGTCCCAATGCGGCGGGTTTCCTCGCAGAAGGCGGCCAGCTCAGGGTTGGTTTCAGCCGCTTTCAGCGCCAGTGGATGGTCTGCGGCAATTGCCATGAAAGACGCGCCGAAAATCGTGTCGGGCCGGGTGGTGTAGATGTCCAGCGCCGATTCACCTTGCGGTGCCGTGTCCGCATCCAGTGGCCAGCGGATCATCAGACCCCGCGACTTGCCGATCCAGTTTTTCTGCATGGTGCGGACCTTGTCAGGCCAGCGCTCCAGATCGCCGAGTGCTTCAAGCAGTTCTTCGCTCATCGATGTGATCTTGAAGAACCATTGGGTGAGGTCGCGCTGCTCGACCTCGGCGCCCGAGCGCCAACCCTTTCCGTCAATGACCTGTTCGTTGGCAAGCACGGTCTGGTCCACAGGATCCCAGTTTACCTTCGCGGTGCGGCGTTCCACCAGGCCGGCTTTCCAGAAATCGAGGAACAGCTTCTGCTGGTGCCTGTAGTAGACGGGATCGCAGGTGGCAAATTCCCGCGACCAGTCAAGCGACAGGCCCATGGTCTTGAGCTGGCCCTTCATGGTTTCAATGTTGGCATAGGTCCAGTCGCGCGGATTTACCTTGTTGTCGCGGGCGGCATTTTCCGCCGGCAGGCCGAAAGCATCCCAACCCATGGGGTGCAGGACGTTGAACCCTTTTGCCCGCTTGTAACGCGCCACAACATCGCCCATCGCATAGTTGCGGACATGCCCCATGTGAATGCGGCCGGAAGGATAGGGGAACATTTCCAGCACGTAGTATTTCGGGCGTGGATCATCGTTGCGGGTTTCAAAAAGGCCGGCTTCGTTCCAGGCTTTTTGCCATTTCGGCTCGCTGACGCGCGGATTGTAGCGTTCGCTGGTCATCTTCTGTCCAAATCTTGAGGATTTGCCCGTTTGTTGCTCAGATACGGCGGCGGCGTTGTCTCAGGTTTCAGGGCAATGCTTGACCAGAAATGCATCGTCTGGTCAACAGGTTGCAGAATTCAGAGCACAGTGCGGCGGCCTGTGTGGCGGCCAGTCGACAAACGGGAAGCGTGGCGTTTATGAATGAAAGTGCGGTCAGGCTGGAGAAAATCATGGCGCGCTGCCGTGCTGCGGCCAAGGATTGGGGCCGTGATGTTGCCGATATAACGCTGGTCGCGGTTTCCAAGACATTCGGGCGTGAAGAGATTTTGCCAGTGCTGGAGGCCGGTCAACGGGTGTTCGGCGAAAACCGGGTTCAGGAAGCACAGGGCAAATGGCCGGAACTGCGGCAGCTTTATCCCGATATTGAATTGCATCTGATCGGGCCATTGCAGTCCAACAAGGCTGCGGATGCGGTAGCGCTGTTTGATGTGATCGAAACCATCGATCGGGAGAAAATCGCCGCAGCGCTTGCCAAGGAGATGGAAAAGCAGGGCAAGGCCCCGCGCCTGTTGGTGCAGGTCAATACAGGCGCCGAGCCGCAGAAAGCCGGTGTGCTGCCGGGTGAAACCAGCGCTTTCGTCGAGCTTTGCAGAAAAAAATACGGTCTGGCGATTGAGGGATTGATGTGCATTCCGCCCTTTGAGGAAAATCCCGGTCCGCATTTTGCCCTGTTGCGCAAGCTGGCAGGGGAGCTGGCGCTTGAAGTTCTTTCCATGGGCATGTCGGCAGATTTCGAGACTGCCATTGAACTTGGGGCAACCCATGTGCGCGTTGGCAGTGCAATCTTCGGGCAGCGGTGAACCCCGTCAGAGGCTTATTTCAACCCTCGTTCCGTTTCTGAGAAACGGAAGCAGTCTGATCATGGCCATGGGGGAAAGTGCAATGCAGCCGGCCGTGTAAGGCTTGTCTGCCGTCAGATGCACAAACACCGCGCTGCCCCGGTTGCGGTGTCGGCGGGAAAAATTGTGATCCATTACAAGGCATATGTCGTATAGTCTATCGTCGCGCCACAAATTCTCATGGGAAGCGGCAAACGGAAGGCGGACCGGCCGGTTATAAGCCGGATGGTTTGGTGCGTCGCACCAGCCGTCTTGCGGCGTAAGCGCGCGCATCGGCAACAATGTACTGGGTGGGCTGATGCGGTCTGACCGAAAAAAGCCAAAGAGCAGTTCATAACTGCCTGAGGGTGTCGCGCCATCGCCCTCATGTTTGTTGTGCGATATCCCGGTTTTTCCCAAAAGGCAGGGAGTGACTACATCACCGGCCAAGAGCAGGCCGCCGGAATGGCCGCTTCCCGGCTTTCGGCGCACGTTTAGTGTATTGAGTGTATGGCTGATCACGCGGTTTCACATTTTTACGTCTGCAATCACGCTCGCTTGAGTTCGAATGTGATCGCCTTTTTTTCAAGTCGGATTCAGCCTATCAAGGTAAAAACATGGAAACCATGGCCGAAACGCCCTAGATCAATGAAAACCAGTCAATGCCCTTGAAGAGGCGTGGAGAAAAATCATGACAGCACGGACCATTCTTCTCGTGGACGACGATGAAGAGTTGCGCGAAGCCCTGACCGAGCAACTTTCCCTTTATGAGGAATTCGCCGTCTCGAGCGAAGCTGGTGCGACCAAGGGAATTCAGGCTGCCCGCAACGGTCATGTGGACCTGCTGGTAATGGATGTCGGCCTGCCGGACATGGATGGCCGTGAAGCGGTAAAGCTGCTGCGAAAGGGCGGTTTCAAGGCGCCCATCATCATGCTGACGGGCCATGACACCGATTCGGACACCATTTTGGGACTTGAAGCCGGCGCCAATGACTATGTCACCAAGCCATTCCGCTTTGCCGTGCTGCTGGCCCGTATCCGGGCACAGCTGCGCACCCATGAGCAAAGCGAGGATGCGGTCTTTTCCATCGGGCCGTATACGTTCAAGCCGTCGCAGAAGATGCTGATCGAGGATGGTGGCCAGAAAATCCGCCTGACGGAGAAGGAAACGGCCATCATGAAATATCTCTACCGGGCCGAGCAGAAGATCATCGGGCGGGACGAGCTGCTGGAGCAGGTTTGGGGCTATAATTCGGGCGTCACCACGCACACGCTGGAAACCCACATCTACCGGCTGCGCCAGAAGGTTGAAAAGGATCCTTCCAATGCCCGCATCCTGGTGACCGAGGGTGGCGGTTACAAGCTGGTCCCCTGATACAGGATAACTGAGGCCAACGGCATAACTGGTCAGGGGAAAGCCGCCTGAAAGGGCGGCTTTTTGCTGCCTGGCTGCGCCGCATATGTGATATGGGGCAGATATGACGCTTTCCGACGACATAGAGCTGCTGGGGCGAATTACCCTATTTGACGGATTTCCGGCAGAACAGCTGCGCCTGCTTGCTTTCGGCTCACGCCGCCTCATGCTGCGCGGCGGGGAAGTGCTGTTTCAGGAAGGGGACGCTTCCGATGGCGGCTATGTCATCGTCAAAGGCCAGCTCGATCTGACGGTGATGACGGGAAACCGGGAAACGATCCTGTCCAGTCAGCTGGCGGGAAGTCTTGTCGGAGAGGTTGCCCTGGTTACCAGCAACCGCCGGGTAACCAGCGCCATTGCCAGAACCAATTGCGAACTGATTTTCATCCCGCGGGAGCTGTTTCTTCGCATGCTCCGGGAATATCCCCAGTTGGCTGCCTCCATGCACAGGCGTCTGGCAGATGCGGTTCGGTTGATGATGAAGGATATCGGCAAGGTTCATCACAAGATGCAAACCATTCCGGATCTTTATTCGGACGGCCAACGGCCAGATGGCGAAAGCTGAGCCATTGCCGGCCGGCAGCGGCGGTGCGCACATGCACTAATCCAGGTCGAAGCGGGCGATCACCGGGACATGATCGGAAGGCTTTTCCCAGCCACGGGCCTCGCGAAGGATATCGATGGATTGCAGGCTTTCGGCAAGTTCCGGTGCGCTCCAAATGTGGTCGAGGCGCCGGCCCCTGTCGCTGGCTGCCCAGTCACGGGCGCGATAGCTCCACCAGGTGTAGACCTTTTCCTCCATGGGAATGTGCTGGCGGATCAGGTCGCGCCAATCTCCACGGTTCATGACATCAATCAGGCCCTCGGTTTCCACCGGTGTGTGGCTGACGATCTTGAGCAGTTGCTTGTGGGACCACACATCGTTTTCATAGGGCGCGATGTTGAGATCACCCACCAGAATGGCCGGGCGTTTTTTGTCGATTGAATGCAAGGCTTTCATTTCGTCGACAAATTTGAGCTTGTGGTCGAATTTCGGGTTCTTGGCGGGATCGGGCTCGTCGCCACCTGCGGGCACATAGAAATTGTGCAGATTGATGACCTTGCCGCCTGCTTCAAAACAGGTGGCAATGTGGCGGGTGTCGCCCATCAAAACGTAGTCTGTGGAGTTGATTTCAGAAAGCGGCCGCTTCGAAATGGTGGCAACTCCATGATAGCCCTTCTGGCCGTGAACGGCCTGATATTCATAGCCCAGCTTGTTGAAGATCTTGGCCGGGAACTGGTCGTTCATGCATTTGATTTCCTGCAGGCACAGAATGTCAGGCTGATGATCCAGCAGGAATTTTTCGACAAGGCCGGCTCTCAGCCGGACTGAATTGATGTTCCAGGTTGCGATGGAAAGCGGCATGGAAAACTCCATTTACGGGAGCCGCAATCTGGCGTTTTGTGGCGGGCGGTTCAAGACAAAGAAAAAAGCCGGGTGACATTTCCCCGGCTTTTACCGAATTTTGGAACAGGCCTTCAAGCCCGCAAGCCGGGTTCAGTTCTTGCGCTTGTACTTTGCCTTGTTGATCTGAAACATCCGGTTCGACAGTTTCACATTGTTCTCGACGTTGAACACCGAGACCGAGGTTTCCTTGCCCTGGGCATCCTTGATGGTCCACTGGCGAAGTTCAAAGGTCTCCGATTCAAATTGCAGCGTGATGATAGAATCGCCGAAAATCTGCTTGTCGCCCAGAACAACCGTGGTCAGCTCGCCATTGACCTGAACATCCAGAATGGCCTTGTCACCAATGTTGAGCTGATCGTCGAGCAGCAGCTTTAGCGGTGTGTTCTTTAGAGGATAGGAATCAAACGTTTTCAGCTTGTTGTTGATCACCATTACCGCAAGCCCGTTGGAGACCACCTCGATCGGAGATGGAGCCTCATAGTCAAAGCGGACCTTGCCGGGGCGCTTGATGGCGAAAGTACCGCTGCTCTGCTCGCCTTTCGGGCCGAACTGCAGAAATTCACCCTTCATTGTGGGAACCCTGGCATAGTGTTCGCGCAGCGCCTGCAGGGTATCGGCGCGAATGTCTGCGGCGCCTTGAACGGCGGACAGGACAAACAGCATCGCAGCAACGATGATCCGGGACATTGCCGAAACGGTTGTGGAAGCTGACAGCGGGGTCTTGATCATTCTTGCACTCCGGCGAGCCTTGGTGTTGCCCGCAGTTGAGATCATTTGCCGGGCGAACGTGTCGCCCCTGATTGGGCCAAATCAAGGCATGACGCCCGGCCTAAATCGTCTCATCTTCGCCGGGGACGAGGATTTCCCGTTTGCCGGCGTGGTTGGCAGGACCGATCAGTCCTTCCTGTTCCATGCGCTCAATCAGGCTGGCAGCCCGGTTGTAGCCAATCCCCAGCCGGCGCTGGATGTAACTGGTGGAGACCTTGCGGTCACGCAGGACCACGGCAACCGCCTGGTCGTAGATATCGTTGGAAGCTGCCAGAGGATCGCCCTCGCCGCCTGCAGCGCTGGCTTCGCCTTCCTCTTCTTCCTCGGTTACCGCATCAAGATATTGTGGCACACCCTGGGTCTTGAGATGGCTGACGACCTTTTCCACCTCGTCATCGGCTACAAAGGGGCCATGAACGCGCTGAATGCGCCCGCCACCCGCCATATAAAGCATGTCGCCCATGCCAAGCAGCTGTTCGGCGCCCTGCTCGCCCAGAATGGTGCGGGAATCGATTTTCGAGGTGACCTGGAAGGAAATGCGGGTTGGGAAATTCGCCTTGATGGTTCCGGTGATCACATCGACGGACGGGCGCTGGGTTGCCATGATGACGTGAATGCCGGCGGCGCGGGCCATTTGCGCCAGCCTTTGAATGGCGCCTTCAATGTCCTTGCCGGCGACCATCATCAGGTCGGCCATCTCATCGATGATGACCACGATGTAGGGCATGGGCTGGAGATCGAGTTCCTCGGTCTCGAATATCGCTTCGCCAGATTCGCGGTCATAGCCGGTCTGTACGGTGCGGGTCAGGGTTTCGCCCTTTTTGCGCGCCTGTTCGAGGCGCTGGTTGAATCCGTCAATGTTGCGCACGCCCAGCTTTGACATTTTCTTGTAGCGCTCTTCCATCTCGCGGACGGTCCATTTCAGCGCGACAACCGCTTTTTTGGGATCGGTCACCACCGGCGTCAGAAGATGGGGAATGCCGTCATAGATCGACAGTTCCAGCATTTTGGGATCGATCATGATCAGCTTCACCTGCTCGGGTGTCAGGCGGTACAGGATCGAAAGGATCATCGTGTTGATGGCAACCGACTTGCCCGAGCCGGTGGTCCCGGCGACGAGAAGGTGGGGCATCTTGGCAAGGTCGGCGATGACCGGTTCACCGCCAATGGTCTTGCCGAGTACCAGGGCAAGTTTCTGTTTGGTCTGCTCGTAGTCCTTTGCGGTGAGGGTTTCACGCAGATAGACGGTTTCACGCCGCTGGTTGGGCAGTTCAATGCCGATGGCGTTGCGGCCAGGGACAACGGCAACACGGCATGCAATGGCACTCATTGAGCGTGCGATATCATCGGCAAGGCCAATAACGCGGGAAGACTTGATGCCGGGGGCGGGCTCGAGTTCGTACAGGGTTACCACAGGACCGGGACGGACATTGATAATCTCGCCCTTGACACCAAAGTCCTCCAATACTCCTTCAAGGAGACGTGCATTGGCTTCCAGCGCTTCAGCCGAAAGGGAGGCATCCTGCACCAGGTTTTTGGCCTCGCCCAGAAAGGAAAGCTGCGGCAGTTCGAAACTTTCGGTCAGCTTAAGAGATTGCTGCGCCTCCCGGATTACCCTGGTGCCCTGTGCGGGTTTGGGGGCGGGGTCAGAAACCCTGCCGGAAGGCTGTGCGGGGTCCGAGACCGGCGGGGTTTGCTCGGCCCACTGATCTGCGGCACCGCCGTCTTCGGTGTTCGGGTTGTAGACGGTTTCGCCATAACCGGGTGCCGTCCGGGGTGCGGTGATAAACGATGGATCGTCCTGAGCGCCGGGTATATCGGTACCGGAAGAAAATTCCGGCTCGCTGCGAATATCCTGATGGAACTCCTCCAGCCCGTCATCAGGCGGCGCCGTCAGCTTGGTCCACATCGCACCGATGCGGCCGGCAATTCCTGGTGTACGACCGGTCTGCGAATGCGCAGATGGCTGCTCCGGAATTTCGTCTGACCCCTGATCATGGGGGTGATGTGAAGACGGGATACGGGAATGTTTGCGGCGGCGTTGCAGCACGCTGCGAGCCACGAGCCAGAAATGAGCCAGCGCACCGAGGAGCCAGCCGGAGGTCTCTTCCTCCTCAAATACTTCGCCGGTTTCCGAATCAACGGTGAGCGACTTGTTACGGTTGTTGCGCATCAGCAGACCGGAGGCATACAGGGCGAGCATCGTTGCGGGCACCGTCAGCACGACAAACAGCATTGCTGCGGTAATACCCGATGGATAGCCGCCAAACATCATGGCGGGAAGCTTCAGGATGATGTCGCCGGCAAGGCCGCCAAGACCTGAGGGAAGCGGCCAGCTTTCCGGACGCTGCAGGCAGGCAAGCGCAGCCGTGCTGGCAAGAACGGCGGCGGGCCATGCCGCTGCGCGGCGGCGGAATGCGCCGATGGGTTTTTGTATCAGCTTGAGCCAGCCCCAGACCGCCGGTGGAACGATGAGAACAAGGGCGGCGAGGCCGAAAAACTGAAGGGCAAGATCGGCAAATACGGCGCCCCATGCGCCGCCCGCATTCTGCACTTCACGGCCGTTGGCACTTGAAAGGCTTGGATCGTCAACCGACCAGGTTGCCAGGCTGGCAAAGGCGATGGCAACGGCAATCAGAACCGCCAGTCCCAGTATTACACCGATCTGCCCGGAAAAACGGCTGGAATAGGTTTCACCCAACTCCACATTGTCTGAAGAGAAGTCTGCGTGACTGGCCGTGCCGGCTGTTCGCATGGTGCGCTCCTGGGTCATTTCACCTTTTTGGCGTCAAGGTGCTGAAATGACTTTTCCGTCCTGTTGTGTTGGTGCGTTCGGTTTTCCGGCGCCGCCCGCAAACCCGATCCGCCGAGGCCGCTGACATGCCTGCAGGAGGCATTGCGGCCAATAATCCGAAGCCTAGCGGGGGAAGGTTAATCACCTGTTAACCATGGGTAACCGGGAGCGGGAAAATGAAAGAAAAACGGGGACCCCGAAAGGTCCCCGTTCATGTTTGCAGGACAGGCTGAGCCCGGGGATGTAAATCCCCGGCCGGCCGGCCGGCTTCTAGTTGATGGCGAATTCGGGATAGGCTTCAACACCGATCTCCGCCTTGTCGAGGCCGATCATCTCTTCTTCCTCCGATACCCGGATGCCGACAATGGCCCTGAGCGCCAGCCAGATGATTGCGGAAGCAACAACGGTGAAGGCGCCATAGGCAAGGATGCCGACAAGCTGAACACCATAGGAGGTTTCCGAATTGGAGAGCGGCACGATCAGCGTTCCCCAGATGCCGGCAATCAGGTGGACCGGAATGGCACCCACCACATCGTCGATTTGCAGCCTGTCGAGCAGCGGCACCGTCAACACAACGATGACGCCGCCAACGCCGCCGATGAACACGGCCTGCAACACGCTTGGGGCAAGCGGTTCAGCGGTTATCGCCACCAGGCCGGCAAGCGCGCCGTTGAGCGTCATGGTGACATCAACCCGCTTGTAGATGAGCTGTAACAGGACCATGGTAACGACCACACCTGCCGCGGCTGCCATGTTGGTATTCACGAAGATGCGGGACACGTCCGAAACATCGCTGATCGTACCCATGGCAAGCTGGGAAGCGCCGTTGAAGCCGAACCAGCCAAGCCAGAGGATGAACGTGCCAAGCGTGGCAAGGGGGATGGAAGAGCCCGGCATCGGGGTGACTCGCCCGCCCTGATATTTGCCATTACGCGCGCCGAGGATGATGGCACCGGTGAGCGCTGCCCAGCCGCCGACCGAGTGAACTAGGGTTGAACCGGCAAAATCGGAGAAACCCATTTCGGACAACCAGCCGCCACCCCACTGCCAGGAGCCGGCGATCGGATAGATGAAGCCCGTCAGCAAGACCACGAATGCGAGGAACGGCCATAATTTGATGCGTTCGGCGAGGGTTCCCGATACGATGGAGGCCGCTGTTGCGACAAAGACCATCTGGAAGAACCAGTCGGATGCCGTTGAATAGCCGGTGTCTAGCAGCGCTGCCGGGTCGGCGTCTTTAAGGCCAACGGGATCGAGATCATAGATCAGCGAGAAGGATCCCATGTATCCACCGTCCACGCCGGTATACATGAGGTTGTAACCGATCAGCCAATACATAAGGCCGGCTATCGAATAGAGCGCGATGTTTTTGGCGCATTGCATGGAAACGTTCTTGGAGCGCACCAGCCCCGCTTCCAGCATGGCAAAACCCGCCGCCATCCACATGACGAGAAAGCCGCCGATCAGAAACAGCAGGGTGTTGAAGATGTAGGCGGTATCAGCTGCCATCGCAGGTGCGGGAGCGGTGGTTTCCTGGGCTGATGCGCCTGGAGCCAGCAACAGGAATGTGGTTAGGCCGGCAAGCAGCAGACCCCGATATTGCCCTTTTGGCAGCGGGGTTGCGCCTGCGGGAAAAATGGTGGGTTTCAATCGCATGATTCAATTCCTTCGTTTGTCCATCAACCGCGGCGCCTAAAGCGCATCGGTGTTTCTTTCGCCGGTGCGGATGCGGATCGCCTCTTCAAGGTCGAGAACAAAAATTTTGCCGTCGCCGATCTGGCCGGTTCTGGCAGTTTCTGCGATTGCCTCGACAACCTTGGTGGCGGCATCCTTGGTGACTGCAATTTCCAGCTTGAGTTTGGGAAGGAAGTGAACCGCGTATTCCGCCCCCCGGTAGATTTCCGTATGGCCCTTCTGCCGCCCGTAACCCTTCACTTCGGTCACGGTCAGCCCTTCGATGCCGAGGTCCGTCAGCGCTTCGCGAACGGCGTCAAGGCGAAACGGCTTGATGACCGCTGTTATGAGTTTCATGTCTCACCCATTCATGCAGGAGCCTGCGCGATGGCCGGCTCGCTTGGTTTGTCTGCCCTGTGAGCCAAAGGTCACAGGCGTGAACGGGTAAATGGAATCAAGCGCCGTGCCAGTTTGCGAAAAAACTGGCAACACCTTGAAATTATTTGGTAATTATTCTTCTATCGGTATTAGCTATGCCGCAGCGCAGAAAAATCAGCCTAAACATTGTGCATCACCGGGGAGGTGATGAAATATTAAGCACATGGCAATGACGGTCAGGTGCTGCTTTTGTGCGCGGGGTCGCGAAGCCGTATCAGCCCTTCCTGGGCAGCAGATGCAACCAGTTCGCCATCTTCGGAGTATATGCTGCCGCGGGTAAACCCTCTTGCCCCGGAGGCATTGGGGCTGTCCTGGGTGTACAAGTGCCATTTCTCCATGTTGATGGGACGGTGGAACCACATGGCATGATCCAGGCTTGCGACTTGCAATGCGGGGTCAAACACGGCCCGCCCGTGGGCATACAGCGATGTGTCCAGCAGGGTCATGTCGGAAGCATAGGCAAGCACAGCGGCCTGAACGGCGGGATTGTCCGGCAGGGGGCCGGTTGCACGAAACCAGACGTGCTGGCGCGGTGGCAGCTTCTTGCGCGAAATGTAGTGGGTCAGGTCGGTCGGCCGCAATTCTATCGGCCGTTCGCGTTGCCAGTATTTGCGGACATTCTCCGGGGCGTGATCGATGAACTGCTCGGCGAGTTCCTTTTCGCTGGCCAGCTGTTCGGGCCGGGGAACATCAGGCATGTCGATGGCATGTTCCAGACCCCCTTCCTCGATCTGGAAGGAAGCGGACATGGAAAAGATGGCATGGCCGTGCTGGATCGCCACCACGCGGCGGGTGGTGAAACTGCCGCCGTCGCGAATGCGGTCCACCTCATAAATGATGGGGTTTTCCGGATCGCCGGGCCGCATGAAATAGCCGTGCAAGGAATGTACCTTGCGCTCGGCTTTTACTGTTCTTTGTGCTGCGACCAGTGCCTGGCCGATTACTTGTCCCCCGAACACCCGCTGCCAGCCAACCTTCGGGCTGATGCCGCGAAACAGGTTTACCTCGATGGGTTCAAGATCAAGGGTGGACAGGAGGGTTTTGACAGCTTTCGACAATGCAGAAGCCTCTGTTTAAAAAGATGTGCGACGATATGGAACCTACGCCATGATCGACTTGAACGGGCGCTTGTCGTAGCATGACGGCCATGAATAGCAAGAACTCCAAAAGCACCGCCCGCGCGGCAAAATCCGAAAGGGAAAAGACCGCCGGTCAGCCCTATGACATTGTCGTTGCCGGTGGGGGGTATGTTGGTCTCAGTGTGGCGGTGGCGATTGCCGAGCAGTCACCCCGAATGCGGATATTGGTGGCCGAATTTGCCGATGAAAGTGCGCTGGAACGCGATGAGCGGGCATCAGCAATCGCCGCGGCCGCATGCCGGATGCTTAAGACGCTGGACGTGTGGCGGGAAATCGAGGCCGATGCCCAGCCCATCCACGAGATGATCGTCACGGATTCAAAACTTACCGACGTGGCAAGGCCGGTCTTTCTGACTTTCGGCAAGGCTGCCAATGGGGATGATGCGGGCGGGCGGAAACCGGCTGCACTGGACGAGCCGTTTGCCCATATGGTTCCCAACCGCACCATGGTGCGTGCGCTGCGCAGGCGTGCTGCCGAGCTTGGCGTCGAACTGCGCTATTCAACCGGTGTTTCCTCCTTCAGCGAAGGCGAGGCTTCGATGGGGGTGATGCTGACCAGTGGCGAGGTGGTGCAAAGCAGGCTTCTCGTTGCTGCAGATGGCGTGCGTTCGAAACTCAGAGAAATGGCAGGAATCAAGATCGTGCACTGGCCGTACGACCAGTTTGGCATCGTTACCACCGTTGCCCACGAACGCGATCATCACGGCAGGGCGGAAGAACATTTTCTGCCTGCCGGTCCATTTGCCATTCTGCCGCTCAAGGGAAAGCGCTCCTCGCTGGTGTGGACTGAAAACAGCCGCGATACCGAGCGGTTGATGGCGCTCGATGATTTTGCCTTCGAACTGGAACTGGAACGCCGTTTTGGCCACAAGCTGGGGGAAATTTCGCTGGACGGGCCGAAGAAGGCCTTTCCGCTCGGCCTGACGCTTGCCCGGGAGACGGTAAAAAACCGTTTCGTGCTGGTCGGGGATGCAGCCCATGGGGTGCATCCAATTTCCGGGCAGGGGCTTAATCTTGGCTTCAAGGATGCCGCTGCGCTGGCAGAGACGATTGTGGAAGCAGACCGGTTAGGCCTTGATATCGGGCTGTTGTCGGTGCTGGAGCGCTATCAGATGTGGCGGCGGTTCGACACGGTGCGGATGGGCGTGACAACCGATGTGCTGAACCGGCTGTTCTCCAACGACAACCCGGTATTGCGCATCATGCGCGATGTCGGGCTGGGAATGGTGGACCGGATGCCGGGCCTGAAGAAAGTCTTTATTGCCCAGGCCGCAGGCAACCAGCCGGGCAATCCAAGGCTGCTGCGCGGCGAGCCGATCTGATTTACTTTTTGCGCTGTTTCTTGTTTGCCAACCCTGCGATTTCGGCCTCAGTGAGCGCCCTTGCTTCGCCAGGTACCATGATGGGGATTCCATCGCGAATGGGATAGGCAATCCGTGCGCCCGGCGAAACGAGTTCATGGCCCTTTCGCGACAGGGACAAAATCCCGCCCGATACCGGACAGACCAGCGTGGTCAGAAGATAAGGGTCGGGCTTTGGTGTATCGGGCATTGTTACAGATTACCCGCCTGCCGGGAGATTTGAAAGCGGTTTGGTAGGCAGTGCGTGCCGGCTATTGGATGGCCGTGCTTCCACCATCCCTTGCCATGGCAATTTCCGTGATCGCGATCAGCGTTTCGGCGCGGGTGTTGAGATCGTCTGCTTCCAGAAGCGCCTGCTTTTCGGCAGGGCCATAGGGCGACATCATGCAAAGTGCGGTGACGAGCATTTCGTCGTCGGTTTGCTCGACGGCTTCCCAGTTCGCGTCCATGCCGTTTGCCGCAAGGTATTTGCGCAGCGTATCGATCAATCCCTCGCGATCGTCCAGTTTCACCGTTTCATCGCCGCCGCCAAAGTCGAGGTCGCTTTCCGATATGGTGAACCTCACCTGCCGAAAGCCGTTGAGGGGCGGTTCTTCCTTCTCGATACTGAAGCGGCAGATGCCGGTAAGATTGATCGCATAGCGTCCATCACCGCTTTCCTGAAACGCTGTCAGCCGCCCGATGCAACCCATCTTGCAGAGCGCAGGGCGGGCATCCCCGGGATTGGATGCGGGATCGGGTTGAATCATGCCAATGAGCCGGTCGGTGGCCAGTGCATGTTCGGTCATCGCCAGATATCGCGGTTCGAAGATGTTCAGCGGCAGGTTGCCTCCCGGCAACAGCAGTGCACCTGCAAGTGGAAATACCGGAATGACGTCCGGAAAATCCAGAACTGCCAGATATTCTGCATTACCAGCTTTCATGATGTTGCTTCCGGTTACAGCAGTTACTCACGGGAAACCACAACCCGTCTGCAATAGAGCGGTTTCCAGTCAGAAAGATGGGGCAATTTCACCTGAACTCAAGGGCAGATGCCAGCAAGGTGATCGACTTAATTCAGACTACTTTTGCGTTCTGTCAGAAACGGACATCAGAAACGGACAATGATTTTGTCCGGTGAATCTTTATGCACAGTCAGTTTTTCCGACCCAGCCAAAATCTGAGTTGATCCGGCAAATCAGGAGAACAGGAGCGAGGAGAGCTTGCGCCGCGCAGCCAGGGTTGCCGGATCGGCGGGCCCCCATGATTCAAAGAACTTCAGGAGTTGCGAGCGGGCACCATCGTCCTGCCATTCCCTGTCCCGGGAGATGATTTCCAGCAGGTGACCGGCGGCCTCTTCGCGCTTTCCTGCACCGTTGAGCGCAATGGCCAGGTCAAAGCGTGCCTGATGATCGCCGGGGTCTGCCGCAAGTCTTGCTTCAAGTTCGCCAAAATCACCGATTGAATCAGCCTGTTCGGCCAGTTCAATGGCTGCGCCCAGGGCTTCCAGGCCCTGATGCCCTGAAACACTACCTGCCATTTGCAGGACAGATTTTGCCTCGTCGATTTTTCCGTCCTTCACCAGCAGGTTGCCATAGCCGGCAAGAGCGTCGGCATTGTCGGGCTGCTGTTGCAATATGGCGCCGTAAATGCCGGCAGCTTCTTCGGTTTGTCCCTGTTCGGCGAGGCCTGAAGCAGTTTCCAGCGCTTCCTCCAGCTTGGAAGGCCCGGAAGGGCCTGCCAGCTTTTCGATGAATTTGGCAATTTCCTGTTCGGTTCGCACGCCCATGAATGCATCCTTGGGCTGGCCGCTGACAAAGGCGACCACGGCGGGAATGGACTGTATGCCCATCTGGCCTGCCACTTCAGGATGCTCGTCAATGTTCATTTTGACAAGCCGCACCTTGCCGCCGGCCTTTGCGACGGCAGCTTCCAGTGCCGGACCCAATTGCTTGCAAGGACCGCACCAGGGCGCCCAGAAGTCGACCAGCACGGGTGACGTCTTCGAGCCCTCGATGACTTCGGTCATGAACTCGGCGGTGGAAATGTCCTTCACCGGCGCCGGCTCAGCCGGTGTTCCCAAGTCAAGGGTTACAGAAGACGGGGCCGGTTGCCGTGTTCCCAAGCCTGACAATGCACCACCTGCATCCGCGGTGCTGTGGTCCGCTTCATCCTGTGCCGGTTTCTTTTCGTAGTTCACACCGGCTGAAAACTGATTGCCGAATCCGTATTTGTCTGTGCTCATGGCGGGTATCCCGTCTTTTTGCTCAATCGCCCTGCGTTTCCGACAGCCGGATCACCTGAGGCGGGTGGCCGACATGTTCAAGAAAGCGCAGCAAGTCTTCCCGGGAGATGGTGGTTGTCTTGTCGTTGATCAATGGGTGGCAGTTGATCTGATCGTTTTCCAGCAGCGGTTCGTCGATGATGACCTTTACCCGGTTTTCATGATCGTTCATGGGGGCAAATGCGTTTACCGAACCGGGCGCAACACCAAGCAGTTCCATCAGCTTTTCCCCATTGCAGAAGGAAACACGGCCTTGAGCGCCGATCAGCCCATGGATCCGGTTAAGCGGGATCCTGGCATGATTGCCGGCAACAATCAGGAAGAAATTGCCCTTTTTGTCCTTTACGAACAGGTTCTTGGTATGACCGCCGGGGATCGTTGCGGTGACATGCTCGGACTCTTCCACGGTGAAAACCGGTTCGTGATGATGGGTTTCGTGTTCGATACCCAGTTCATCGAGAAGGCAGAGCAGTTCCTCCGGTGTTGCCGGCTGCCGGTTGCTGTCTGTGGCTGCTACTTTCGTATCTGAACTCATCAATTTCCCGGATTTGCTGTCTGCAAGGTTTGAATTGCGGTGCCCTGTTTGGGCGGGATCAAAAAACATGTCAACCATGGACCAGCCTGCCGCTGGAGGCGGCCGAGCCACCAACAGGGATGCTTTACCATAGCGGGTGAAAATTCTTGTTAGTGTCCATTCAGCGCCAACAAAGTGGTTGCAATCAACACCGGATTCGGCCATAGAGGCGCGGTCGCAAGCACATGTGCATGCGGCGTGTTGAGCGGGTGTAGCTCAGGGGTAGAGCACAACCTTGCCAAGGTTGGGGTCGTGGGTTCGAATCCCATCGCCCGCTCCAGTTTTTCTCTTCATATTTTAAAGAAACCATCAAATCCGGCCGGATGGCGCATTGCCATTGGCTTGAAGCCGCCAGTGGATAACCACGGGCCTGCTTGCCAAATTCGCGCCAAATCAGATAGGGCTTGTTCCGGGTATCGGGGCAGTTGTTTTGGTAATTGCGTTTGATTTGCAGCCCTTATCTGCTGCAGCCCCTCCAAGACCAAAAACGAGACTCCTTCTGTCAACGGGATAAGGCGGGTTGGCATCAGGGAGTCCATATGGTCACCAGGGGGATGAATCGGTGCCAGGACAGGCCGCACTTCGCCACAGGGTCAGAAGCTTGGCCCGCCAGTATTTGGATTTTCATGAATCCGCCAACCGGATTTTCAATTTTTTAAACCGGATGATCTGCGGAACGGTGAGGCCGGTTGCCGCCTCTTTCGCTATCTTGGGCGCGTTCCTTTCTTCCGCGGCCCAGGCAGGAACCGCGCCAGCCTCCGTTAAGCCGAGCACGACCCAATACAACAATGCCAGCCTTGGCAGCACCGTGTGTGCACAGCAGTTGAACGATGCCATCATCGACAGGGCCCGGGCCGGCCGGACGGCAGATGCCGGAGCGTTGGCCCTCGATGTCATCGGATTATCTGCGGAGCAAATCACGGCCATTGATCCAACCGGGGTGTCTGAGGCTGTAGCAATTTCCGCCCAGGTTCTCGCCTTGACAGGAACACCTGCGGTAGATCTCGGCGCGACCTTGTCGCCTGCTTCCCCGATCGGCATCTCATCCATCAGTTTCCCGTCAATTTCGATTGCCGGTGGAACCATCACGATTCCCAGCGTTCCTCTTTTTCCGGGCGCCCAGCTGCTTCCCGGTTTTGCACCAGCTCCCGCTCTTGAAGCCAGTCTGGATATTCCTGCCACCACCGGCGCAATCGCCGCATTGGACATTGTCAAGCAATCGATTGATCTCGACGAAAAGGCGCAAGATGTACCGTTCTGCGATCAGGATTTCGTCGGCACGGTTCGAGTGTTGAACGCCGACCTCAGCCAAGGGGCAGCGGGTCCTGGCCTGGATGTTTCCGGCAAGGCGTTGTTCCGGGGGGATGTCGACATCGATCAGAACCTGTTGCTTGATGGTGCGGGAAGCTCGGTACGGTTTGAAAACGGCATCTCCATTATCGGAGGAACCTCGGGTCAGACTGCAATGGCGGGCACGTCAAGCTCAATCGCGATCGGTGGTAATTCAAATGCGGTTGGGGTCAATGACCTGGCGGTTGGAACGGGCGCAACGGCTGATGGTCCGGGAGCAACGGCGCTTGGTGCCGGTGCATCTGCAACCGCAGAGTCCGCGGTTGCGGTGGGTTCCGGCGCCCAAGCCACGATGACCGGGGCAATCGCAATTGGTGGAAATGCCCGTGCAACGAACGTGATGGCGGTGGCCATTGGCCAGGGGGCGATCGCTTCCGGTTCGACAGCAGTTGGCGGCGGTGCAGTTGCATCCGGCGCAAACGCCGCCGCATTCGGCATGTTTGCGATGGCCACCGGCGCCAATTCGACGGCGCTCGGTGAAAATTCAGCTGCCGGGGGTACCGATTCCACTGCGCTTGGTGAAAGCGCGTCTGCAGCACAGAACAATACAATTGCAATCGGCCGCGGCGTGACCACGGTGCGTGCCAATCAGGTACTGATCGGCAATGCGCAAAACACCTATTCGGCGCCGGGGATAGCATCATCGGCAAGCCTCGCTTCCCAAGGGGCTGCTGTGGGGGTTGTTACATCCGACGAAGCCGGAAACCTTGCTGTTGATCGTAACCTGTATAATCAGGTCAGCGGCATTTCGCAGGAGCTTCAGTCAATTCGTTCCGATGTCGATACAAACCGTGCAGGCATTGCAATGGCAATGGCTTTGCAAACACCCTGGGTGCCGGAAACCAAGCAGTACTCCCTGAATTTCTCGACCGGCTTTTTCCAGGGAAAACAAGCCGGCGCCTTGTCGCTTGCCGCACGGGTGAACGATATCATTCAGGTAAATGGCGGCTTGGCGATGGGCTTCGACAATCGCGACCTTGGGGGAAGAATCGGAGTAACGGTGAGCTGGTGAGGCCGGGATATTGTCAAAACAGGTTTGATAAACCTCCAAATGGCCTGCTTTTCGCTCGAGTTTTTTTCTTCCGGCTATGTCTTGCGGTGATGCTTATGCCGGTTTTTGGGGCATCTGCAAAAGGTCAGGACGTTCAACCCGGTTCCATTGATCCAGCAGTGGCAGAAATACTGGTCCGGGACATATTGATTGCAGTCAACCAGGCAAACTGGACCGGAAATTACACCGTATTGCGTGATCTTGCGTCCCCGAATTTTTCGATTGTAAACGACTCCTCAAAACTCGCATCGATCTTTGAGCCGATACGCGCCCAACAGTTGGACCTGCGGCCTGTTCTGGCTGTTCCCGCCATTTTTCAGAGAAATGTGATCATCAAGGCGAGCAATCAGCTGCAGCTTGCCGGATACTTCCCCACGCTTCCCCGCCATATCCGATTTGAGATGATTTTCGAGCCTGTTTCAAAGCACTGGCGGCTGCTGGGTGTTGGTGTTGCATCCGCAGAGCCGGCGGACCTTGCCGCTCCATCTGCCAGACTGGGCGTCTCTGACACCAGGGGCAGTGTGCTCGAAGAAGCTCCGGCCTCTCAAGAGAGAAAACCAGTCGATGGCATGGGAGCGGTCCCCATACCCAAAAAGCGGCCCACGGCGAATGCGAACTAGCTCGAAGTGAGCCCATTTTCACCCTATTCTTGCAGAACGCGGCGGATTTTGCCCCTGGCATCGTTGAAAACCCCTTGTGGCGGGGCCATCCATCCTGCGAGGGTTTCGACGATGCCAGCGCAAAAGACACCACAGGTGATGCAATATCATGTTGAATGCCTTTTGTTTTCTGTAATCGCCTGAACCTGGTTCCCGGGTCTTTGGGCTGCGTTGCAAAACGCTGAGAGTACCTGCACTGCTGCGCTTTTTGCGCCTTGCCGAAGACCCGGTAACCGGCGTTCAAACGAACCCATCCAACCAGGACACGCTCTAGCTGTGAGTTCTCACCAGGTTGTTCACTCGAACCCATTCTGAAAAGCTGAAGTTGCAAACCATCAGTGATCAGGAGAGGGACCGAATGAACATCCACAAGAATGCCCGTTTGACGCCGAAAGGTCGAGAGATATTGATCGAGCGCCTTGAGCGCGGAGAACATCCTCGCGAGGTGTCCTGCGCGATGGGGGTGAGCATACGCACAGTCTACAAATGGCGGCAGCGTTACCGCCTGCATGGCCGTGCTGGTCTTGACGACCGTTCCTCACGCCCGTTTTCCAGCCCGTCCCGCACGCCGGCCAGCGTCGAGACACGGGTCGTGGCGCTACGCCGCGACAAGCGCATTTATGACCGGATTGCCGCCGAGACCGGCCTGTCGCGTGCAACGGTTGCTCGCATCCTTGTGCGCCACGGCCTGAACCGGTGGCGCGATCTGGAGCCGACCGAACCGGTGATCCGCTATGAACGCGAGCAGCCCGGCGAACTGATCCACATGGACATCAAGAAGCTCGGCCGCTTCTCGTGCACCGGCCACCGCATCACCGGCGACCGGCACGGCCAGTCCAACGCACGCGGCATCGGCTGGGAGTTTGTCCATGTGGCCATTGATGATCATTCAAGGCTGGCCTTCAGCCAGGTGCTCGACAGCGAAAGGAAGGACTGTGCCATTGCCTTCCTGAAAGCCGCCGTCGCCTGGTACAAGCGACACGGCATCACCACCCAGCAGGTGATGACCGATCGCGGCTCATGCTATCGCTCAAAAGCTTTCAACCAAACCTGCAAGGCACTCGGTATTCGCCATATCTACACCAAGCCGTACTCGCCAAAGACCAATGGTAAGGCAGAACGCTTCATCCAATCATCCTTGCGCGAGTAGGCCTATGCAAGCGCTTATCCAAACTCAGAACGGCGAAAGGCCGAACTGCCGTAATGGCTGCACCACTACAATTGGCACCGCCCCCATGCCGGCATAAATAGAAATACGCCAATCAGCCGATCAGGGCTCGGCGTGAACAACCTTATGAGACTCCACAGCTAGCTACCTTCCCAGCCTTCGGAAATGCGATGCTGTAATTCGGCGACATTCGAAATGATGATGCCGCCGCGAGCCTTCTCGATGTGGCCGTCGCGTTCGAGCTGGTTCAATTCGCGCGAAACCACCTCCCGCCTTGTGCCGATGCGCTCTGCCAGTTCACGCTGGGTGGGCGGCGGCGAAACGATGCGGTGGTCGGGATTGGCGGAGCGGACGCGCGACAGCCGCAGCAGTTCCGAATAAAGGCGGTGCTTTGCCTGCAGAAACGAATGCTCTGCCAGCCGCATGTTCAAAGACCGGATGCGTGCGGCGAAAAGCTGCATGATTTCCATGGCAACTTCCGGCGACTCCGACAAAATGGTTCTGAAAACCGATGCGGGCATGGTGCAGATGCGTGACCTGGTCAGGGTGGTCACATTTGCCGAACGGGGCGAGTTGTCGATCGCGGAGATTTCCCCGAAAAACGAGCCTTCCGACATCTCGCCAAGGATAACCTCCTTGCCGACAGCAATGCGTATGATAACCCGTACGGCCCCGGTAACGATAAAGCGGACATCGGTGCTGGTGTCTTCTATGTCAATGACAAGTTCGTGCTCGCCGTAATCGCGCCAGGTGCAACTGCTTGCGAAACGGGTGGATTGCTCCGGGGACAGGGAATGAAACAGCGAAATCCCTGAAAGGTCCTGCATGAAACGCCCTTCACTTGCGGTACCGATCAGGGCAATAGTGCATGATTTTCCCGCCCAGACCAACCAAAAACACCATTGGAGCAACATTTCACCCGGCTCACCTGTCAGGCGGCAGCAATTCAGGCTCCCATCCTGTCCGGCTTTCTGAAATGGTAATGTGATGATTGAACAGCTTCCCTCCTTGCTGCTTCTGGGTCTTGCGCTTGCGGTCGTTGTGTTCGCATCCGTGCTTCAGGCTTCAGCGGGCATGGGGTTCGGGATGGTCGCTGCCCCCTTGCTTGCGCTGATCGATCCGCTTTTGTCGCCGGCACCGATCCTCATCACCGGCCTGGTTGTCGCCTTCTGGGGCGCCTGGCGCGAACGCAGCAATATTGCGGGCGAAGAGATTGTTGCCGGGCTGGTCGGCAGAGTAATCGGGTCCTTTGCCGCCTTTCTTCTCTTGCTGGTCTTCAGCGACGAACATTCGTTTTATGTCCTGTTCGGCGTCCTGATCCTTATTGCCGTGGTTCTTACCGCGCTGGGCAGGCAGGTGGCATTTACCCTCACCAATCACTGGGCGCTGTCCACGGTATCCGGCCTGATGGGCACGATCACCTCCGTCGGCGCACCACCGATGGCAATCCTCTATCAGGGGCAGCGGCCGGCAAAGATACGCCCGACGCTCAATGCGCTGTTCTTTGTCGGTTGCGTTACGGGCCTTACCGGTCTTGGCATGGCGGGCCGGCTGGTGGCGGCGCATGCAATCCTGTCAGCGATCATCTTTCCCGGTGTTTTGGCAGGAATCTGGCTGGCGCGGTATTTCAGAACCGATAATGCCTCAAGGCTGTCAGCGGTCATGCTGGGAGTGTCGGGAACGGCCGCAATCGGGCTGATTCTGAAGGGCGTTGGCGGATTATCCGTATAGGTCATGGCACGCCTTGACCCTTCGCGTTTCCAGAAGAACGCCGCATGAATTCAGGGCGCTGATTTAGTGATGCTCTCAGACCTCCTGAATGCAACAAAACCTGAATTGCCCAAGTCTCCACTGTTGTTTTGCGCGGGCAAGGCGTTTCATACCTTGGCCAGCTTGTTGTTCCGGCCCGTTTCCTCCGGCGGCAAATTTACCATTTGATCACCAAATTCATCTACGAAGGTAGTTTGATCGATCCTACAGCCGTGGGAGGTCTGGATGGGCGAATGTTGTTAACCGGGAAGTATAATGACGATCCACGTCTGAAGTCGCTTCCACTGGAAGTGTACGACACGGTCGTGCGATCGCTGCATGGCGACAGCCGCACCCTGTTTGCGGGCAAGTCGGCAACGATGTTTGCCGCATTTCTTGCCTGGTACAAATCGGGTGAGACGGCCCTTTTCTTCTGTTTTTGCGCCTTGGTGCTGCTGGCGGCAATGCGCGCGCTTCACATCGTTCTCTTCAATCGCAAGTACGGCACGGTTCTCAATCATGCGGCTCTAAAGCAGGCGGAGTTCCGCTACCGCATCCTTTCAGGCGCCTATGTTGCCATGCTGGGCGTTATCTGTTTTGTCAGCCTGGCTGTCACGAACGATGCCGTGGTTCACCTCATCCTCATTTCGGCGACCCTGGCCAACGTTGCCGGGATTTCCGGCCGCAATTTTGCCAGCCCCAAGGTCGTGAACCTGCAGACCATGGGCGTCACGATACCGCTCATTCTCGGCCTGTTCCTGTTTGGCAGCCTCTACCACATCCTGCTGGGGTGCCTTCTGCTGCCGTTTCTTCTCGCAATTCAGTCGATCTCGATGCATCTGAGAGCGACGCTGCTGGAAGCGACGTTTCAGGCGCTCGACAACAAAACGATCGCTGACCGGTTTCAGGTGGCGCTGGAAAATGCCTCCCACGGGATGGCGATGATTGACAGTGACGGGATTTTTCTGGTCGTCAACGAGCGGTTTGCCAAACTGTTCGGCCTGCCGAAGGACTTCAATCTTGTCGGCTCCAGCCTGACCGAACTGACGGTTCAGACCATGCAGAGCAGCGGCACCCCGCTGATCCATGATACGATCATCTCAGAGCGCATCCGCCAATGCCTGGTCGGCGGCAAGCGTACCCAGTTCACTCATTCCCAGCCCAACGGAGTTACGGTTGAAGTAACCTTCAACCCGATGAGCGAAGGCGCCGGTGTGATCGTGCTGGAAGATGTTTCCGATCGTGTCAAATCGGAAGTGGAAATCCGCCAGCTTGCCAATTACGACCCGCTGACCCATCTGCCGAACCGCCGCCATTTCACCTCTCTGGTCAAGGCGCGGATCGAAAAGGAAGGCGACCTTGCAGCATTCTCGCTGTTTTTTGCCGACCTCGACAATTTCAAGGCCATCAACGATTCCCTCGGCCACCCGATTGGCGACAAGCTGCTGTGCGCGGTCTCCCTGAGAATGAAGTCGTGCCTGCCGGAAGGCGGCAGCATCTGCCGCTTTGGCGGCGACGAGTTCGTCATTGTGCTGCCGGGCGTTACGGAGAAGGAAGATTGCGAACGCTTCGCAGAGCGCCTGATTGCCGAAGTTTCAAAGCCGGTGCTGATTGACGGTCACCTGATGATCGTTGGTTCAAGTGTGGGCATCTCGATTTGCCCGGACAATGGAATCGACTTCGACCAGCTACTGAAAATGTCCGATGTCTCGCTTTATGAAGCGAAGTCGAAGGGCCGGGGGATGCACTATTTTTACTCTGACTCCCTCGGTGAAAAGATACGCCGGCGGCGCGAGCTTGAAGTCGATTTGCGCCGTGCCGTGCAGAAGGGTGACCTGTCGGTTCACTATCAACCGCTGATCGATCTGGAGACGCGGCAGATCACCTGTTTTGAGGCATTGGTTCGCTGGAACCATCCCAAGCTCGGCTTTGTTCCGCCATCCGACTTTATTCCGATGGCAGAGGAAATCGGCCTGATTTCCAAGATCGGCCGCTTTGTGCTGGAAACGGCAACAGCAGAATGCGCCACCTGGCCGAACGACATCAAGGTGGCGGTCAATGTGTCCTCCCTGCAGTTCCAGCAAAGCGATGTTTGCAGCGTGATTTCCACCGCATTGCGCAAGAGCGGGCTGGCCACCAGCCGGCTGGAAGTGGAAGTCACCGAATCTGCCGTGCTGGACGATCTGAAGGAAACTTCTGCGACCCTGCGCACGCTGGCTCAGGGTGGCATCCGCATTTCACTGGATGATTTCGGCACCGGCTTCTCCAGCCTCAGCTATCTTCACCAGTTGCCACTCGACAAGGTCAAGATCGACCGATCCTTCCTTGAAAGCATCCGTGAAGACGAACGTTCTCTCATCCTTCTTTCCGGCGTGACCCACATGGCTGCCGATCTCGGCCTGCAGGTTGTAATCGAAGGCATCGAGGAAGAAGATCAACTGGCCATTCTGCGCGGCAAGGTGCACGTCAACCAGGCGCAGGGATATCTGTTCGGCAAGGCAATGCCTGCTGAAGCTGTCCGCGAACTGCTGCGCGATCAAAATCCCGCCCGCACTGCGGAAGACCAGGAGCGGGTGGCCGGTTAGTTTACCGCAGCGCTTCGACCTGAAAACCTCTCTTCTGCTTTCCAGTCCCGCTGGCTGTATATCTGCCCGCAAGGCTCTTCCCGCCTCAATGCCCGGGTTTGCCGCCTGCGGCAAACAAGCTTTCCTCAGCAAATACAAGGTTTTTTTCCGTTGCAGGGGCAGTTGATTACAAGTCCATCAAGATGATCTGCCGCTTTTATTATGGTTAACAAAACCTTTCCCTGTTAACCTTGTTTTTATTCAAATGCTTTGAATCCCTCGAATCAGCCCGCCGCGCCTTTACACCGATTAACAATTGGTTAATCATGAGAACGGTTCAAATTGAACCTGTTGGGGCAAGTATGGGTGTGGGTGTAATGCGTGATGATCAGCCTTTTTCGCAGAGGCTTACCGGCTATCTGCAAAATGTGGACTACAGAGTAGCGGTCGATGAGAGTGAGCGCGAAGCGCTCTATCGTCTGCGGTACTCTTCCTACCGCCGTGAAGGGACGATTTCTTCCAATTCCGGCAAACGATTCACCGACGACTACGACCAGATGAACAATTGCTGGTTGTTCGGGATTTACCTGGACGAGGAACTGGTAAGTTCCATCCGGTTCCATGTGATCTCTCCGGACAATCCGAAAGGGCCTGCTTATGATGTCTTTCCGGACATTGTGCGCCCGATGATCGAAGCCGGCATGTCGGTGGTCGACCCGACGCGTCTGGTCGTGGAGCGATCGATGTCAGAGCAGCACCCCGTGCTGCCTTATGTCACCATTCGCGCGGCCTTCATGGCAGCTGAATATTTCGAGGCTGAATACATGCTGGCCACCGTAAGGCGGGAGCATCAGGCATTCTACATGCGCTATTTCGGCTTCGAAAAGCTCTGCGATCCAAGGCCGTATCCGACCCTGTTGAAGCCGATCAGCCTTCTGGCGGCCAACATGCCAAGGCAGCGCGATACGGTGGTTGACCGGTTCCCGATCTTCCATTCTTCCTACACGGAAAGGCGGATGCTGTTTGATGCGGCCCCGTATCCGGAATTGGAGATTGGACCGGAGACAACCGTACCGATGGACCGGCTGCGGGTCGTGGGTGCCTGAGCACAGGGTGGCCGGTCAGCCGGCCACCATCAGCTTTTTCAAACCGTGAAAGTGGTACCGGTCTGCATAGACGGGGTTTTCGATAATATGCAGATCGGGTAGCCGGTTGAAGAGCAATGGCAGTGCGGCCGATATTTCAAGGCGGGCAAGGGGTGCGCCGAGGCAAAAGTGGATTCCCGCGCCGAAGGCCACATGACCCTTTCCGCCACGGACAAAATCCAACCGGTCGGGGGAAGGATAGCGGCGGGGATCGCGATTTGCCGAACCGAGCAATAGTCCGACGCTCTGGCCTTGCTGCAGGCGAACGCCAGCAAAGGTACAGTCTTCCAGAACAAAGCGGTTAAACAGGTGTAGCGGCGGGTCGAACCGGAGCAGTTCCTCCACCTGATCTGGCAGGTGTTCGGGATCACCAAATCTGGAATCAGAACCCATGTTCGTTTCAAGCAGTGCCTTGATGGCATTGCCCAGCGCGTGCACGGTTGCTTCGTGGCCTGCATTGAGAAGCAGGATGACCGTGGTGACGAGTTCCTGCTCGCTCAGCCGGTTTCCGCTGTCGCGGGCCTCCACCAGGGCGGTAATGAGATCATTGCGGGGTTTTTTGCGCCGCTCCCCAGCCACCTTCTGCACATAGGCTGAAAATGCGTTCATGGCTTCGACTGCCCGGTCTTCGGCAGCGCGGTCCCGGTTGAACTGATACATGGCCACCATGGCATGGGACCACTCAAGAAGCTGGTCTGCCATGTCTCTTGGAACACCAAGAAGATCGGCTATCACAAACACCGGTATCTTTTCGCAGAAACTGGGCAGCAGATCGAATTCGCCGGCTGGAAACGCTTCGATCAGTTCGTTTGCAAGCGTTTCAATCTGCGGCGTCAGGCGGGCAATATTTCGTGAAACGAATGCCCTTGTCACCAATGTCCGCAGCCTGGTGTGTGCCGGTGGTTCGCGTTCCAGCATGGAATTTGCCTCAAAGGCATAGAAGGGCTCGAGATGTTCGGGGATTGGCGGAAGACCTGCTTCCTCCCGCGCCATGATGTGGGTGATCTCGCGCCCGAAGCGGCGGTCGCGCAGAAGCGCATTGACCTCCTCATATCCTGCAAACGTCACATGGCCGTAATCGCGCCAGAAAAAGGCAGGACCCAAATCCCGCATCTGACGATAGACGGGATAGGGATTCTGACAAAAGCTGTCATCGGCAGGCGAAACCGTGAAGGTGGGCAGATCCGCGCAAGCAGTCCTGGCAGTCATGCCAGCCGGTTAAGCAGGGCCCGGTGCACATCGTCACCCTCGATTATGCCGGTAATTCTGCCCTTTTTCTCCACATAGACCGGCAGGCCGGTTTCGAGTTGCAGGCGCATGATGTCGGACAGGCTGGTGTCAGGTGCAACGGCGCTTGCCTTGGCGTGACCGCGCTTGCGGCCTGAAATCTTCCGCATGGCTTCCCCGGCGCGCAGCACGGCAAGCGGATTCATATGGGCAACGAAATCGGCAACATATTCATTTGCAGGATTGGTCAGGATTTCCTGTGCGGTACCGACCTGAATGATCCGTCCGCCTTCCATGATGGCAATGCGGCTGCCGATCTTGATGGCTTCATCAAGGTCGTGGCTGACAAAAATAATGGTGCGCTTCAGCCGCTGCTGAAGATCGATCAGCTCGTCCTGCAGCCGGGCCCGGATCAGCGGGTCGAGCGCGGAATAAGGTTCGTCCATCAGCAGGATGGGAGCTTCGGTGGCAAAGGCGCGTGCCAGGCCGACACGCTGCTGCATGCCACCCGAGAGTTCCTGCACCCGTTTTTCCGACCAGTCGGCCAGGCCGACCAACTCCAGTTGCTCGGCCACTTTCTGTCTGGTTTCCGCCTTGTCGCGGCCGGCCAGTTCTAGGCCGAAGCCGACATTTTCCTCCACGGTTCGCCAGGGAAGCAGGCCGAATTGCTGAAACACCATGGAAACCCAGTCGAGGCGCAACTCGCGCAGTTCGCCTTTCGAGCAGGCATGGGGATCGCGCCACTTTCCGTCATCGGGACAGCGCACGCTGACCTTGCCGCGTACGACCGGGTTGAGTGCATTGACCGCGCGAAGAAGCGTCGATTTGCCGGAGCCCGACAGCCCCATGAGAACGAGAACCTCACCTTCGTGAATTTCAAGCGAGCAATCGGCCACGCCCAGGATCTGGCCGCATTCTGTCTGGATTTCGGCGCGGTCCATGCCACTGTCGATCAATGGCAGGGCGCTTTTTGGCTTGTCGCCGAAGACAATGGAGACGTTTTCGAATTTTACCACCGGATCGGTCATGACTTCAGTCCCCCTGCCGTTCATGGCGCAGGAAGCGGTCGAGCAGGATGGCCACCAGCACGATGACGATGCCGGCCTCAAAGCCTCTTGCAATGTTGACCGTGTTGAGGGCTCGGACCACCGGCACGCCAAGGCCGGGAGCACCGACAAGGGCAGCGATCACCACCATGGAAAGCGACAGCATGATGGTCTGGGTCAGCCCTGCCATGATTTGCGGCAGGGCATAGGGCAATTCCACCTTCCAGAGCAGTTGGCGCGGCGTGGCGCCGAAGGCCTGTCCTGCCTCGATGAGGGCGCGGGGGGTGGAGCGTACGCCAAGCTCGGTCAGGCGAATGGGTGCGGGGATTGCAAAAATAACGGTGGCAATCAGGCCGGGAACCATGCCCAGGCCAAACAGGATCAGCGCCGGAATGAGATAAACAAAGGTCGGAATCGTCTGCATCAGATCGAGCAGCGGACGCAGAAAGGCGGAAAACCTCGGATTGTGTGCTGCCAGGATGCCCACCGGCACGCCTGCGGCCATGCAGACGGCAGCAGAGGCAACGACCAGAGCCAGTGTCTGGAGCATTTCCTCCCAATAACCCTGATTTAGAATGAGCAGGAGCGCAGCCAGGGTGAAAACAGGAAGAAACAGGCTGCGCTTTATCCACCAGGCGAGCGCTGCGGCAATTACAATGAACAGCAGCGGATGCGGCAGTTCCAGCAGCCACAACAAGCCGTCAATGCCGCCTTTCAACTGGCGTGAAAGCCAGTCGAAGAAAAAGCCGCCATTGTCGATCAGCCAGTCAGTGCCGTCCTTCGCCCAGCGGCCGATCGGCAGCTTGTTGTCCGTCAGCCACTCCATGATGGCTGTCCCTCCCCGCAGATTGCCCCGATCAAATACCGGTGGCGAAAGGGGCCATCTTTCGACGGCCCCTGGTTAAGGCAAATGCATGCCGGTTACATGCCCAGGGCGCTGTTGACCGCAGCAGCAGCATCGCCGCCGTCCTTGGCGGTAACACCTTCAAGCCATGGCCCGATCACATCCGGATTGGCCTTCAGCCATGCCTTGGCTGCAGCTTCCGGCTCCTCGCCATCGTCCAGAATGGCGCCCATGATCTCGTTTTCCATGGCCAGGGTGAACTTCATGTTGGTCACCAGCTTGCCGGCATTCGGGCACTCGGATGCATATCCGGCGCGGGTATTGGTATAGACCGTGGCGCCGCCCAGATTGGGGCCGAAGAAATCATCTCCGCCCTCAAGATAGGTAAGCGAGAAATTGGCGTTCATCGGGTGCGGTTCCCAGCCAAGGAAGACAACCGGTTCGCCGGCCTTTTCGGCGCGGGCGACCTGCGCCAGCATACCGGCTTCTGAAGATTCGACTACTTCGAACCCATTGAGTCCGAAGGCGTCTTTCTCGATCATGTCCAGGATGAGGCGGTTGCCGTCATTGCCCGGTTCGATGCCGTAGATCTTGCCGCCGAGGGAATCTTTCTGGGAAGCGATGTCGCCAAACGACTTGATCCCCATTTCCGCGCCCTTGGCGTTGGTGGCCAGGGTATATTTGGCGCCTTCAAGGTTGACGCCCGTCGACTCAACCGTACCGGCATCCAGGAAGGGCCGGATATCGGCTTCCATCGTCGGCATCCAGTTGCCGAGAAATACATCGATGTCGCCATTGGCAAGCGATTGATAGGTCACCGGAACCGACAGCACCTTGATGTCGGTTTCATAACCCAGCGCCTTCAACAGAAACGTCGTTACTGCCGTTGTGGCCGTAATGTCGGTCCAGCCGACATCTGAAAACCGAACGGTTGAACAGGACTCTGCTTCATGGCTTGCTGCCATTGCCGGGCTTGTCGAAAGGCTTGCCGTGATGCCGATGGCGGCGATCATGGCGAATAGCGGCTTGGCTTTTGCTGATATCATTATTCTCTCCCTGATGGATGTATTACGGGGCTGCCAAAGTGGCAGAACATTCCAACGATGCTCCACGAAAGTCAATTTGCGGCTTTACCCAGCCCCTAGTTCAGTTTATTTTGATTGATTAGTCAATTAAAAATTTGCTACCGGTAGCCTCACCCCCGGAGAGCCGTTGTTTGCAACGGGCCATGAACAGGGGTGCGTCTCCAGGTGGAGATGATGTCGAAAGGACTGTCCATGCCGCGTATCGGCGCCGAGCCGGAGCGAAGAAGAGCGCTCATTCATGCCGCCATCGATGTCATCGGTGAGCACGGATCGCTGGATGTCCCGGTCAAGATCATTGCCAAGCAGGCCGGCATGTCCTCTGCGCTGGCGTTCCACTATTTCGGCGGCAAGGACGAGATCATCGTCGAAACGATGCGTTACCTGCTTCGTGAACTGTCCGGGTCCGTGGTTGCAGAATTGCGGCAGGCGAAAGATCCGGCCAAGCGCATTGACGGGATCATCAAGGCCAGTTTTGCTGCCGGCCAGTTTGACCGCAAGACCATTGCCGCCTGGCTGGTTTTCTACCTCAAGGCCTATTCCTCACCGCCGGCCGCCCGCTTGCTTGCGATCTATTTCCGGCGGCTGGAAAGCAATCTGGTCGATTCGTTCAAGCAGGTGCTGCCTGAATGTGACGTTGAGAAAAGCCGGGAACTCGCGGAAGGGCTGGGGGCGTTGATTGATGGTCTTTACATCCGTCAGGCGCTTGGTGCCCGCGAGCCCGATGCGAACAGGGCGATAGAATTGTGCCGCCGGCATGTGGATGCAGGGCTGGCGCGGGCCGGTATCCAAACGGGACTGGCGATGCAAATCGGCAAGAGCGGACCGTCAGGTTCCGGCCAATGGAAAACAGCGGTTAAGGGAGTCCATTGATGGGCGCATTCGATCATCTGCTGCCGCAGCGCAGCCATTTTATCAACGGCGGTTTTGTCGAAGGCAAGGGAGAAGCCGTACCGGACATCTACCCCGCAACCGGTGAACCGCTTTGCGACATCCGGTGGGCAACCGATGCCGAGATTGAGGAGGCGGTTGCGGCGGCGAAAGCAGGCTTTGAAATCTGGCGCAAGACGCCGCCTGCCGAGCGTGCCCGCGTGCTTTTCCGTACCGCACAGATTCTTCGGTCCAGAAACGATGAAATTGCCCATCTGGAAACGCTCGACACAGGGAAGGCGGTGCAGGAGACCACGGTTGTGGATGTCGTATCTGCTGCCGATGCCATCGAGTATTTTGCAGCCCATGCCGCCACGATGAACGGCGAACATGTGGCTTTTTCCGGCATGGAAGGGGATTGGGGCTATACGGTGCGCGAACCCCTGGGTGTGTGTGTCGGCATTGCCGCGTGGAATTATCCCATGCAGATGGCGGGCTGGAAATCCGCACCGGCGCTTGCCTGCGGCAATGCAATGATCCTGAAGCCGGCTGAACTAACGCCGCTTTCAGCCCTCAGACTTGCCGAAGCCTACAAGGAGGCAGGCCTGCCCGATGGGGTGTTCAACGTGCTGCAGGGCGATGGCAAGGTAGGCGCCAGGCTGGTCGGCCATCCCGATGTTGCCAAGATTTCCCTGACCGGCGAGACCGGGACCGGCGCGAAGGTTCTGGCAGGTGCTGCGCCCGCCATCAAGAAAGTCACGCTGGAGCTTGGCGGCAAGTCGCCGTTGATCGTATTCGACGATGCGGACATTGATTCCGCCGTCGGTGGCGCCATGCTGGCCAATTTTTATTCGACCGGTCAGGTCTGCTCCAACGGTACGCGGGTTTTCGTGCATGAAAAAATCCGTGATCAGTTCGCCGAGAAGCTGGTGGCCCGTACGGAAGCCATGGTGATTGGCGATCCTTTCGACACGGACACCCAGATGGGGCCGCTTGTCTCCGGGGAGCATTTCAAGAAAGTGGCGGCATATTACGAGGCCGCCCCTTCACAGGGTGAATGCCTTTATGATGGCGGCTTTCCGAAAATTCAGGGTTTTGAGGGTGGCAACTGGATTGGCCCGGCAATTTATGCGCCCAAGGACGACCATCAGCCGATTGCCCGGGAGGAGATTTTCGGCCCGCTCCTGTCGCTGTTTACCTTCAGCGACGAGGATGAAGTGGTTGCCCGGGCCAATGATACGGTCTTCGGCCTTGCTGCCGGTGTCTACACCAATGACCTTTCCTGCGGGCATCGCATGATGAGCCGGCTGAAGGCGGGAAGCTGCTGGATCAACACGTTCAACGTCACACCGGTGGAAATGCCGTTTGGCGGCCACAAGCGCTCGGGACTGGGAATGGAGAACGGCAAATGGGCGCTCGACGCCTACAGCCAGATCAAAAGTGTCCATGTGGCAATGAGCCCGATGGAATATCCCTACTAGGAAAGATGCGATGTCGGGTGGTTCGATAGATATTCGTGATGTTGAAGCCGATTATGTCATCGTCGGCTCTGGTTCTGCCGGCGCGGCACTGGCCTATCGCCTGAGCGAAGACGGCAAGCACCGTGTGATCGTGATCGAGTATGGCGGCAGCGATGTCGGACCGTTCATTCAGATGCCGGCGGCGCTTTCCTTCCCCATGAACATGAGCCGCTATGACTGGGGTTACAAGAGCGAGCCGGAGCCCCATCTTGGCGGGCGGCGGCTGGTGACGCCGAGGGGCAAGGTGATTGGCGGCTCCTCGTCGATCAATGGCATGGTCTATGTGCGCGGTCATGCACGCGACTATGATGCCTGGCAGGAGATGGGCGCCACCGGCTGGGCCTATGCTGATGTGCTCCCTTATTTCAAAAGGATGGAAAACGCGGCAGACGGCGATGCGGCGGTACGCGGCAAGGACGGCCCCCTTCATGTCAAGAAGGGCGATCAGAACAACCCGCTTTATCACGCATTTGTCGAGGCGGGCCGTCAGGCCGGTTTCGAGGTTACGGACGACTATAACGGCATCAAGCAGGAAGGATTCGCAGCCTTTGAGCATACCATTCACAAGGGACGCCGATGGTCGACGGCCAATGCCTATCTGAAGCCCGCGCTAAAGCGGGAGAATCTTCAACTGGTTCGGGCTTTTGCCCGCCGGGTCGTCATGGAGGGCAAGCGCGCCACCGGCGTCGAGATCTCGCGGGGCGATCATGTGGAGGTGATCCGCGCACGCAAGGAGGTGATCCTTGCTGCTTCCTCGATCAATTCGCCAAAACTGCTGATGCTGTCAGGCATCGGCCCGGCAAAACACCTGCGTTCGCTGGGCATCGGAGTGGTAGCGGACCGGCCGGGTGTCGGGGCAAATCTGCAGGATCATCTGGAAGTATATGTTCAGCAGGAATGCCTTGAGCCGATCACGCTTTATTCCAAGCTGAACCTGTTTTCGAAGGCGCTGATCGGTGCCGAGTGGCTGTTCTTCAAACGGGGAGACGGGGCGACAAATCACTTCGAGAGCTGCGCATTCGTGCGCTCGAAAGCGGGGGTTGAATATCCCGACATCCAGTTTCACTTCCTTCCGGTGGCGATCCGCTACGACGGAAAGGCGGCCGCCAGAAGCCATGGCTTTCAGGCTCATGTGGGGCCGATGCGCTCGAAATCACGCGGCCGGGTTCAACTGACTTCCGATGATCCGTTTGCCAAGCCGTCCATCCTGTTCAACTATATGAGCCATGAGGAGGACTGGGCCGATTTCCGTTATTGTATCCGGCTGGCGCGGGAAATCTTCAGCCAGCAGGCTTTTGACCGCTATCGCGGTCGCGAAATCCAGCCGGGGGACGATGCCCGCAGCGATGCGCAGCTGGATGCGTTTATCCGCTCACATGCCGAAAGTGCCTTCCATCCCTGCGGAACCGCGCGCATGGGCCGCGCCGACGATCGCCAGGCAGTGGTGGACAGCGAATGCCGGGTGATCGGCGTTGAAAACCTGCGGCTTGCCGACAGTTCGGTCTTCCCGCAAATCACCAATGGCAATCTCAACGCACCGTCGATCATGGTGGGTGAAAAGGCTGCCGATCATATTCTGGGCCGCGATCCGTTGCCGAAGTCCAATCTGGAGCCCTGGATCAACCCAAGATGGCAGGACAGCGATCGTTCAATCCCTGCTTAGTGTAATGGGCCCGATTTGGCCGTTTTTTGCGGTTTCACTGCAACATAACGGCCGCGATTTCACGCGTTGTCTGCCGGTTGTCTTGATAGCGGCAGGCCAATCTGCGAAACTTTGCGCCAGCGATGTGGAATCAGAATAACGGTGTTCATCAAGCCGAGTGCCATAAACCCGGAGACGAACAGTTGCAGCCTGCCGTGAACGTAAGTCAATCAGAGAAAACGAGGTGCCGGCCAATGACTGAAAAACCGGCTGTAAATGCGAGCGGCAAAGCCCGGTCAAAGGCTTCGCGCGGCGGTGCGCGGATGTTGATGCTGGCGCTTGCTGCAAGCATCGCGGTAACGGCGCTCCCGCTGGATGATGCGCAGGCCCAGCGCCGCACACTGCTGGAACAGTGGTTTGCCGATGCCGCCAAGCGTGCCCAGGAACGCCGGATGAAGCGCCTGCGCCGCACCAATCCGGAACTGTTTGCCGCCGATCCTGAACCGGCACCGATCAAGAAGATCACCGGTCCGCGATACTACACCTACAAGACAGAGAAGCTGGCTTCGTTCTCGCTGGCCGGTCTGTTGCCGGAACCGCCTGCCCCGGCACCGATGGTGCGAAAAGTACCACTGCTTGGTGAAGACGACCTTGGGGTACCCACGCCGGCAGGCGTCGATCTTTCAAAGACCGGTGCCATCAAACCCGTTTCGCCGAAACTGACCGAGGCATCCCTGACCGGCTGGTCCATGACCCTGGAAGGGGGGATCGCCGCCGCGCTCAAGGAACACTATTCCAAACAGCCGGATTATCTGTGGGTTGGTTCTGACCTGCGGCCCAATGAGAAAGCATCCGATCTTCTCGCGATTTTCTCCCGGGCAGATGAGTTCGGTCTTACACCGCAGGATTATCAGGTAAGCCTGCCTCAGGTGGCGGCAAACCGCGAGGATGCGGAAGGTGCGGCAGCGCGTTTTGAACTGGCGCTGAGCGCTGCGGCGTTACGCTATGCAGCCGACGCGGATGCTGGCCGCATCAATCCCAACAAGATCAGCGGCTATCATGATTTTCCCGGTTATGGACGGGACTACAAGGCGCAGATGTCCGCCATAGCAGACAATGACGACCCGGCTGCCATGCTGGAATCCCTGCATCCGGCCAATGAACGTTTCGCCAGCCTGATGGCGGAGCTTGCCGAGTTGCGCGCCAGTGTCGATGAAGACGACATCGAGCCGATCAAGCCGGGCACGCTCATCAAGCCTGGCCAGGAACACGAAGAACTTCCGAAGATCATTGAACTGATCCGCCGCAAGGCAAGCGATGAATTCAAAACGGAACATGCGGCGGTCCTTGCATCCTATGACGGTGCGCTGGTGTTCGGCGAAGAACTGGTCAAGCTGATCAAGGCATTCCAGAAGGAAAGCGGGCTTGGCGCCGACGGTATTGTCGGCAGGAACACGATTGCAAAACTGCAGGGTGAAAGCCCGAAAGCAAAGATCGCCAAGATCGAACTGGCCATGGAGCGCCTGCGCTGGCTGCCGGACGACCTGGGAAGCCGCCATGTCCTCGTCAACCAGCCTGCGTACCGCGCGACCTATGTTAACGGCGGCAAGGTGCAACTGGCCATGAATGTGGTGGTGGGCAAGCCTTCCAACCAGACCAGTTTCTTTAGCGATACGATTGAAGTGGTGGAGGTCAATCCCTACTGGAACGTGCCGCGCTCGATCCTGGTCAACGAGATGCTGGGCAAGATACGCGCCAATCCGGGATATCTGTCTGCGCGCAATTACGAGGTGGTTTCGGGCGGCAAGCCGCGCGATCCTCATTCCGTCGACTGGTATTCGCCGGAGGGGTATAAAAGCGTCTACATCCGGCAGCGCCCGGGAAGCGGCAATGCGCTGGGCGAATTGAAGATACTCTTCCCCAACGAGCATGCCATCTACATGCACGATACGCCGGCCAAGAAACTGTTTTCGCGGTCAAGGCGGGCCTACAGCCATGGCTGTATCCGCCTTGCCGATCCGCGCGCCATGGCCGCAGCGGTGCTGCAGACCAGCCAGGAGCAAGTCGGCAATTACATCGCAGGCGGTCAAAACCGGTCGATCCCGGTCAAGAACAAGCTTCCGGTCTATGTTTCCTACTTTACCGCCTGGCCGGACGATGAAGGCAATGTCGGCTATTACGCCGATGTCTATGGCCGCGACAAGGCGCTGATCGAGGCGCTGGAGCGGACCCGCGAAATGCGCCTGTCGGCGGGTGCCATCGCCGAGAGCTAGAGCGTGTCAGGTTTAAATTAAATCAGTTTGCATGGATGGATTTTTCGTTTCTGGCAAGCAGAACACCGCAGCGCGGTGCCTTGCCACCTTGCGAGGATTTCGACGAAGCCAGAACGCAAAAGACACCACAGCCGGGCACTTGACATCATGAATGTATCGGGTTTTCTGCAATCGTTTGAACCTGGTTCCTTGCCGAAGACCAAACTCCCGGCGCTCAAACGGTTCCATTTAAGCCGGACACGCTCTAAGCCTGACACCCGTCAAAGCGGAACAACAAAAGGGGAGCCGAAGCTCCCCTTTTTTCTATTCTGTACTGGCATGTGCCGGAGCCAGTTAGCCCTTCTTGTTCTGCCGGTTCTCGACGAGATCGTCGACCACGGCGGGATCGGCGAGGGTCGATGTGTCGCCCAGGGAGTCGAAATCATCCTCGGCGATCTTGCGCAGGATGCGGCGCATGATTTTGCCGGAACGGGTTTTTGGCAGGCCGGGGGCGAACTGGATCTTGTCAGGAGAGGCAATCGGGCCGATTTCCGAACGCACATGGCTGACCAGTTCCTTGCGCAGGGCGTCGCTGCCTGTCTCACCGGCCATCAGCGTGACATAGCAGTAAATGCCCTGGCCCTTGATGTCGTGGGGGTAGCCGACAACCGCGGCTTCTGAAACCTTGTCATGGGCAACCAGCGCGCTTTCCACTTCCGCGGTACCCATGCGGTGGCCGGAAACGTTGATCACATCGTCGACGCGCCCGGTAATCCAGTAATAGCCGTCCTTGTCGCGGCGGCAGCCGTCACCGGTGAAATACTTGCCCTTGTAGGTGGAAAAATAGGTCTGGATGAAGCGCTTGTGGTCGCCATAGACGGTGCGCATCTGGCCAGGCCAGGAATCGATCAGGCAGAGATTGCCCTCCGTCGCGCCTTCCAGAACATTGCCGTCATTGTCGACGATCTGCGGCTGGACCCCGAAGAAGGGGCGTGTTGCCGATCCGGGCTTGAGGTCGGTTGCGCCGGGCAACGGGGTAATCAGAATACCGCCGGTCTCGGTCTGCCACCAGGTATCGACGATCGAGCAGCGCTTGTCGCCAACCACGTTGTAATACCATTCCCAGGCTTCAGGGTTGATCGGCTCACCGACTGACCCGAGCACGCGCAGGGATTTGCGTGAGGTGCGGCTGACAAACTCGTCACCAGCGCCCATCAGGGCACGAAGGGCCGTTGGCGCGGTGTAGAAAATGTTGACCTGGTGCTTGTCCACCACTTCCCAGAACCGGCTCATGGTCGGGTAGTTCGGCACGCCTTCAAACATCAGTGTCTGCGCGCCGTTGGCGAGCGGACCGTAGACGATATAGGAGTGGCCGGTTACCCAGCCGACATCGGCCGTACACCAGTACACATCGCCTTCATGATAATCGAAAACGTATTCATGGGTCATGGAGGCGTATACGAGATAGCCGCCCGTGGTGTGCAGCACGCCCTTGGGCTGGCCGGTGGATCCGGACGTATAGAGGATGAAGAGCGGATCTTCTGCCTTCATGGGTTCGGGCTTGCAGTCCGGCTTGGCTGCGATCATTTCCTCATGGTACCAGCGGTCCCGCTTGTCATCCCAGTTGATCTCACCGCCGGTACGCCGCACCACCAGGACATTTTTCACCCGCCGTTTCTTTTGTGCGGCAATTTCGCAAGCTGCGTCGGTATTTGCCTTGAGCGGAATGGTCCTGCCGCCGCGCAAGCCTTCATCCGCGGTGATGACGTAGCTGGATTTGCAGTCGATGATGCGCTGGGCAAGGGCATCCGGCGAGAAGCCGCCAAAGACGATCGAGTGGACGGCGCCGATGCGGGCGCAGGCGAGCATGGCGTAGGCAGCCTCCGGAATCATCGGCATGTAGATGGTGACCCGGTCGCCCTTCCTGACGCCGTGGGACTTCATCACATTGGAGAGACGGCAAACCTTGTCATAGAGTTCGTTGTAAGTGATCTTCTTGTCGTCGAAGGGATTGTCGCCTTCCCAGATGATGGCGGTCTGGTCGCCGCGTTTTTTCAGATGGCGGTCGATGCAGTTGTAGGCGACGTTGGTAACGCCGTCCTCGAACCATTTGATCGACACATTGCCGGAGAAATTGGTGTTTTTCACCTTCTTGTACGGTTTGAACCAGTCAATGCGCTTGCCATGCCTGGCCCAGAATTTCTCAGGGTTCTTAACGCTCTGATTGTACCATTTAAGGTAAGTATCGTTGTCGATCAGGGCATTCTTCTTCCATGCCGCCTTTACCTTGTGCTTCTTGACTTCAAACATGTTTTTCTCCCCGACCATCACCCGCAACCGGGCATCTCAGTGTTTCCTCGGTATTCAAACGGATAATCTGCTTTGAATGCAAGCCCGATTGGATTTCCGCGCAACCTATTGCCTGTCAGCCGGTGCGTCCATAAGACAATCGCAGAATACGGGCGCAGAATACGGGCGCAGAATACGGGCGCAGAATACGGGCGCAGAATACGGGCGCAGAATACGGGCGCAGAATTGCCTGCCCAGGATCTGCAGGCCGGCGTATCGGAATTACAGCCTAGCCTTCGTTCCTACCAGTTGCTTCCCACAAGTCTTAATCCAATCTTAACGCGGTTGTTCCAAAATGGCCGCGTCTGTTAACCGGCTGCAAACCTGCCGGCCTGTTTGTATTGCGTAAGGACCGGGCATGACGACTTTCTCCGTCAAATGGCCCTGCGGGGGCATTTCCCGAGCGATTATACTGGTGCTGCTTGCAGTGATGCTGAGCGGCTGCGCCCTGTTTCGCCCCGCTCCCATCACATGGAACGATACCCGCTGGTGCGTGCCGCCGAGGCTGAAGGTCGTTCTGCGTCAGGTGGCGCGCAAATTCGGGCCTGTGCGGGTCCATTCCACCCATCGCTGGCCATTGGAAAACCGGCGCAAGGGCGGCAAACCCAAGTCATATCATTTGACCTGCCGGGCGGTCGACTTCAGTGTCAGGGGCGATCCGGGCGGCGTGCTGGCGTTCGTCCGCGGCCACCGCAATGTGGGCGGTTATGCGCGGTATCCCCAAGGCTTCTACCACATCGATACCGGTCCCAAGCGAACCTGGTAACCTGCTTTGCCTTACAATCCCATCACGGCCATGACGAGTGCCTGAATCAGCATCACGCCGAGCCAGTGCCCGCTGTCGATTAGGGTCAGCGACCATGGTTTCATGGAATAGCGGTGGTTGATCGTCTGGGTTGTGAACACGAAACCCAGCCAGAGAATGAACGCTGCCACCAATGCGCTTGCCAGGCTGAAGGAACCGTCGGAGGTGTGCAGCAGCAACACGGCCAGCACATAGGCCATGATGAATTCGAGTATGAACGAGATGATGAAGGGAGAAGGATCGACCTTTCCGCTCTTTCCCTTGATGTCTTCCTCGCTCAGGCCGGAAGCTGCCATCCAGCGTTTGCCAAGCGCCCCGTACCATATGGAGCCGAATATCCAACTGGCGATGGTTGCGACCAGAATGGTGACAAGGCTTGCGCCCATAGCTGCCTGCATTTTTCTCCTCCTGATTTTTCTGCCGGACGGTGCATTGTGGGCAATGTCGCGGTTCATCGCAAGCCGGTCACCCGCCAGACCCGCGTTTGCTTGATTGAATTGTCCTCCAGTGCCCGGGTGACGGGAACCTGGTATTCCGCCAACAGGCTCAAGCCTTCTTTGGGCAGGTAGGTACGGCCGGGATCTCCGGCCAGGATTTCAATGCCCGCCTCTGCAGCCGTGCAGAACAATGGCCACAGGCGATGTGCCATCTGCCGGTCGTAGAAAACGTCACCGGCAAGGATGCAATCGAACTTTGCCAGCCATGCGGCGCCTGCCTCAGGTTCCAGAGCCAGCAGGTCGCGGTCCGTATAGGCAATTTCAACCCCGTTCAATGCGCTGTTCAGTGCGATGGCGTCTTTGCAGAAAGGATCAATGTCCATGGCGAGTGCGCTGGATGCGCCGGCCTTCATTGCCGCTATTGATACCAGGCCGCTGCCGGCAGCAAAGTCGGCGATCCGCTTTCCCCGCACGGTTTGCGGATGATCCAGCACAAAACGTGACAGACCCTGGCCGCCTGCCCAGGCAAACGCCCAGAAGGGCGGCGGCAGGCCTATCGCCTCCAGTTCCTCTTCGGTTTTGTGCCAAAGCCCGTGTGCCTCGCCGGCCAGATGCAGGTCAAGTTCGGGCACATGGGGCGGCGAGGCTATCGTGGTGTTGGCGAGAATGAATGCACGCCTTGAAGCGGTGGTTATCACAATGGCTTCAGGGATTTCCCGTTTAGCCCGCCCATGCGGCAGACTTCCATCCATTCATCCTCGCGCACCGGCTGCACCGACAGCCGCATGGAGGTGACAAGCGCCATTTCCGAGAGTTTCGGATTGGCTTTTACGTCTTTCAGGGTGACGGGGTTGGGCAAGTCGCAAACGGCCTTGATGTCGACGCACTCCCAGCGCTCGTCGTCGGTGGTGGAATCGGGGTGCACGAGTGCGCAAACCTCGACGATGCCGACCACTTCAAGCCCTTCGTTGGAGTGGTAGAAAAAGCCGCGGTCACCAAGTTCCATCGCCTGCATGTTGTTGCGGGCCTGATAGTTGCGGATACCGTCCCATTCCTCGCCCTTGTCGCCCCGGGCCTTCTGGTCCTCCCAGGACCATTTGAACGGTTCGGACTTGAACAACCAGTACTGCATCATTCCTCGCTTTCGCTCCTAAGTGGCCGTGCGAGCAGTTCCCGCAACGCCTCTCCGGGAGTTATCGCGCCATCCACCAGTTTGGCAACCGTGGAAATCAACGGCGCCTCAATGTTGTTTTCAGCGGCGATTGTCGCTGCAACCCCGGCGGTAAAGGCGCCTTCGGCGAGTGCAAGTCCTGCAACACCCCTATCCTCGCCAAGAGCCAGGCCATAGGTAAAATTGCGCGACTGGGTGCCCGAGCAGGTCAACACCAGGTCGCCCAGGCCGGACAGTCCCATCAGGGTCTGCGGCTTTGCACCAAGATGGGTGGCCAAACGCGAAACTTCGGCAAACCCGCGTGCGGTAAGCGCGGCCTCCGCACTGGCGCCAAGCCCCATGCCCCGGCAGACACCAACGCCAACGGCAATCACGTTCTTCAATGCACCACCCAGTTCGACGCCCTTAAGATCGGTCGCGGCATAGACCCTGAAGGTTTCCGACGAGATGATGGCGGCAAGCTGTGCAGCTTTTTTACCATCGGTATGTGCAAGGGTGACAGCAGTCGGCAGGTCGCGGGCGACGTCATGAGCAAAGCTCGGGCCGGACAGGGCTGCCAGGGACTGACCCTCGAACCGTTCTGCTAGAATCTGGGCAGGCAGTTTGCCGGATTTGCGGTCTATGCCCTTGGCGCACAGGATAAGGGGCGTAGAGGGGCTGATCTTTCCGGCAAGCAATCCCGCCATTTCAGGAATGGTCTGTGCCGGCGTTGCCAGCAAAACGGTTTGAGCGCCTTCAAGGGCCCTGGCGATATCCCTGGTTGCCGCCAACCCTTCCGGCAGGTTTATGTCCGGCAGGTATCGCGGATTTTCCCCTCTGGTGTTGATGGTGTCCACCGTTTTTTGATCGCGTCCCCAAAGCTGGACATCGTGCCCCCTGCGGGCAAGCACGCTGGCCAGCGCCGTGCCCCAGGCACCCGCGCCCAATACGGCGATGCGGTGTAGAGCTTCGCTCATGCCTTCACTCCCCGTTTCCCCGAGCCGATCAATCCGGCGGCATCTTCATCGAGAGGCCAACGTGAGCGCGGCGCCAGATCGAAGCCAGAGGGCGAAAAGCGGTCGCTGCGTTCAATGGCCGCCCAGGCGATCATCGCTGCATTGTCTGTGCACAGTTGCGGTGGCGGTGCGACCAGGCTCCAGCCATGTTCATCCGTCAACTGTTCCAGCGCGAGCCGAATCGCCTTGTTGGCTGCAACGCCACCGGCGATGACCAGGGTGCGATCGTGTTTTCCATGGACGTTGTCGAACTGCCGTATCATTTTGGCTGTGCGGTCGAGCAGAATGTCGATGATAGCCTGCTGAAAGGAAGCGCAAATGTCGGCGGCGTCGTGATTGGAAAGGGGCGCCAGTTTGTTGGCGGTTTGCCGGATGGCTGTCTTCAAACCGGAAAAGGAGAAGTTGGTTTCCTCCTTTCCCGATAGCGGGCGCGGGAAATCGAAACGCCGCGGATTTCCTTCTTTCGCTGCCTGTTCCACCTGCGGGCCGCCGGGATAGCCGAGCGACAGCAGTTTGGCCGTCTTGTCGAAGGCTTCGCCAAGGGCGTCATCAATGGTGGTTGCAAGGCGCCGGTATTCGCCGGCGTCGCGAACCTCGACAAACTGGGTGTGGCCGCCGGAAACCAGCAGCAGCAAATAGGGAAATTCAAGGGCGTTGGTGAGGCGGGGCGTCAGGGCATGGCCTTCAAGGTGATTGATGCCGAAGAAGGGAAGCCCGGTCGATGCCGACAGTGCCTTGGCGGTCATCACGCCGGTCAGAAGACCGCCAACAAGGCCGGGTCCGGCAGTTACGGCGATGGCGTCCAGTCCGGACCAGTTGCAATCGGCTTCTTCCATGGCCTGTGTAATAAGCCCGTCGAGGCGGGCTAGGTGGGAGCGGGCGGCGATTTCCGGCACGACACCGCCGAAAGCTGCATGTTCGGCAATCTGGGAATGGATGCAGTTGGACAGGATGCTGCCGCCCTTTCCGGTTCGCTGCACTACCGCTGCCGCAGTTTCATCGCAACTGGTCTCAATGCCCAATACAAGCATGAAAATCTGACCCGCACCCTCGATCGGCCTGTCTGGCCTGTCTGGCCCGTTTGGATTGTACGTGCGATGAAAAACGACTACACCGGCACGCGCAAGGCCAGAGGCCTTTTTATAGCGGTTAACAGGAGTGGAGCGCAAAGCCAATGGCCGGCCAGAGGGCAGATGACAACGGCAAGACCGTTCGGATCGGGACTCGCGGCAGCCCGCTGGCGCTGGCCCAGGCGCATGAGGTGCGTGACCGGCTCGTTGCAGCGCACGGTGCGGATATTGCCGTGGAAATCGATGTCATCAGCACCAAGGGCGACCGTATCATCGACCGCTCCCTTTCGCAGATTGGCGGCAAGGGCCTGTTCACCGAAGAAATCGAGGAACGGCTGACAGATGGCCGGATCGATATCGCGGTACATTCATCCAAGGACATGCCGACAAAACTGCCGGAGGGTCTTGCGCTGTCCTGTTTTCTGGAACGCGAGGCGCCTGAAGATGCGTTTATTTCCCACAAAGTCTCAAAACTGTCTGAGCTGCCGAAGGGCGCGGTCATGGGAACCTCGTCTTTGCGGCGCAGGGCGATGCTGCTGCGCCTTCGGCCCGATCTTCAGATCGTGGAGTTTCGCGGCAATGTGCAGACCCGGCTGAGGAAGCTTGAAGAAGGTGTGGCAGAGGCGACCCTGCTCGCCGTGGCCGGGCTCAACCGGCTCGGTATGGCCGATGTGGCAGCCTCCGTGTTTGATCTGGAGGAATTTCTGCCGGCGCCGGGACAAGGCGCGATTTGTGTGGAAAGCCGTATCGGCGATGAACGGGTAGACAGGCTGCTTTCACCCCTGAACGATGCCGATACTGCAACAGCGCTGGCCTGTGAGCGGGCCTTTCTCGATGCGCTGGATGGCTCCTGTCGCACGCCGATTGCCGGCCATGCGGCAGTGGGCGCCGACCGGATTGATTTTCACGGCATGATCTTGAGCCCCGACGGAAAGCAATGGCATGCGTGCCGTGAAAGCGGGAGGCTTGATGATGCTGCAGCATTGGGGCGGGCCTGCGGCAACCGGTTGCGGGCAGAGGCGGGCGATGCCTTCTTTGCCGATTGGGGCGGGTCCGGCTGAGGAAGTGCGATGAAGGTACTGCTCACCCGCCGTCCGTCCGACAATGCCCGCATGGTGCCAATGCTCAAATCGGCCGGCCTTGAAGCGGTGCAACTTCCGCTGATCGAGCTGGAAGATACCGGGCACGACCTGCCCGGGGGCAGATTCGACTTCTCCGTTTTTACCTCCGCTGCTGCTGTCGAAGTGCTTTCTGCCCGGAACGAAGGCCGTTTGCTTGGCGTCCCCGCCTATGCAGTGGGGCCGCGTACGGCCGGCCTGTTGAAGGAAAATGCGTATCTTGATGTACGCCAAAGCTCGGGTGATGTGGAAAACCTCGCTGCTCGTATCTCGGCGGATTTTGGCGGGCGATCCGGCATTTGCGGCATCTATCCGTGCGGCGAGAAACGGGCCAGAGACCTTTCAGCAATGGTGGAACCTGCCGGCATTGCGCTTGAGAGCGTCGAGACATACCGGCTCAAGGAGAAAGAGGTCAGCCGCGATGCCCTTCGAGCTTCACTGAATGGCGCCGAGGGTGGCGCCGTGGCTGTTTTCTCCACTGAAAGCGGCAGAAGGTTGCTGGAACTGGTGCAACGCCACAGTCTGGAAAAGGCGCTCGCGAACCTTTCTGCCGCAGCGCTTTCGGAGGGAATTGCTGAAACGCTCGACGCGCGTCTGTTCCAAAACATACATGTGGCGGAACGCCCGGATGCTGAGGCCATGGTGAAATTGCTGGCTGAGCTCGACAGGCAGCACTAATCCAAAATCGTATTTGTATGTACGGTTTTGGCTTTCCTGCGCTGTGACGCAAAGTACCGTTGCGCGCCGGGGCAGGCTGTGCTTGTCTGTCGGGCGGATGTCCCAAGGTAAGGTTTGTACCTGCTGTCGCCAGCCAGGCAATAAAACGGGCTAAGGAATACAGATGGCCAATACAAGAAAGCCGCAGCCGCGCAAGAGAAGCCGGCGTCAAAAACAACCTGCCACCATCGATCTTGAAGCCAATCCGCCTGAGGAGGCGGAAAAGGAAATAAAAGCGCAATCAGTTTCCGGGGATGATCCCAAGAAAGGCCCCAAGGTTGATTCCAGGTCTGCCGACGTGTCCGTGCCCGCCGAAGAACCTGCGAAAGAAAAACCGGCCAAGGACGAAATGACCGAAGGCGCTTCAACCGCTGAAGACCCTGATGGTGCTGGGTTGCCGGAAGGTTCTGAAACCACCGAAACTCCACATAAGGATAAGCGCAGCGGCGCTGGTTCCCTCATTCAGGCGGGTATTGCTGCGGTGGTAGGCGGCGGGATTGCCCTTGGCGGCGCCAATCTGATGGGCAAGCTTGGGGCACCAACCCTGCCTGGCGGCGCCGATCCGGCGGCCCTTGCCCAATCGCAGGAAGAAATACAGTCACTAAAAGCGCAGCTCAATGCCTTGCAGCAGCGTGTTGCCGACGGCGTTCCCCAGACCGATGAAACCTTGTCGGCGCGCATTGAGGCGCTTGAGGCGGCATCGGGTAGTGGCGGTGACTTCAGCGGTGAATTGCAGGCGGCAAGATCCGCCGCCGATACCGCGCTTCAGCGCTCTGAGGAACTGGAAACGCGGCTGGAAGACATCAACGCGGCGCTCCTTGAGGGGGGTGCAGGCGATGGAGAAGGCGCGGCGGCGGCCTTGAGCGGTATCGATCAGCGGTTGGCCGCATTGGAAAGTGAAGCCGGAAAGCTGTCTGCCGATCTTGAAAGCAGGCTGGAACAGTTGGCGGCGCAAATGCCGGGCGGGGAGGAGATAGAAGCTGCCATCGACGCAAACCGTCAGGAGATTGCCGCACTCAAAACCGGTTTGACCGCAGCAACGGCGCAGATCAACGAAAAAATCCTGCCCGCCATGCAGCAGGTGGAAGCGGCTGCGCAAGCTGCCGTATCGGGCCAGAAGGTTGCCCGGTCGGTCAGTGCCCGTGCCCTTTCCAATGTTCTTGAGCAGGGCGGTACGTTTGCAGCCGAACTTGCCTCCGCCGAAGCGCTGACCGGTGGCGCGCCCGAGTTTGATCAGTTGCGCCCCCTTGCCGACAAGGGAATTCAGACTCCGGCGCAATTGCTGGGCGGATTCGATGAAACCGCCAACCGCATTCTGGCGGCAGAAAACCGGCCGCAGGAAGGCGCGGGCATCGTCGACCGCTTCATGGCGAGTGCCAAGTCGCTGGTCACCGTGCGCCCTGCCGGACCTGTTGATGGCGACAGCGTTGGGGCCATCCTGTCGCGGGTGGAAGCCGCTCTGGCGGCGGGCGATACGGCTGAAGCGCTTTCCCAGTGGGAGACGCTGCCGGAGACGGCACGGCTGATGGGAGCTGATTTCGAACAGGCCCTGCGCGAGCGCATCGAGGCCGAATCGCTGATTGGCAGCGTCGTCGGCAAGCTTTCCGCCGGTCAAAACTAACAGGAGAAATCAACATGTTGCGCATACTCCTGTTTCTTCTGCTGGTGTTTGCCGTTGGCTTCGGCTTTGCCTGGTTTGCCGACCGGCCCGGCGACGTGATGTTGCAATGGCAGGGCAATTCCTACCAGACCAGCCTGATGGTGGTGCTGGTGGGTGTGGTCGCGCTGGTCGCGCTGGTCATGATCACCTGGTGGCTGTTGAAGTCGGTGCTGGATTCACCGCGTCTTGTCAGCCGCTTTTTCCGCCGACGCAAACGGGACCAGGGCTATCAGGCACTAACGCGCGGCCTGATTGCCGCCAATTCCGGCGATGCGGGCACCGCCCGGCGCTACACCAAGGAGAGCGCCCGTCTGCTCGGCCGCGGCCCGCTGGTCGATCTGCTCGATGCACAATCTTCCCTGCTGGAAGGCAAGCGCGAGGATGCGCGGGCCCGGTTTGAAGCCATGCTGGAAGACGATGAAACGCGGCTGGTGGCATTGCGCGGCCTTTACCTGGAAGCAGAGCGCCAGGGTGCCAGCGAGGCAGCCCGGCATTACGCGACCGAGGCCCACAAGGCAGCGCCGACGCTTGCTTGGGCGGGCAATGCCAAGCTGCGCTATTCAAGCCTTGATGGTGACTGGGAAGGGGCGATTGCAACGCTGGAAGCCAACCGGTCCGCCGGTCTTGTCAGCAAGGAAGAGGCAAAGCGCCAGCGCGCCGTGCTGCTGACGGCACAGGCGATGTCGGAAGAACCGGCCGATCCGGTGAAGGCCGCCAAACTTGCCCGCGAGGCGCACAAGCTGGCGCCCGATCTTGTGCCTGCCGCGGTAATCGGTGCCAAGGCGCTTGCCCGAAACAGCGATATCGGCCGCGCAGCGGGCATGATCGAAACGGTCTGGAAGAAATCGCCGCACCCCGAACTTGCCGATGCCTATGTGCATTTGCGCATCGGCGATTCGGCAACCGACCGGCTGAAGCGGGCGAAGAAACTGGCAGCGCTCAGGCCAAATCATCCTGAAGGCAGTTTTGCGATTGCCGAATCAGCGATCGACGCCAAGGAGTGGAAACTGGCGCGCGACACCATGAAGGGCATTTTGTCGACCACGCCGAGCGAACGGGCCTGTCTGCTGATGGCGGAGATCGAGGAAGCGGAGTTTGGCGACAAGGGCCGCATGCGCGACTGGCTGTCACGGGCCGTGCGCGCACCAAAGGACGCGGTCTGGACGGCAGACGGCTATGTGTCGGAGAAATGGCTTCCGGTCTCGCCCCTGTCCGGCCGTATCGATGCCTTCGAATGGAAAGTTCCGGTCGAACAGCTTGGTGCGCCGCAGGCTGCCGCCCTCGATGCGGAAGGGCTGGAAGACCTGATCAACGAACCGCCGGTGGCACCGGTGGCAGAATCTGCCGAACCGGTGGAAGCTGCGGGCGAAGTGGCGGAAGAGGAAACAACCACGAGGCCTGATACCAAGGCGGATGAGAAAGCCGATGGAAGCGAGACGGCGGAGGATGAAGCCGGAAAGCCTGAGGAAGCAACCATTGGAGAACAGGCCGCTGCGGTGGAAGTTGAGGAAGCAAGCGCCGCACCAACCGATGCTGCAGCTGATGCTTCTGGGGAAGATGCCGGGCCCGCCTCAGGCGGTGGCAAGGCTGAGGAAGCGCAGGAAAGCAGCAAGGCCGCTGGAAAAACCGCCAGCGAAGCCGTTAATGGGAAAGCAGCACCGGACGAGGGCGGCACTGAAGCAGCCAAAGCCGATGTGGAGAAAGCGGCAGACAAGGATGATGGCGAAACGATTGTCTTTCCGCTTGACCGCCGGCCGGACGATCCCGGTGTTTTGGACGATGAACCTCAGCCGGAACGCAAAAAGCGGTTCGGGCTGTTCTAGGCTGTATTGACCTTCAGGTTTCGGACGCGGCGCGAGACGGATTTCATCTCTGGCAAGGCGAAAAATCCGCCGCGTTCTGCAAGAATAGGGTGAAAATCGCCCACTTCGGCGTCGCGGAACCTCGAAAGGATAGCGACCTGTCATCGGTCCCGCTCCTGGAATTGAACGATTTTTCCCCATACCGCGCTCCAAATCCTGAATGTCGATACGGCCTAGGTCAGGACCGTTTCCCCGTTTTGCTAAAACGGGACTACGATTTTAACCGCCGATTTCCTTCAGGCACTCCTACTCCGCCGCCACGCCGTCAAGCTCGCCATTGGCAATCTGTTCGGCTTCAATGGATTCAAACAGCGCCTTGAAATTGCCCTCTCCAAAACCGTCATCGCCCTTGCGCTGAATGAACTCGAAGAAAATCGGGCCAATCACGGTTTTGGAAAAAATCTGCAACAGGATTTTTGTCTCGCCGCCACCCACGACGCCCTCACCATCGATCAGGATGCCGTGTTTCATCATCCTGTCCTTGGGTTCGTCATGGCCCTTCACCCGCTCATAGCTCAAGTCGTAATAGGTTTCCGGCGGGCCGGGCATGAACTTCAGCCCCTGTTCGGCAATCGCATCGGTGGCGGCATAAATGTCGTCTGTGCCGACGGCGATATGCTGGATGCCTTCACCATTGTATTTTTTCAGATAGGCAACGATCTGGCCGTTTTCGCTGCGGTCTTCGTTGATCGGAATGCGGATTTTCCCGCAGGGCGATGTCAGCGCCCGGCTGTAGAGGCCGGTATATTTGCCCTCGATGTCAAAGAAGCGGATTTCCCTGAAATTGAACAAGTCACCATAGAAGTTGAACCAGACATCCATATTGCCCTGGTAAACATTGTGAGTGAGGTGATCGAGATAGTAAAAGCCAACCCCTTCCGGCTTCGGGTCAGGTTCGCCCAGCCATTCAAATTCCTCGGCATAAGGTGACCCCTTTTCGCCATAGGTATCGACAAAGTAGATCAGGGAGCCGCCAATGCCGGTGATGGCCGGAACGTTCAGGGTCTTGTCATCACCATCATAGGGCTTCGCGCCATTTGCTACCGCATGTTCAAACGCATGTTGAGCATCGACAACCCGCCAGGCCATCGACGGCGCACACGGGCCGTGTGCCTCGACGAAGCGTGAGGCAAAGGAGCCGGGCTCTGCATTGATGATGTAGTTGATGTCGCCCTGGCGCCAAACCGTAACGGCCCTGGTTTTGTGTCTTGCCACCGGTACGAAGCCCATGCGGGAAAAAAGCGCTTCCAGCTCTGCCGGTTCGCGATGGGAAAACTCGACGAACTCAAACCCGTCCGTGCCGGCCGGATTCTCCCTGGAAATCTTCGCCACTGGCGCGTCGTGTGGAAACGGTCCCATAATGCATCCTCCTGTTAGCAATGCCTCGCCCCCAAGATAGTGCATATGAAACGCATATTTCTTGCAAAGTCCTCGATCTTTTCATGCAGTATGCAGTCATCTTGCATTCATACCCACAAAATCGCATAGTTTGTGCACATGGATCATTTCGATATCAGGATATTGCAGGCGCTTCAGGAGGATGGCCGCCTGACCAATCAGGAACTCGCCAGCCGGGTCGGTCTGTCGGCCAGCCAATGCTCGAGGCGGCGGATGAAACTGGAGGCCGATGGCGTCATCACGGGCTATCGGGCCGTTATCGACCCCGGCAGCGTCGGTTTCGAGCTTCTGGTCTATATCGATGTCACGCTGAACACCCACAATCCCGACAATTCGAGGCATTTCACCGATCTCGTCAACCGGATTCCACAAGTGCGCGAAGCCGCGGCACTGACCGGAGAAATGGATTACCGGCTGAAAGTGCTGGTCAACGGGCTTTCCGATCTCAGCGGAATCATCAACGAGCGGCTGCTGCCGGACCCATCGGTGCAAACCGTCAAAAGCACCATCGCACTCAAACAGTTGAAAACGGCACCGGGCATTCCTCTGGAACTGCTCTGATTCTCCCTTGCCGGCAGTTGTCGGGACGCTCAGTCAGGAGGCTCTTTCAGGAAGCGGGCATCAGCGTTTCCACCAGCTTCGCCCAATAGGACGTGCCGTGCGGAATGGCCTCGTCGTTGAAGTCATAGGCAGGATGGTGCAGGCCTGCGGTATCGCCATTTCCCATGAAGATGTAGGCACCGGGACGGGCATTCAGCATGTAGGCGAAGTCCTCGCCGCCCAGCGTGGCGCGCACTTGCGGATCAACGCCGCTATCGCCTGCCACCTGCTTTGCCACCTCGATCGCCTTGCGCGTTGCCGCACCATCATTGACCGTCACAGGATAACCGGCCCTGAAATCCAGTTCGAAGCTGGCCCCCGCCATCTGTGTCACCAGGTCGATCATCGAGCGCAGGCGCTGCTCGGCAAACTTCCGCGTCTCGTTGTTCAGCGAACGGATCGTCCCGTTGATCATCGCGGTTTCAGGAATCACGTTATAGGTATTGCCGGCATGAAATTGCGTAACCGAAACGACCAGCCCGTCCAGGGGATGGACATTGCGCGAGGGGATGGTCTGGAATGCGTTGACCAGCTGCGCGCCGGCAACGATCGGGTCGACCCCCTGATGGGGCATGGCCGCATGCGAGCCCCGCCCCTTGATGGTGATGGTGAATTCATCCGTCGACGCCATGATCGGCCCTTCACAGATCGCGAATTTGCCAACATCCAGCCCCGGCATGTTGTGAAGCCCGTAGACTTCTTCAATGCCGAAGCGCTCCATCAGCCCGTCCTTGACCATGGCTTCACCCCCGGCGCCGCCTTCCTCCGCGGGCTGAAAGATGACGATTGCCGTCCCGGCAAAATTGCGCGTCTCCGCCAGGTACTGCGCAGCGCCCAGCAGCATCGCCGTATGGCCGTCATGGCCGCAGGCATGCATCTTGCCGTCATTCTTCGACGCATAGGGCAGGCCGGTTTCCTCCCGGATGGGAAGGGCGTCCATGTCAGCGCGCAGCCCGACCACCCGGCCGCCCGCCTGACTGCCGCGGATCACCCCGACCACCCCGGTTCTGCCGATGCCGGTTACCACCTCATCGCATCCGAACGCCTTCAGTTTTTCAGCAACATCGCCCGCCGTATCGTGAACGTCATACATCAGCTCCGGATTGGCGTGATAGGATCGGCGCCATGCCGTGATTTCATCATGAAGCTCTGCCATGCGGTTGATTATGGCCATTCTGCCCTCTAGATCGTGTCTTGTTCCCCGCAATGCCGGCCGGCAAACGGGCCTGTCATCAAACCCATACCGTGAACCTGAATCAAGGCGAAGTAAACAATGACCGCAGCGTTCCGGACAATATTCGCATTCGCATTCCGGCGGCTTCTTTCCGGTTTGGCGGACTGCCACGCTGCCGCCCTGGCATTTTTGATGCTGCTCACCATTACCATACCCGCAGCTGGCCAGCAGGGCGAACCCGGCTTTCCAGACATCCCCTATGTGCTGGTTGACACCGACGGCAACCAGGTCATTGCAGCAAACCGCATGGATGACCGCTGGCATCCTGCTTCCCTGACCAAGCTGATGACCGCCTATGTCACCTTCCGGGCGATCGGGCGGGGCGAGATTTCACCCGGCTCACCGGTGACCATCACTGCCAGTTCGCTGAAAGCGCCCCCCAGCCGAATGGGATATCCCAAGGGCACCCGCCTGCGCTTCGACAACGCCCTTCGCATTCTCATCGTCAAGAGCGCGAACGATGTCGCACTGGCGCTCGCCCAGTCCCTTGCCGGCACCACGGCTGCCTTTGTCGCACGCATGAATGCGGAAGCTGCGCGGCTTGGTCTTGAAAACACCCGTTTCGTAAACCCCCACGGGCTGCACGATCCCGGCCAATATGTCTCCGCCCGGGACTTGGTGATCCTCTCCAGCGCAATCTGGAACGAGTTTCCCCAATTTCGCGATCTGTTCGAAACCCCGACCATCAGGGCAAAAGGGCAGCTTTACACATCCTATAATCTTCTGCTGGAGCGCTTTGAGGGCGCCACCGGCATGAAAACCGGCTTTGTCTGTGCTTCCGGCTACAACATCGTTGCGAGCGCCGAGCGCGATGGCAAAAGGCTCGTCGCCGTCGTGCTGGGCGCCGCTTCCCAGACCCAAAGGGCGGAACTGGCCGCCCGCCTGCTGATGAAGGGATTCAAGGCGGCTGGGGGCCAGCCCATGGCAACCCTCTTGCCGCCGCAAACCCCGGCAGAACCGGTAAACCTGAGGCCGGTCCTGTGCACCGAAAAAGCCCGCCAGAGCCGGTATGATCCGGCATCGGAGACCGCCGTCATCAAGTCGAAATGGCTGCATCCGCGCCGGGTAACGCGGGACCCTGTCCTCGTTGCCACCGGCGGAATTGATGGCGATCCGAGCCCTGCATGGCTTGCCCGCGCCTTCATGCCTTCGCGCGTTCCCCTGCCGGTAAAACGTCCGGCCTATGCTGTGGTCAGTGTCGATGGCGAAACCCTTGGCAGCGATGCCCTGCTTCGCGGCTCCATTCCCGTTCCCGTGCGCCGGCCGGCGGGAGAAACGCTGCAACAGGCGGTCCAATGATGAGCCGGTCCGGCATAGAGCCTGCCTTAGGAACCCCAATCCCGGTTCTCGTTCTCAGCGGTTTTCTGGGCAGCGGCAAAACCACCTTGCTCAACGCCATGCTAAAGCTGCCGGCACTTGCCGGCACGGCTGTCGTCATTAACGAGTTCGGCGAAGTTTCGCTGGATCACCATCTTGTGCAAAGCGCAGATGACGGGGTCATCGAACTGACAAATGGCTGTCTGTGCTGCACCGTTCGCGGCAAACTCATCGACACGCTGGAAGCTCTGCTCACCCGCGATCCCGCTCCCGCCGCCATCATCATTGAAACGACCGGCCTTGCCGATCCCCTGCCGGTGCTGGCGGCGATCATGTCGGCACCGAAAATCTGTGACAATCTCTCCCTGCGGGGACTGTTTACGGTGTTTGATGCCGCCGCCGGCAGCGATACGCTCGATCGCTTCGATGAAGCCAGGCACCAGATCATGCTGGCGGACCGCATCATCCTTTCCAAGACGGATCTGCTGAACGGTCCCGAAGGGCACAAACCGGCAGTTGACCTGCTCGCCGCGATCAATCCTGAATGCACCATCCAGACCCCGGCAGAACTCCTGGATGAGATCGCCGCCTGCACCAGCGGCAGCTGGCTTGAGGAAACTGCTCCCGCCGCCCGATCGGCCGGACAGCCGGATAATCACGTTCACCACCACGGGCACGACATAAACCGCCACAGCGAGCGCATCTGTTGCGTTACCCTGCGCGCCGATAAACCCGTCAAGCGGTCACAGCTCGACCTGTTCTTGGAGCTGATGCTGTCGGCCCATGGCGATCACGTATTGCGAATCAAGGGTCTGGTGAAGGTTGAAGGCAAGGAAAAGCCACTCCTCGTTCAGGCCGCCGGGAGCAGGCTTTCCAGTCCGGAATTTCTGCCAGCCTGGCCGGGTGATGTCGAACATACCAGTCTTGTGGTCTTCCTGGAGGACATGGACCCCGGCTTTGTTACAGATCTTTTCGCCAGCGCAACAAATCGGCCATTGGTCGATCGCGCCGATCACCAGGCACTGGCGGACAATCCTCTCGCCATTGACGGCTTGCGCCTTGGCAATCCCAAGTAAGGGAAGCCGCGCGCTTAGCCCTGTTTGCGCAGGAGGTAGCGCTGAAACTCCCCGGCTTCCTCGGTCTTCACCAGATCGTGGCCGTCATTGCTGCAGAAGGCAGGAATATCGATCGCCGACAAGGGATCGGTGGTTTCCACCCAAAGCAGATCCCCTGCAGCCATACTGCGCATGGCCTTCTTCGCCTTCAGGACCGGCAGCGGGCAATTCAACCCGCGCACGTCCAGAATATCTATCTCGTCATCCATAACGTTCCAGCAATCCGCCTGCGCTTCGGTCTTGCCAACACATAGTTGTGGGGTGAATGATAGGCAATATTCTTGATGGAAAATAGGGACCGCACCATGAGCCAGTGGAAAGATGTTTTGACCTTCTGGAACGAGGCAGGCCCGGAAAAGTGGTTCACCAAGGATGATGCTTTCGACCGCGAGCTTGAAGAACGGTTTCTGGCCCTCAACGAGGCAGCCGCCGATGGCAAACATGACGACTGGATGAACGATCCGCAGTCCTGTCTGGCGCTCATCCTGGTACTCGACCAGTTCTCCCGAAACCTGTTTCGCGACAGCAGCAACGCATTTTCGCGGGATGCAAAGGGACTGGAGGCTGCCCGCCATGCCTTGAAGAAAGGGTTCCCGGATCAGGTTTCAAAAGATCTCCGCTTTTTCTTCTACATGCCCTTCATGCACAGCGAGAGCATTGCCGACCAAAGAACCAGTCTTTGTCTGCAGCACAGCGTGCAGGGTGCCGGCGGCATGAAATATGCCTGCGAACATCATGAGATCATCGCGCGGTTCGGCCGGTTTCCGCACCGCAATCCGGTTCTGGGCCGCCATACCACCCCCGCCGAGCAGGCTTTCCTCGATGCGGGCGGGTTCAAGGGTTAGGTCATGAACTCGTAAACGGGGCCAGAACCCCAAGCCAATCCCAGAACCATGTCCGGGTTTCGAACCTCATGGTTAACAGGGCTACCCCGACCGTTAACTAATGAAACGGTTTCGAACTCTTTTTTAAGCGCTTATCGGTATAACTCCGCCGTGTAACCGCGGAGCATGCCTTGAACCTCAACTTCATACCCAGACTGGCCCCCCTGGCAGAACGCAGCTTGCCCAGAAATCTGGCACTGCGTGCTGTGCCGCACCTTGAGCGCGTTGATGCGATCGTTAGCGGCAATAGCGACAGCGCCGTCTCGGGCCGGATTGCCCTGTTTGCCTTCGCCATCCGCATTCTGAGTGCTGTTATTGCCTATATAAGCCAGGTGCTGCTTGCCCGGTGGATGGGCCAGTTCGAATACGGGATTTTCGTTGCTGTCTGGGTTGCGGCCGTCATTCTTGGCGGCATTGCCTGCCTCGGCTTCCAGACCGGCATCATCCGCTTCATTTCCGAATACCGGGAACAAGGCGAAGCCGAGTATCTGCGCGGCGCGATCTCCGGCTCCCTGATCTGGGCAGTGCTCGCCGCAACGCTTATAGCTGCTCTCGGGTCGGCCGGTGTCTACTGGATGGACGGCCTGTTTGAAAACTACTTCGTAATCCCGATCTACCTGGCTGCCGTTTTCCTTCCCATGCTGGCCCTTCAGGAGGTGCAGGACGGCATCGCCCGCGCCCATAACTGGGCCGGTGTTGCACTGGCGCCCACCTTCATTCTCCGGCCGATCCTGATTCTCGCAGCCATGGCAGCCGCCATATTGCTCGGATTCCCGGCCACAGCCGTAACCGCCATGATCTCGGCTATCGTCGCGGTCTATGCGGCCAGCATTCTGCAATTCGTATTGCTGGTCTTCAAACTGCGCAAGGCGGTGCCCAAAGGCCCCCGCAAATTCATGCCGGCAAAATGGCTTGCCATTACCATGCCGATCTTTCTGATCGAAGGCTTCTACAATCTGCTGACCAATGTCGACATTCTCTTTGTCAGCCACTACATGCGGCCGGAAAAAGTCGCGGTTTATTTCGCCGCTGCAAAAACGCTGGCCCTGGTTCACTTTGTCTATTTTGCAGTCAAGGCCGCCGCCGCACACCGCTTTTCCGCCTATCGAACGGCCGGCGACCGGCAGCGCTACGAACAATTCATACAGGAAACGGTTCACTGGACGTTCTGGCCCTCGCTTGTGCTGGCACTGCTGATGCTGGTGGTCGGCAAGTATTTTCTGATGCTGTTCGGCCCGGCATTCGTCGAAGAGGGCGTACCGGTTATCTGGATACTGACATTGGGGATCATCGTACGCTCATCGGTCGGCGCTGCCGAAAGCGTGTTGACCATGTCCGGCGAACAGAAGGTCTGTGCATTTGTCTACGCGGCAACCCTGTTGTTCAACCTGATCCTGAACTGGCAGCTAATTCCCGTATACGGTCTGAACGGGGCTGCCATGGCAACATCCGGCGCCCTGTTCTTTGAGGCATTTGCCCTTTACGCTGCAGCCCGGCGCAGACTCTCGCTCCACATCTTCATTCTGCCCATGCGCGGGAATAAAGCCCAGACACGGCCAGCGGAGTAGGCAGATGGTCAAGCAGGATGTCTCCCCGCCAAGACCTGACCGGAGAAAACCGGCAAGGGCCACCGCCTGGCCGGCCTCCAGGGATGCAGACGCTGCCGCCACGCGAGAAACGCTCGCCGAACTGCCAGCCATCGATGGCGCCCAATGGCTGCTTTGCCTTCATCCCTTCAGCCACCGGCGGGACCATAACCCCGATCTCTCCAGCTTGCTGGGCAAGGCCGGAGAGGATGGCACGGTGGATGGGTGCAGAAGGGCAACCAACGTCTTCTTCAACCCGGCCTTTCTGGCCGCCAGCCGCGGCCGCATCACCAAAAGGACCATCTATCAGCTGGTGGCATGGGAGCGCCGCGATGATGTTGAGATCGCCCATTTCTCAATGCCGGTGGTTCATTTCCCCGCCTCCTTGCTGGTTGCAGAGCATTACCGTGCGCTGGTTCACCCGTTTGCCCCATTGGGCACTCCGCTGCAGTCCTCGTTGCCGGAAGCAGACCTTGCCGCCCGGCTGGCCGATTTGTTCGAAACCGCATTCGAAAACGGCCTGTTTCCCCTGCTGGTGGAGAACGTTGCTGCGCAAACCGTTTTCGAGCAGCTGGCCACCGGGATAAAAAGGCGCAGCCAATTGGGCGTCTGCCAATTACCGGCCGGCGGCCGGGCAGCATTGATGGCTAATTCCGGCACTCGCTATCCCGGCAAAAAACGTCAGCGTGAGCTTAATCGCCTGCTTCGCAAACTGACCGAGCTGGGCACGGTTGATTTCGAGCTTGCCGAAACACCGATCGACGTCATGCTGCGGTTCGAGGAATACTTGCTGATCGAAACCCGCAGCTGGAAAGGGCGCCGCGGCACTTCGATACAGGCGATAAAACGCCACGCCGCCTTCGCCCGCCAGGCGGTCAGCGACCTTGCCGGGGAAGGCCGCTGCAGGGTTCTTTCCATGCGCCTGGAAGGAAAACCCCTGGCCAGCATGATCCTGCTGTCGATGAACGGGTGCTATTACCCCTGGAAAATCGCCTTCGACGAGCACTATGCGCGCTTTTCTCCCGGTGCACTGCTGATGGCCCGTCTGAGCGAATATCTGCATTCACTCCCCGATTTCCGCATGGCGGACTCGTTGGCCAAAACCGGAAAATCCTGGATGGATTTGTTCTGGTGCGAAAAGATCGAGCTGCAGAACGTGGCACTGGCCGCGAGCGAAAAAGAAGCTGAGAACCTTGTCCGGCGGGCCGCCCTGCCGGAAAAACTTCGCAGCATGCTGCGCCGGATGCTGGGGCATTAATCCACCTCCACCAGATGCGCGCATTCGGGCACCGGCGTTGTTACCCGGCCCTGCTTGAAGAACCGCTGGAGATTCTCAACTGTCAGATCGCCCATGGCCTGCCGGGTTTCCACCGTGGCGCTGCCCACATGAGGAAGCAGCACCACATTGTCCATCGCAAACAGTTCTTCCGGCACGTGGGGTTCTGCCTCAAACACATCCAGGCCGGCATAACCCAGCCTGCCTTCGCGCAGTGCGGCTACCATGGCTGCTTCATCGACAACCGAACCCCGCGCCACATTGACTAGCGTGCCGTCCGGTCCCAGCGCATCAAGCACTGCCCGGTCTATAAGGTGACGGGTCGCAGCCCCGCCCGGCGTTATGACAATCAGGTAATCGGCCGCCTTTGCCATCGCCACCAGATCGGCAAAATAGGGATAGGCAACATCGCGCGGATTGCGGCTGTGATAGCAAACCTTGCAGGAAAACGCCTGAAGCTTTGCTGCAATCGTCTCGCCGATCCGGCCAAGTCCCACAATGCCCACCGTCTTGTCCTCAATGGATCGCGTCAGGGGTGCTGCGCCCTTCACCTTCCAGTTTCCGGACCGTACCCAGCAGTCATCGCGCACAAGCTGCCGGCTGACGGCAAGCATGAGCAGGATTGCAGTATTGGCCACATCATTGTTGAGAACATTCGGCGTGTGGGTGACCACGATTCCCCTTTTGACCGCTGTCTGTGTATCGATGCCGTCATAGCCAACGCCGTAGCAGGATATGATCTTCAGATTGGGAAGGCCGTCCATGACCTGCTGGGGCACGGTTTCCGCACCAAAGGTGGCAATCGCCTCGATACGCTCGCCGGCTTCATTGAGAAAACCGGGAATATCATCGATCCCGGACAGTTCATGCACCGTAAAATCCCGGGCAAATGCCGCCATCATGCGTGGCGTCATTTCGCCGATCACCAACAGTTCGCGCTTGTTCTCCATAACCAGCACCAGCCTCCTGACGGATTACGCGGCGCTTTTACCGCAGATCAAATCTGATACACCAGAAAATGACTTCGCACAGGCAGTCAAGCAGGAAGGGAAGTCCATGGGCAAACCGGATATTGCATTTTTGGGAACCGGGCTGATGGGAGCGCCCATGGCGGCAAACCTGCTCAAGGCCGGGTATGCAGTCAGGGTATGGAATCGCACGGCCGAAAAAGCCCGTCCGCTCGCCAGTTCCGGAGCGGTGATTTGCGATCATCCCTTACAAGCCGTTGCATCGGCGGATGTGGTCATAACCATGGTTAGCGACGGTGCAGCCGTTTGCGATCTGCTGTTCGAATTGCAGGTGTCCAAGGCCATGGGATCCGGATCGATCTTCATCGACATGAGTTCGATCAAACCGGCACAAGCCCGTGATCACGCCGCAAGGCTTGCCGGCAGAGATATCGATTGCCTGGACGCGCCGGTTTCCGGTGGCACAAAGGGGGCAAAGGCCGCCACCCTTGCAATCATGGTAGGTGGAGCGCAATCAGCCTTCGACCGGGCAAAGCCGGTGTTGGAAGCAATGGGACGCCCGGTACGGGTTGGCGAGGCAGGCGCCGGGCAATTGGCCAAACTGGCCAATCAGGCAATCGTCGCTTCGACCATCGGCGTGGTGGCCGAAGCCATGCTGCTGGCAGAAAAAGGCGGTGCCGAACCCGCTGCCCTGCGTAAAGCACTGAAGGGCGGGTTTGCCGACTCCATCATCCTGCAGCAGCACGGTGAACGCATGACCACCGGGAATTTCACCCCAGGGGGACGCTCTGCCACCCAGCTCAAAGACATTGACAATATTGTAGAAGAGGCCACCACCCTTTCCCTGAGCCTTCCACTCACCGAACAGATGCAACACCGCTATCGCCGCCTGGTGTCAGAACTGGACGGCGGCAATTGCGACCATTCGTCAATATACCTCGAACTGAAGGATCGAAACGGGCTTTCCTGAGCACCGGTTTTACCCGACGATGCGCAGCTCCCGGGGAAAGGTGGTCAGGCATTCCATGCCGTCTTCGGTAACCACCACGTCATCCTCAATGCGCACGCCGCACTCATCCTGCCGGTAAAGGCCCGGTTCGACGGTAAATACCGTGCCTGCCTCCAGCTTTACGTGATTGCCGCGCATGATCTGCGGCGCTTCGTGAACGTCGAGCCCCAGGCCATGACCGGTCTTGTGACGAATGAAGGCGGCGAACTGCGATCCTTCCAGCACTTTCTGCACCGCATCGTCCACATCATTTGCGCTGACCCCCGCCCGCGTAGCCTCCTTGCCACGCTCATTGGCCGCCAGCACGGTATCGTAGAAGGCGCGGTCATGCTCTGAAACCTCACCGACAAAGAAAGTCCGGGTGATGTCCGCATTGTAGCCCTGATAGCTCGCCCCGAAATCGAACAGCAGCGCATCACCGCGCTTGATCCGGTAGTCATCCCGTGCCTGGGCATGAGGCTGCGCGGAATTATCACCAGCCGCCACGATGGGTTCAAAGGCGAGGCCGTGTGCCCCGTGGGCAAACAACTGACGCACCAGAATGGCCTCCACCTCGCGTTCGGTAAGACCCTCCCTTACTTCGCCAAGGGTGGCTTCGAGCGCGGTCTCGGAGATACGGATTGCTTCCTTCAGCTTCGCGATCTCATCCGCCGTCTTGCAAAGCCTGATCGAGGAAATGGCGCCATGGGCATCGACAAAGCGAGCCCTGGGAAATACCCGCTGCAGCTCCATCTGCTCGAAAGCCCGCATGCGCTGCGCCTCCAGTCCGAAGGAGTTTGCACCGGCGAGCTGCGGCAAGGCCGTAGCAGCCTTATCAAAGGCCGCCGCATAGCCATCCTCGTCGCGCCAGTCGAACACCGGGCCGGGAAATTCGAGGGGCCGGAAGGAAGCCATTTCAAGCGCTGGAACAATCGCTGCCGGCTCCCCATCAGCTGGAACGATGATGATGAGCGGGCGCTCCATCAGATGAAAGTCGCGCCCGAAAATCCGCTGGAAATTCGCTCCGGGGACGAAAGCAATTGCCTCAAGTCCCTCCCGCTTCATCATGCCGTAAAGCGGCATAAAACGCTGATCACCCATCACAAGCCTCACAATCGACAAACCGTATGACTGCGATTGGTAGAGCCGGTTCAGCGGTTGCGCAAGCGCCCTTCGACAAGATCGATGACCGCACGGGCCGCTTCCAGCACATTTGTGCCCGGGCCGAAGATTGCCGCCACGCCGCGCTCCTTGAGGAAATCGTAGTCCTGGCGCGGAATGACACCACCGGTAATGACGATGATGTTTTCAGCTCCCTGCTCTTTCAGGGCATCCACCAACTCAGGAAGCAGGGTCTTGTGGCCCGCGGCAAGGGAAGATGCGCCAATGACATGCACCTTGTTCTCAATTGCCGAGCGGGCAGCTTCCGCCGGCGTCTCGAACAGATCGCCGGGAACAACCTCAAAGCCGATATCGCCAAATGCGGAGGCGATCACCTTGGCGCCCCGGTCATGACCATCCTGGCCGAGCTTTGCCACCATGAGGCGGGGTTTTTCACCCAGATCCTTCGAAAACGATTTCAGCCGCTCCACCAGCGTGGCATATTCGGGGTCATCGCCATAGGCTTCCTCATATACCCCGGAGACGACTTCCGGCACGGCCTTGTGGCGGTTGAAGGCGCGCTCCAGGGCATCGGAGATCTCGCCCACCGAGGCGCGCGCGCGCGCTGCCTCCACCGCTACTTCCAGAATATTGCCTTCGCCGCTTTCAGCCACCTTTTCGAGCGCGCTGATGGCAGCTTCATACTGCTTGGGATCGCGCTGCCTGCGCACCCGCTCCAGCCGGTCGATCTGCGCCTTGCGCACCGCCGTGTTGTCGATTTCCAGAATGTCGATTTCGTCCTCGGTCTCAAGCAGGTATTTGTTGACACCGACAATAACCGCTTCGCCCTTGTCGACGGCGGCCTGTTTGCGGGTTGCGGCTTCCTCGATGCGGCGTTTCGGCAGGCCGTCCTCGACCGCCCTGGTCATGCCCCCCAGTTCCTCGACTTCCTCGATCAACTTCCAGGCTTCATCGGCAAGCTGCTGGGTCAGGCTTTCCACATAATAGGAACCGGCCAGCGGATCGACGACCCTGGTTACGCCGGTCTCGTGCTGCAGGATCAACTGGGTGTTGCGGGCAATCCGTGCGGAAAACTCCGTCGGCAGTGCAATCGCCTCATCGAAGGAGTTGGTGTGCAGGGACTGGGTTCCCCCCAGGGCAGCACTCATCGCCTCAAAGGCGGTGCGCACCACATTGTTGTAGGGATCCTGTTCCTGCAGGGAAACGCCAGAAGTCTGGCAGTGGGTGCGCAGCATCTGCGAGCGCTCGCTGGCGCCGAATTCCTTCATCATCTTCGCCCACAGCAGGCGGGCTGCGCGCAGTTTCGCTGCCTCCATGAAGAAGTTCATGCCAATGCAGAAAAAGAAGGAAAGCCGGCCGGCAAATGCGTCCACATCCATGCCCTTGGCAATGGCCGCACGAACATATTCAAGCCCGTCCGCCAGCGTATAGGCAAGCTCCTGCACCAGCGTCGCGCCCGCCTCCTGCATGTGATAGCCGGAAATCGAAATCGAATTGAACTTCGGCATTTCCTTCGCTGTATATTCGATGATATCGGCGACGATCCGCATCGATGGCTCCGGCGGATAGATGTAGGTATTGCGGACCATGAACTCCTTCAGGATATCGTTCTGGATGGTTCCCGACAGCTCCGCACGGGTGCAGCCCTGTTCCTCACCCGCCACGATGAAGCTGGCAAGGATCGGAATCACCGCCCCGTTCATGGTCATCGATACGGAAATGTCCTTCAGCGGAATTCCGTCGAACAGGATTTTCATGTCTTCGACCGAATCGATCGCCACCCCCGCCTTGCCCACGTCGCCGGTAACCCTGGGATGATCCGAGTCATAGCCGCGATGGGTGGCAAGATCGAAGGCAACCGATACGCCCTGCTGTCCGGCTGCCAGCGCCTTGCGGTAAAAGCGGTTTGATTCTTCTGCTGTCGAAAAGCCGGCATACTGGCGGATCGTCCAGGGCCGCCCGGCATACATGGTCGCCTTCGGCCCGCGCACAAAGGGCGAAAAGCCGGGCAGGGAATCAAGATGTCCGACCTCTTTCAGGTCGTCGGCGGTATAAAGCGGCTTGACGGCAATGCCCTCATCGGTATGCCAGATCAGGTCTTGCGGGCTCTTGCCCTTGCGCTCCTTCGTGGCAAGGTCGAGCCAGTCCCTTGGGAAGCTTTCAGCCATCACTCAAACTCCATGATCACATCGTCCACCGCGAGGCTGTCCCCGGCTGCGGCGTTGATTTTCGCCACTTTTGCCTTCTTCTCGGCGCGCAGGATGTTTTCCATTTTCATTGCTTCCACCGTTGCCAGCGGCTGGCCTTCTTCTACCGCTTCTCCTGCGGTGACGGCAATGGAAACCACCAGCCCCGGCATCGGGCAAAGCAGCAGCTTGGAGGTATCGGGCGCAATCTTCTCGGGCATCAGCGACAGATATTGTGCCTGGCGCTTGGAGACGAGCTGTACATTCATGTCCGCACCGCGCCAGCGGATGCGGTATCCCGTATGGGTCGGCACGACCTTCAGCGCCAGCCGTTCCTTGCCGACCTGAACCAGCGCCAGCGGTTTTCCCGGCCGCCAGCCGGTTTCAACGTCATACCGGGTGCGCCGGTAGCGGAACTTCAACGTTCCCTTTCCGGCGTTTTCGATTTCCGCGCCATACTGGCGCAGCCGGTCGATGGCGCTGCGGACTTCTTTCTCCGAACATCCAAGTTTCTTGGCCACCTGGTCGATATAGATTGCGCCGCGTTCCAGCATCGGCAGCAGCTTGGCCGCCGTCTCGGCAGTTTTTGATCCGCCCCCGATCGCTTCTGAAACCGAGCTGGCGGTTTCCGACAAGGTTACCACCGCCCCTTCATTGCGCATCTTGCGCAGCTTCAGCGGCACCTGTTTTCCATCGATGACGGCAACCCATTCCTTGGACACCTTGCGCTTGTGATTGGCGAGAACACCGGAGATGCGCGTGCGGCGCAATTCAGCAATCATGTTCAGGACCGCAGCCGCAGCCGCAACCTTGCCGAGGTCTTCGTCGCCAATTGTTACGCCCTCGAAACCATCTGGATATTCTTCGGCGATAAAGGCGGTTGTAATGTCGCCGCTGATGAATTTCTCATGCTGCATAACCGCTGACAGGAAGGGCAGGTTGTGGCCGATGCCTTCCAGTTCGAAAGAATCAAGGGCGTCCACCATCGCATCAATTGCAGCCTTGCGATCCTTCCCCCAGCTACACAGCTTGGCGATCATCGGATCGTAATACATCGAGATCTCGCCGCCTTCATAAACCCCGGTATCATTGCGGATGATGGCGCCTGTATCGGTCTCGCCCTCGATCGGTGGGCGATAGCGGGTCAACCGGCCGATGGAGGGCAGGAAATTGCGAAAGGGATCTTCGGCATAAAGCCTGGATTCGATGGCCCAGCCATTGAGCTTAACGTCTTTTTGCCTGATCGCCAGCTTCTCGCCGGCGGCAACGCGGATCATCTGCTCGACAAGATCGACCCCCGTGATCAGTTCGGTTACCGGATGCTCCACCTGAAGGCGGGTGTTCATCTCCAGGAAATAGAAATTCCGCTCGCCATCGACGATGAACTCCACCGTGCCCGCCGAGCAGTAGTCGACGGCCTTGGCCAGCGCCACGGCCTGTTCGCCCATTGCCTTGCGCGTTTTTTCATCGAGAAAGGGGGAGGGCGCTTCCTCGATCACCTTCTGGTTTCGCCGCTGGATCGAGCATTCCCGTTCGCCAAGATAGATGACATTGCCATGGGTATCGCCCAGCACCTGGATTTCGATGTGGCGCGGCTGGGTGACGAATTTCTCGATGAAGATGCGGTCATCGCCGAATGACGACTTGGCCTCGTTCTTGGAGGACTGAAACCCTTCCCGTGCCTCCTCGTCGTTCCAGGCAATGCGCATGCCCTTGCCACCACCGCCTGCCGATGCCTTGATCATTACGGGATAGCCGATCTGGGAGGCAATCTTCACCGCCTCGTCGGCATCCTCGATGAGCCCCATATGGCCGGGAACGGTGGAAACACCCGCTTCGTCGGCAAGTTTCTTCGAGGTGATCTTGTCACCCATTGCCTCGATGGCGCCTACCGGCGGGCCGATAAAGGCAACGCCCGCTTTTTTGAGGGCTTCGGCAAACTTCGGATTTTCAGACAGAAACCCGTAGCCCGGATGCACCGCTTGCGCGCCCGACTGCTTGATGGCGTCCATGATCCTGTCGATGACGATATAGGATTGGGCAGCCGGCGGCGGTCCGATGTGAATGGCTTCATCGGCCATGGAAACATGCAGCGCATCCCGGTCGGCATCTGAGTATACCGCTACCGTTTTGATGCCCATCTTGCGAGCGGTCTTGATGACACGACAGGCAATTTCACCGCGATTGGCAATCAGTATCTTCTTGAACATGCTTGCATCCGTTTCTTTCTATCCGGGCCGGTAAGGACCCACTCTCAGTGCTCCGGCCAGGTCGACCGCACCATGATGCCGATGCCCATGGCGATCATGCCAAGGGTTGAAGCGAGCCCGCCGACCAGCAATGCGGTATATTCTGCCCAGTTGCCGGAACGGCCAATCATCGATCCGATGCCGTTGATGTCGAAGCGCAGTACTGCCCAGGCCGACACGGCGCCCAGGGCAATGCCGCCAAGCGCGCACAGGGCAATAAAGCCGAGCCAGTCCCAGTGCTGACGGGCAAGGCGCTCTTTTTCCGCTTCGCTCATCCTGCGCTTCAGCTGGCGGTGTTCGTCTTGCCCGCCGGGGTGATCTTCATCGCCTGGCGGCGTCATGAAGAGCTTCAGGTCTCCAGCCATGCGCGCGCCTCCTTTTCATCCTTGTGGGCAAAGGACTTGATTTCGAAACCCGGGATCAACACGCCTTCCCACTCGGCCATTGCCCGCATCCATGGCTCTTCCGCCAGCACCGCAGCCTTGTCGAAGCGGGACAGCAGCCCGAACAGATTTGGAAGCTTGCGCAACTCCACCATCACTGCCCCGATTGAGGGCATCTCGAACTCGCGGATGTCGTAAAGCAGCCTGCCACCCTTGATATCCTTCGACAGTTCAATCAGCCGGTCGAGTTCGGCATCCATCTCCTCTGCAGTCACCTGGCCATTTACCTGGATGGTAAAAAGTGTGTCGGCTTCCCGGTTGATTTTCAGCATGGCATTTCCCTTTCGTCTCTCATGGACATTTCACACCTCGAGAACGTCCCCGAAGGCTTCAGGGTAGTTGGCTTTCGCCACCTCCACATTGATTTGCAGCAAAGCTTCATAGCTTTGCGGATCGAACGGATCCTCCGCCGCAATGACCTCTCGGCCAAACAGCCAGGACAGCCGCCCTGCATCCAGATTGCCGCGCTCGAATGGCTCCTCGCCGAAGTGATGCCACAGCGAATGCAGGAAAGCGGTGTCAGCCTTGATGTCCACCGGCGCCCGGTCGGCATGGCGTTCCCGGCGGATGATCTTTGTGGCTCCCTTGGGATTTGCCCGGCGAATGGTGAACTGGAATCCCGTTCCGGGCATGCCGGAGGGGAACCCCCTGTGCTTCACCATGTCGGGCAGGGTCGCCATCAGGTGAATACTCCAGCTTTTTTCTGCGGAATTTCCGTTTCCTTAAGGGAGGAGTGGGCTCCCTGCTTCGTCATCCTCGGCCTTGAGCCGGGGATCCGGAGGGTGCCGCTCTTCATACTGGACCCTCGGGTCGAGCCCGAGGGTGACGACAGCTGATTGGTCAGCCTCCTGCTCACCCTTCCGCCCCCTTGTTGAAATCGGAAGCATCGTGGCGCTCCCGCAATTTGCCCTCCCCGGTCAGGTTGACGATCGAGCCGCGCTGCGCGCCAGGACGTTCCTTGATAAGTGCAGTCCAGCGCTGGACGTTTTCGTATTTTTCGACCTCGAGGAACTTGCCGGATTCGCCATAGGCGCCCCCGGTGGCAAGCCGCCCGTACCAGGGCCAGATCGCCATGTCGGCAATGGTGTAAGCATCGCCCGCGATGAATTCGGTTTTCGCAAGCTGCCGGTCGAGCACGTCCAGCTGCCGCTTTACTTCCATGGCATACCGGTTGATGGCGTATTCGATCTTGATCGGCGCATATTGGTAGAAATGGCCGAACCCGCCGCCCAGAAACGGCGCTGCACCCATCTGCCACATCAGCCAGTTGATCGTTTCGGCCCGCCCGCGCACATCGGACGGCAGAAAGGCCCCGAATTTCTCCGCAAGATAAACGAGAATGGAGCCGCTCTCGAACAAGCGTACGGGTTCGCCGCCACCTTTGGGAGCATGATCCATCATGGCGGGAATTTTCGAGTTCGGATTGATGTCGACAAAACCGGAGCCGAACTGGTCGCCCTCGCCAATGTCGATCAGCCAGGCATCGTATTCAGCTTCGCCATGCCCTGCCTCCAGCAATTCCTCGAACAGGACCGTAACCTTCACCCCGTTGGGCGTGCCGAGGGAATAAAGCTGGTGGGGATGTTTGCCGACCGGCAGTTCCTTGTCATGGGTCGGCCCGGCAATGGGACGGTTGATCGAGGCAAACGTGCCGCCCGAAGGCTGCTCCCAGGTCCAAACTTCCGGCGGCACGTAACCGGCAGGGAGATTATTTTCGGGTGGAAATTTTTCTTCGTCAGACATTCGTACTTCTCTCCGTAGTCATCCTCGGGCTTGACCCGAGGACCCAGCAATCCGCAAACCGGAAAGCTGCGTAAGGGTTGCGCGCGCAAGCCAACAAATAAACGATCCGATTGCCAGACAAGATTACGTTACCCCCACCCGCTCTGGTTCAGCTTTGAACCTTGCATTTGCATGCCTTCCTACGAGTAGCCAGCTTCCTTTCGCAAACATCTCAACCCCTAACGGCGACCTTAAAGCGGTATGTTGTCGTGTTTCTTCCACGGGTTCTGCAGATCCTTGTTACGCAGGGAGGCAAAAGCCCGGGCGATGCGCTTGCGGCTTGAATGGGGCATGATCACATCGTCGATGAAACCGCGCTCGGCCGCCACGAACGGATTGGCAAAGCGCTTTTCATATTCCGCCGTGCGCCCGGCGATCTTGTCCTTGTCGCCAAGTTCGGAGCGGTAGAGGATTTCAACCGCGCCCTTTGCTCCCATCACCGCAATCTCGGCAGAAGGCCAGGCATAGTTGACGTCGCCGCGCAGGTGTTTGGAAGCCATCACGTCATAGGCCCCGCCATAGGCCTTGCGGGTGATCAGTGTCACCTTGGGCACCGTTGCCTCGCCATAGGCAAACAGCAGCTTGGCGCCATGCTTGATGACGCCGCCATATTCCTGGCTGGTGCCCGGCAAAAAGCCCGGCACATCGACAAGCGTCAGGATGGGAATGTTGAAACAGTCGCAGAAGCGCACAAACCTTGCCGCCTTGCGTGAGGAGTTGATGTCGAGCACCCCGGCAAGAACCAGCGGCTGGTTGGCAACAACGCCCACGGTCGACCCTTCCAGCCGGATAAAGCCGGTGATGATGTTCTTTGCGTAGTCTTCCTGCAGCTCGAAAAAGTCGCCCTCGTCTGCGAGCTTGGTAATCAGCTCCTTCATGTCATAGGGTTTGTTCGGATTGTCGGGGATCAGCGTGTCGAGCGAACGGTCCATGCGATCCTGGGAATCAAAGAACGGCCGGCTCGGTGGCTTCTCCTTGTTGTTGAGTGGCAGGAAATCGAAAAAGCGGCGCAGCGCCATAAGCGCTTCCATGTCGTTTTCAAACGCACCATCGGCAACCGAACTCTTCGACGTATGGGTCTTGGCGCCGCCAAGCTCCTCGGCAGTAACGATCTCGTTCGTTACCGTCTTGACCACGTCGGGGCCGGTGACGAACATGTAGGACGTGTCCTTCACCATGAAGATGAAATCGGTCATCGCCGGCGAATAGACCGCCCCGCCCGCGCACGGTCCCATGATCATCGAAATTTGCGGCACCACGCCACTGGCCAGCGTGTTCATCTGGAAGACATCGGCATAACCGCCCAGGGAAGAGACCCCTTCCTGGATGCGGGCGCCGCCTGAATCGTTGATGCCGATCACCGGTGCGCCGTTTTTCATCGCCATGTCCATGATCTTGCAGATCTTGGCCGCATGGGTTTCCGAAAGCGACCCGCCAAAGACCGTGAAATCCTGGGAAAACACATAGGTCATGCGGCCGTTGATCGTGCCCCAGCCGGTAACGACGCCATCGCCCGCCATCTTGGTATCCGCCATGCCGAAATCGGTACAGCGGTGGGTAACGAACATGTCGTATTCCTCGAACGACCCCTCATCGAGCAGCAATTCGATGCGCTCGCGTGCCGTCAGCTTTCCCTTGGCGTGCTGGGCATCAATCCGCTTCTGGCCGCCGCCCATGCGCGCCTGCTCACGCCGGCGATCGAGTTCATCGAGAATTTCGTGCATGTTTCCCTCCCGCCGGATTTATGCGGCGACTTTCGCGAATGATATCACCGCGTCTTACTGTGCAACAATTCGACCATCGTTGGTTCGTTCATCCAGCCGATTGTGCATTGCTGCACAGCTCACAATGTCTCAAACCCGTTCCCATTAAACCCGTTCAATGGCCATTGCCGTCCCCTCGCCGCCGCCAATGCAGATGCCGGTCATGCCGCGTTTGAGATCGTGGGTTTCCAGCGCGTTGAGCAGCGTCACGATAATGCGGGAACCTGAAGCGCCGATGGGATGGCCAAGCGCACAGGCGCCGCCGTGAATGTTGAGCTTTTCCCGCGGAATGCCCATTTCACGTTCCGCCGCCATCGGCACGACCGCAAAGGCCTCGTTGATTTCCCACAGATCCACATCGTCCATGGTCCAGCCGATCTTCTCCATCAGCTTCGTCATGGCCGGGATTGGCGCCGTTGAAAACCAGGCCGGTTCCTGGGCATGGGAAGCATGGCCGAGGATACGCGCGCGGATGTTGAGCCCGCGCTTTTCCGCCTCGCTCCGGCGCATCAGCACCAGCGCCGCCGCCCCATCGGAAATCGAAGAGGAATTGGCCGCCGTCACCGTGCCGTCCTTGCGGAAAGCGGGCTTCAGATTCGGGATCTTGTCGGGGCGTGCATTGCGCGGCTGCTCATCGGAGGAAATGACGGTTTCCCCCTTGCGTCCTGAAACCGTCACCGGCGCAATTTCCCTTTTGAACCGGCCTTCTTTTTCCGCCTTTAAGGCGCCTTCCAGTGAACGGATCGCATAGGCATCCTGTTCGTCACGGGTGAACTGATATTTCTCCGCGCAATCCTCGGCAAACGTGCCCATCAGACGCCCCTTGTCATAAGCGTCTTCCAGCCCGTCGAGGAACATGTGATCCTTGACCTCGCCATGGCCAAGCCGGGCACCCCCGCGCATTTTCGGCAGCAGATAGGGCGCATTGGTCATGCTCTCCATGCCGCCGGCGACCACAACCGAGCCGTTTGCGGCCATGAGCTGATCATGGGCCACCATCGTCGTTTTCATGCCGGAGCCGCACATCTTGTTGAGCGTGGAGGCGGGCACCTCCTTCGGCAGGCCGGCGGCAAACGCGGCCTGCCGCGCCGGCGCCTGACCCTGTCCGGCGCCCAGAACATTGCCCATGATGATTTCATCCACCTGATCGGGCGCGATGCCGGCGCCTTCGAGTGCCGCCTTTACCGCAGCCCCGCCCAGCTCCGCTGCACTCATGGCGGACAGTTCCCCCTGAAAACCGCCCATTGGTGTTCGGGCAGCTCCTGCAATGACGACAGGGTCGGATGCGGACATGGATTTCTCCTACTTGTTCCTGAATTCCGGCGGACGCTTTTCGCTGAAGGCGCGCATGCCTTCCTTCTGATCATCCGTGGCAAACAGCGAATAAAATACCCGCCGCTCGAACCGCAGGCCTTCATTGAGCGTTGTCTCGAACGCGCGGTTGACCGCTTCCTTGGCAATCATCACCGACGGTGCGCCGAACCCGGCAATGGCCTTTGCCGCCTCCATCGCCTCCTGCATCAGATCGTCATGGCTAACAACGCGGGCAACAAGCCCGGACCGCTCGGCTTCCGCCGCATCCATCATCCGGCCTGTCAGGATCAGGTCCATCGCCTTCGCCTTGCCGACAGCTTTTGTCAGCCGCTGCGAGCCGCCCCAGCCGGGGATGACGCCAAGCTTGATTTCCGGCTGGCCGAACTTCGCCTTTTCAGACGCGATGATGATGTCGCACATCATGGCGATCTCGCATCCCCCGCCAAGCGCAAAGCCGTTGACGGCAGCAATCATCGGCGTACGGGTCGCGGCGAATGCTTCCCAGCCAGCCTGCTTGTCGGCAAGAAACATGTCCATATAGGACTTGTCCTGCATTTCCTTGATGTCGGCACCGGCAATGAAGGCCTTGCCTTCTCCGGTGATCAGAATGCAGCCGATTTCCGGATCGGCATCGAACTTGGCGGTGGCCGAGATCAGGCCGTCCATCACTTCGGAATTGACCGCATTAAGCGCATCCGGCCGGTTGATCGTGATGAGGCCAACGCCGTCTTCGGTCTTCGTTTCTACAAGCGTCATTACGCATTCCCCCGTTCGGCATGTTTGAGATATTCGATAATGCCGGAGAAATCCTTGCCTTCGCCGCCATTGGCAAGAAAATGCCGGTACAGCATGGCCGCATACTGGCCCATGGGCGTTGCCTGACCCGCCTCGGTTGCCGCCTGCTGGGCAAGAGAGGCATCCTTCAGCATCAATTCAGCTGCAAAACCCGGCTTGTAGTCGTTGTCTGCAGGTGATTTCGGCCCGACGCCCGGTACCGGGCAATAGGTGTTGACCGACCAGCAGGAACCCGATGAGGTCGACATTACATCGAAGGCTGCCTGCGCGGAAAGCCCGAGCTTTTCAGCAAGGGCGAATGCTTCGCATGTCCCGATCATCGAAATGGACAACAACATGTTGTTGCAGATCTTGGCAGCCTGTCCCGCACCGCCATCACCACAATGAATGACCTTGCCGCCCATGATGTCGAGCACGGGCTTGGCCTTGCCGAAAGCCTCTTCGCTTCCCCCGCACATGAAGGTGAGCGTTCCTGCTTCCGCACCACCCACGCCACCGGAGACCGGCGCATCAAGCGACAACAGCCCGGCAGTGCCGGCCTGTCCGTGCAGGCTCTTTGCCGTGGAAACATCAATGGTGGAACTGTCGATCAGCAATGCACCCTTGGTCGCAGCCGGAACAATCTGGCTGTAGACAGCAGAAACGATCTCGCCATTCGGCAGCATGGTGACGACGATGTCCGCGCCCCGCGCTGCATCCGTGGTGGAAGCGCAGATCTCCATTCCTTCCGCCTTCGCCTTTTCCAGCTGGGCGGGAACGGTGTCGAAAGCCTGGATCGCGTGCCCGGCCTTCTTGAGGTTGATGGCCATGGGCAAACCCATATTGCCAAGGCCGATAAATCCAATGATGCTCACTTCAGTTTCCTCCGGCGAGATCGAGTTCGTTTTCGTTCAATGGTGCCAGCATGGCAGCAATCTGTTCTTCCGTCACCTTTTCCAGGGGCGCGGTCCGCCATTGCGGATTGCGGTCCTTGTCGATGATCTGCGCCCGCACGCCCTCGACAAATTCCCCGTCAGACATCGAGCGGTAGGTGAAGCGGTATTCTTCTTTCAGGGCGTTCTCGATCGATGGATTTTCGCGCACCCGGCGCACAATCTCAAAGGCACAGGCAACCGACAGCGGACAGGCCCGGCGGATGAGTGTTGCGGTCTTTTGCGCCCACTCACTGCCATCGGCTTCAAGCGACTGCAGGCAGGAAAGCGCGGTTTCCTTGCCGAAGTGATGGTTGATCGCATCAAGGTGCGGCGCCAGCGCAGGCGCTTCGGCGGGCCCGGCAAATCCTGCAAGCGCCGCCAGATCGGCGGTTTCCTCAAGCTGCAGGACAAGCGCCGGCATGTCGGCGCTGTCCATCTGCACATCGGCAAACCCCGAAAGAACTGCATCCCCCGGCCCCATCCGGTAACCGGTCAGGGCAAGATATTCGCCCAAATGGCCCGGCGCCCCGGCAAGGATCAGGCTTCCACCCACATCGGGAATAAGGCCGATCCCGCATTCAGGCATTGCGATCATCGAGCGCTCGGTGACTATCCGGTCGGAGCCATGCGCTGAAATGCCCACGCCGCCGCCCATGGTAATGCCGTCCATCAGCGCCACATAGGGTATGGCCAGATTGGCGAGTTTGGCGTTGAGGCGGTATTCATCGGACCAGAACCGACGTCCGAAGGCGTAATCTTCCGATCTGCCCGAGGCATACAGATCGGCGATGTCGCCGCCGGCGCAAAAGGCCTTTTCGCCCTCGCCATCGATCAGGATGAGATTGACGTCGCCCGCCTCCACCCAGTCATCGACCGCCTTTTCAATGGCGAGGCACATCTCATAGGTCAGCGCATTCAGCGCCTTGGGCCGCGTCAGGGTGATGCGTCCGGTCTTGCCGGTGCGGCGGATTGAAATGTCATCTGCAAGAGCCATTCGTCAGGCCGCCAGCAAGGCCCGCGAAACGATCACGCGCATGATCTCGTTGGTACCTTCGAGAATCTGGTGAACGCGCAGATCGCGGACAATCTTTTCCATGCCGTAATCGGCGAGATAGCCGTAGCCCCCGTGAATCTGCAGCGCGTCATTTGCGGTTTCAAACGCCGCATCGGTGACGAACTGCTTTGCCATGGCGCAGAACTTGGCGGCATCCGGCGTCTTGTTGTCGAGTTTCCAGGCAGCCTTGTAAAGCAGGGCTCGGGCCGCCTGCAGCCGGGTTTCCATGTCAGCCAGCTTGAACTGCATCGCCTGAAAATCGGCAAGATGCTTTCCGAACGCCTTGCGTTCCTGGGCATATTGAAGCGCCTTTTCCAGCGCCGCCTGGGCTGCCCCCAGGGCTGATGCGGCAATGTTGAGCCGCCCGCCGTCAAGTCCCGCCATGGCGTATTTGAAACCCGCACCTTCCTCGCCGAGCAGGCAATCTGCCGGAATCTTGCAATCGTCGAACTGTACCTGCGAGGTCGGCTGCGCGCGCCAGCCCATCTTGCGCTCATTGGCACCGAAGGAAAGCCCGGGCGTCCCGTCTTCCACCAGCACCGCCGAGACTCCTTTTGGGCCATCCTGGCCGGTTCGCACCATGGTCAGATAAAGATCCGAATGCCCGCCGCCGGAAATGAAGGCTTTCGCACCGTTCAACTTCCACATATTGCCGTCCTGCTCGGCTTTCGTACGCAGCGCGGCAGCATCAGAGCCCGACCCCGGCTCGGTCAGGCAATAGCTGGCGAGCAATTCCATGGAACACAGTTTCGGCAGCCAGGTCCGGCGCTGTTCCTCGGTGCCGAACTGGTCGATCATCCAGGCGACCATGTTGTGGATGGAAATGAAGGAGCCGATCGAGGGGCAGCCATGGGCAAGCGCCTCGAAGATCAGCACCGCTTCCTGGCGGCCAAGGCCGGAGCCGCCCACATCCTCGCGCACATAAATGCCGGCAAGGCCCAGTTCGCCAACCGAGCGCACCACATCCTCCGGAAAATGGCCGGTCTCGTCCCATTCAAGCGCGTTCGGGGCCAGATTGTCTTCGGCAAAGGACCGGGCCATCTCCTGAATGGCCTGCTGTTCCTCGCTTAGCGCAAAATCCAACGGGGTTTCTCCTCCTGTCAAATGGGAAAGGCGGGCATTGCCCGCCTTTCAATATGGATCAGTCCATCGCCTTGAAGTGGAACTCGCCGCCTTCCTTGATGCCGGAGAACCAGCGGGCGGTAACCGTCTTCGTCTTGGTATAGAAGCGGAATGCGTCGGGACCGTACTGGTTGAGATCGCCGAAGGCCGACTTCTTCCATCCCCCAAAGGTGAAGTAGGAAAGCGGAACGGGGATCGGGAAATTGACGCCGACCATGCCGACATTGACCCGGTTGACGAAATCGCGCGCCGTATCGCCATCGGCGGTGAAGATCGCCGTGCCATTGCCATACTCATTGTCCATGGCCAGCTTCAGGGCATCCTCATAGGAAGAAGCCCGCACGGTGGACAGCACCGGACCGAAAATCTCTTCCTTGTAGATGTCCATGTCCGCCGTGACATTGTCAAACAGGGTCGGCCCCACAAAGAAGCCGTCTTCATAACCCTGCAGGGAGAAATCGCGGCCATCGGCAAGGAGCTTTGCGCCCTGGTCAGCGCCCGAGGAAATCAGGCCCGTCACCCGTTCCTTGGCTGCGCCGGTCACCAGGGGACCGTAGTCGACATCATCGCCGGCTGTATAAGGGCCGACCTTCAGTTTCTCGACCCGCGGCAGCAGACGCTCCAGCAATCCGTCAGCGGTCTTGTCGCCGACCGGAACGGCAACCGAGATCGCCATGCAGCGCTCGCCGGCAGCCCCAAAGCCCGCGCCCACCAGTGCATCGGCCGCCTTGTCGAGGTCGGCATCGGGCATGATGATCATGTGGTTCTTCGCCCCGCCAAAGCACTGGGCGCGCTTGCCATTATTGGCGGCCCGTCCGTAGATGTATTGCGCAATCGGCGTTGATCCGACGAAACCAACGCCCTGGATGGTTTCATTGTCGAGAATGGCATCAACCGATTCCTTGTCGCCATTGACGACCTGCAGCACCCCATCGGGAAGACCTGCCTCCTGAACGAGTTCGGCCAGCATCAGCGGCACAGTCGGGCAGCGCTCGGAAGGCTTCAGGATCATGGCATTGCCGCAGGAAAGGGCAGGGCCCATCTTCCACAAGGGGATCATCGCCGGAAAATTGAACGGCGTAATGCCGGCAACCACGCCCAGAGGCTGGCGCATCGAATAAAGGTCGATGCCCGGGCCGCCATCATTCATGTACTCGCCCTTGAGCAGTTGCGGGGCGCCCATGCAGACCTCGATGACTTCAAGGCCGCGCTGTACGTCGCCGCGGGCATCGGGCAGCGTCTTGCCGTGCTCTTTCGAAAGTGCTTCGGCCAGCTTGTCCATGTCGCGATTGATGAGTTCGGCGAACTTCATCATCACGCGCGCCCGGCGCTGCGGATTGGTCGCCCCCCAACCTTTCTGGGCGGCAGCAGCTCCAGCAACCGCTTCGTCGAGTTCCTGGGTGGTAGCCAGCGCCACCTGCGCCTGAACTTCGCCCGTGGCAGGGTTGAAAACATCGGCGAAACGCCCGCTGGTGCCCTCCACCATCTTGCCGTTGATGAAATGCCCGATCTTGCGCATCTTTGAAACTCCTCCGTGGGAAATGGAAACTGCGTCCCGGTTTTTCAGGCAGGGTATCAGCCCAAAAAAAGCCAGACAATGTTGGAAAATCCTTCCTTGTTGTGCATATACGCACATACTGCTGTGCTGTATGTCCAGTGCAAAGAATTCCCCAAGCCAGATTTTTCGGCCTGGGACAGGCGGAATGATACAGCAAAGCCGCAAGGGGGTTGCCGTGAACTGGGACGATTACCGATTCTTTTTGTCGGTCGCACGAACCGGCCGGTTGAGCCAGGCAGGCCAGCAGCTTGGAGTCGACCATGCGACGGTGGGCCGGCGCATGAAAGCGCTGGAGACGGCCCTTAACATCAACCTGTTTGACCGTTCGCCCCAGGGCTACAGCCTGACCGATGCCGGCCAGCGTCTGGTGGACATTGCCGAGGCCATGGAATCCAGCGCCATTCACGCCCAGGCTGAAATCGGCGGTCAGAACCAGATGATCTCCGGTGTGGTGCGGGTCGGCGCGCCCGAAGGGGTTGCTTCCTATGTCCTGACCGACATCGCCATCGAACTGTGCCGTACCCACCCCGAGCTTGAATTGCAGATTGTCGCCCTGCCACGCACCTTTTCGCTTTCAAAGCGCGAAGCGGACATTGCCATTGCGGTGTCCGCGCCAACTTCCGGCCGGCTGAAATACCGCAAGATTGCCGACTACACACTCCATCTTTATGGCACACAGGAATATCTCGATTCCCACCCCAAGGTCGAAAAGGTGGAAGATCTCAAGCAGCTTCGCGGCATCGCCTATGTCCCGGATCTGATCTACGACAAGGAACTGGACTACATTCCCCTGCTTGGTCCCGACATCAAGCCGCATCTGACCTCGACCAGCGTTCACGTTCAGCTTGAGGCAACGCTGAGACATGGTGGCGTTTGTATCATCCATGATTTCATCGCCAGGCAATACCCGCAACTGCGCAAGGTGCTGGAAAAGGAAATCAGCTTTACCCGCTCCTTCTATTTCATCGTTCACGAGGACTATGCCAGGCTCGAGCGCATCCGGGTTGTTTCCGATGCCATTGTCGATGAAATGCGGCGCAAGCTTCTGGCAGCCGGGTAATGGCCAGCCAGGCCAAGACTTTGCCGCCTACTGGTTGCGGGATACGATATAGCGGGCACAGCTTTTCAGCACATCGGCGCGATCGCCAAACCCGTCCAGCAGCGCATCTGCCTCTTCAACCAGTCTTTCCGCTGTCTGCCTAGCACCTTCCAGGCCAAGGGTCGCAACCAGCGTTCCCTTGCCCATCGCCACATCCTTGCCGACCCGCTTGCCCATGGCTTCGTCGCTTGAAACGACATCGAGAATGTCGTCGGCAAGCTGAAACGCCTGACCGGTTTTCTCCCCGAAAGCACGCAGAACGGCCCGTTCGGCAGTCGCAGCGCCGCCGAGAATGGCACCTGCCTCGCAGGCAAAGCGCAACAGGGCTCCCGTCTTCATCGCCTGTAGGGTTCGGATGGCGGCGTCATTGGGCGGCTGAACGCTCGCCTGCAGATCAAGCATCTGCCCGCCAACCATGCCCCCAAGCCCGGCAGATCGGGCCAGTTCAACCACCAGTTCGCAGCGGATGGCCGCATTGTGATGGCATTCATCATCGCCAAGCAGTTCGAAGGCCAGCGTCAGCAGCCCGTCACCGGCAAGGATGGCCGTTGCCTCGTCAAAAGCCTTGTGCACGGTCGGCTGGCCACGGCGCAGGTCGTCATCGTCCATGGCCGGCAGGTCATCGTGAATGAGGGAATAACAGTGCACACATTCCACCGCCAGTGCCGCCGGCATGGCTTCATTCTCGCTCACGCCGAACAGGGCGGCGGTTTCCAGGACCAAAAAAGGGCGCAGGCGCTTTCCGCCGTTGAGCGCACCATGGCGCATTGCCGACATAAGTCGTTCGGGCCTTGAGATTTCACCCTGCCGGCGCTGTGAAGCAAGCTGGTCGTCAAGTGCATCACTGACCCGGCTGGCGGTCGCCAGAAGCCTTTTTTCAAACCTGTCCATTGCCCTGCCTGCTGCAAACACGCACTTCCACCCCACGCATTTGCAGGCTGGCCAGCGAAGGTCAAGCAGGCTGGCTCAGCGTTGGCGCGGTTGATGCAGGCTGGATTCCGTCTCCTGCACGGGGTAGAGCCATTGTGGAACCTGATGGGATCAACAAACAGAAACCTGCCACGCCGCCATGGCAAAAAAACCGGGACGTGCGAAAAGACCAGCATTCTGGCGCCGGTGGCTTGCAAACCGGCGGATACGCCCGCTCGTCTGGCTGGTGGCGATCCTGCTTCTGCTTCCGGCAGCCTTCACGCTGGTTTATGGATTGCCCGGCACCAAGCCCGTTTCAACGCTCATGGTGGGAAGGGCGCTCCTGGGCAAGCCTGTGGACCGGCAATGGGTGGCGCTTGAAAACATTTCGCCCTTCGTTTTCCAATCCGTGGTCATGTCGGAAGATGGCCAGTTCTGCTCCCATTACGGCGTTGATTTTGCCGAGTTGAACGCGGTGATTGAAGACGCATTGGACGGCGAACGCCCCCGTGGTGCCAGTACAATTCCCATGCAGACGGTGAAGAACCTGTTCCTGTGGCCGCACCGCTCCTTCATCCGCAAGGTGTTCGAAGTCCCTTATGCGATCTTTGCCGATCTTGTCTGGTCAAAAAAACGCCTGTTCGAGATATACATCAACATCGCAGAATTTGATGAAGGCGTGTTCGGCATTGAGGCTGCAAGCCGGCATTACTTCAACCGTTCCTCCGCCAAACTGACCCGGCGCCAGGCCGCCCTGCTGACGGTTGCCCTTCCCAATCCCAAGGACCGCAATCCGGCAAAGCCGACAAAATCGCTTTCCCGGCTGGCCCGGGTGATCGAAAAGCGCGCAAAGCGCTCCGGCGCCTATGTAAAGTGTTTTGAATGAACTGTTTGCACTGGCGGAAAAAATTGCTTTCGCCCCCTTCTCAAAACGGCCTGAGGCTAGTATAAGCCGCGCCGGACAAGGTTGCCGGGATCCGTTGGGCGTTGAAACGCCGTGCCTTGAAGGCTGGATCCGCTTTTTTCCGATGACCGAACAAAATGGAATTCCTCGATTGGGCCCGCACCGATCCATGACCGGAATTAAAATGGAGCAAGACCATGGCTGTACCAAAGAGCAAGATTAGCCGTTCCAAGCGCGGCATGCGCCGTTCGGCCGATGCCCTGAAGAAGCCTGCCTATGTTGAAGACAAGGATTCCGGCGAACTGCGCCGTCCGCACCACATCGACCTGAAAACGGGCATGTATCGCGGCCGCCAGATTCTGGAGCCGAAAGACAACATCTGACTTCTTTGAAGTTTCCAGCATATCAGACGCAATGAAGGCCGGTTCACCGGCCTTTTTTGTTGCCTTTGGGGCAGATGGCCATTTGCTACTGTCGCTGCATCGGCTAACTTCATGCCATCACCGGACCACAAGGAGCAGAGCATGCTGGCCAACATTCCCCTGATGATCGTACCCTTCATCATCTACAACGTGCTCGCCCTGGGAATTTCTGCAACATCGGGCAGCAACGATGTCTGGCAGAACGAGATATTCTCCCTCGGCATGCTGTCCGGCGCCACCTGGGTCATGACGCTGGGCGAACTCATGATCACCTTCGCGCTGATACTGCTGTTCGTTGAAATCCTCAAATCGACCCGCATCGGCGCCAATTCCATCATCGATCATCTGCTGTCGACCTTTGTATTCATTGCATTTCTGGTCGAGTTTCTGCTCGTGCCGTCGGCGGTCCATTCGGTGTTTTTCATCCTGATGATGATCGCACTGGTCGATGTGATTTCCGGGTTTTCAGTTTCCATCCGGTCCGCAACCAGGGACGTCTCCGTGGGAGGTGGATATTGATCCCGTCCCCGATGCCGCCTGAAAGCAATGCCTGACACCGTGTCCCGCAATTTCGATCAGCCCGGCCGATCCCCGGTCTATGCCGCGAATGCGATGGCTGCGACATCACATCCGCTGGCAACCAGCACCGCCTTGACCGTGCTGCGCGAGGGTGGAAACGCCGTGGATGCAGCCATCGCCGCCTCTGCAACCCTGTGTGTGGTGGAACCGCACATGACCGGCATCGGCGGAGATTGTTTCGCCTTTGTTGGCGAGCCCTCGGGCACCATTCATGCCCTTAACGCTTCGGGCCGTGCCGCAGCGGGCGCAAAGCTCGCCTGGTATCTTGAAAACGGAATTTCGGAAATAGCCGATACTTCGCCCCACGCAGTGACTGCACCCGGTGCATTGCGAGGCTGGGAGTTGCTCCACCGCAAGTTCGGCGCCATGGACTGGGCGCGGCTGTTTGCCGATGCCGTGGATTACGCCGAGGGTGGTTTTCCCGTTGCCCCGCGTGTTGCCCATGACTGGCATGGACTTGCCGGCAAACTCGCGGACAATGAAGGCGCCGCAAAACACCTCCTGTTCGACGGCACATCACCGGGTGTAGGGCAGAAAATCCGGCTTCCCGCTCTCGGTCAGACCCTTTCGCGGATCGCCAGGGAGGGCGCGGATGCATTCTACCTGGGCCAGATTGCGGCGGAAATTGCCGGCACCGTTCAGGCCCTGGGCGGCTTTTTGAGCGAGGAAGACCTGGCGAAATGCAGCGCCGAATGGGTGGAACCAATCCGCACCACCTACCACGATCACGAAGTGCTTCAAATTCCGCCCAATGGCCAGGGCATTACCGCGCTCATCATTCTCGATCTGCTCACCATGGGCGGGGGGCGTCATGACGCGCTGTCTGCGGAGCGGTTCCACCAGTCGATAGAGTTCGCCCGCCTCGCCTATGCCATGCGCGATGCTCATGTCAGCGATCCGGCTACGGCGAAGACCGGTGTGAAGGCCATGCTTTCGGAAGAAACGACAATGGCGCTGTTGCGCCAGTACGATCCCGAAAGGCGTAATGATGATATCACCCTTCCCGAACTGCCCGATGCCGATACGATCTATCTTTCGGTTGTGGACCGCGACGGGCTGGCTGTTTCCTTCATCAATTCGGTCTATTCGGGCTTTGGAACCGGCATTGTGACCGGCAAATCGGGCATTGCGCTGCAAAATCGCGGCTCATGCTTTGTGGTAAGGGAAGGTCATCCCAATGCCATCGGCGGCGCCAAACGCCCGATGCACACCATCATTCCCGGCATGGTGCTGAAAGACGGCCTGCCTGCTTTTTCCTTCGGGGTAATGGGCGGCGCTTATCAGCCTGCCGGGCAGGCGCACGTGCTGCAGAACATGTTCGAATACGGCATGGACCCGCAACAGGCGATCGACTTTCCTCGCCTGTTCTGGCGGCCCGATGGCGTGCTGGCAGCTGAATCGGGCATCGGTCCGCACATTAAGGCAGGGCTTGCCGGGCGCGGTCATGAAACTGCCCCGGGCGGCCTGCATGGCGGCGGGCAGATGGTGGCCATTGACCGTCAGTCAGGCGTTCTGATCGGTGCTTCCGACCCCCGCAAGGACGGGCATGCTGCCGGCTACTGACATCACGGCATCTTCCCCAAGGAGATTTTCCCGCTGTTAACAAATCTCAGGCATGATTGCCCCGGGGTTATTCCGGGAAACAGACATGCCAAGCAACAAAGCCGCCACCGCGCCTGAACACAGTAAGCAGCAAACGGTACAATCCGGCCTTTCGGCAAAGGGCATTTCCAGTGCGCTGGCCAAACTGCATGAAGCAGCCGAAACCATTGTCGCAGCAACGGGGCAAGCCTTTTATGTCTGGGACATCCGCTCCGACCGGATCGAATGGAGCCGCAATTTTTCCGGCCTTTTAGGCTTGCCGGAAACCGAAACCCGCCACCTGAAAGGCCGCAGTTTCGAGTCGATGCTGTCTTCTCAAAGTCAGCAAACCCGTTTCGGCGTCATTGTTTCCGCAGCAGGCACCGGCAAGAACGATGGCCCCGTCCCCTATCAGTGCGTTTACCTGTTGCACCCGGCCACGAAGGAAGACACGCCCCTGTGGATCGAGGACACCGGCTGCTGGTATCCGGACGGAAACGGCAAACCCCGCCACGCGGAAGGATCGATCCGCATCATCAACGACCGCCGCAAACGGGAAGAGGACCTGCGCCGGCAGACGGATTTCGATGACCTGACCTGTCTGCCCAACCGGCGTTCACTGGAAAAATGCCTTGTAACAACCATCCGGGATGCGCAGAACCGGGGTTCCATTTCGACATTCCTGATCATGAGCCTTGATCACATGGACACGATCAACGACGTTCACGGGTTTGAAACAGGCGATGAGGTATTGCGCGAAGCCGGCAAACGAGTGGCTTCCCGCCTTCGGGGCGACGATGTGGTCTGCCGCTTCTCCGGCGCAAAGTTCGGACTCATCCTGCGGGATTGTCCTCCAGCGGAGGTTTTCGATGCAGCAACGCGTCTGTTGAAGGCGGTTTCCGCCGAGCCGCTGGAAACCGCAGCAGGGCCGATCAGTATCAACTCGGTCATCGGCGCCTGTTTCCTGCCCCGCCACGGTAACACGCCCAGGGAAGTGATCGGCAACGCCTACAAGGCCCTTCGCACGGTACGAAGCGACGTGGCCCACCGCGTCAACGTCTATTCGGCAGACCCTCTGAAACTTGAGGAGAACCGCCGCAAAGCCAGGCTTTCAGCAAAGGTGCTGGCGGCAATTCGCGAAGATACCGTCGAAACCTGCCTCAAGGACGCAGGGGTGACCTTCGGCGGGGAGCGGCTTTTTGAGCTTAAGATGGGCTTTGCAACCTCCGGTAAAGAGGATGCCGGTTCTGATGCAGAACGCAGTTTCTTCGATCTTGGCCGCGAGCTCGATCTGACACGGCATATTGATCTGAAGGCGCTGGACACCGTTTTGGCCGCGCTGGAACAACCCGGTTCGGATGTCTACCTGCTCAACGTCTCCCGTGATACAATTCTGGACTCAGACTGGATGGCAAAACTGTCCACTGGTCTGGCTGCCACCGGCAACGCAGCCCCGCGGCTGGTTGTTGGAATATCCGAAGCCTTCGCCCTGAGCGGCAAACCGGAAGCCGTGAGCTTTCTCAAATCCGTTGCTTCCCTTGGCTGCCGAATAAGGATTAACCGCTTCAGCGCCTCGCCTGCCGCCTTTGACCGTCTGCGCTCGGTCCCGGCCGACATCGTGATGCTGGATGAGACGGTCCTCAACTGGGCCGAAAACGGCCCGCCGGACAATGATTGCCTCAAACACGTGGAAGCCCTGGCCTCGGCAATGAACCTGGAAGTTCATTTGCCGGCATAACCGCGCAAGCCCACTAAGAGATTACACTTCGTTACGGTAGCGGTTTAACCCTGCCCAAATCGTTTCTCGATATAGGCATGCACCATCGTCTCGAATTCCGACGCGATATCCGGTCCGCGCAGCGTGGCGGCCTTTTTGCCGTCGATGAACACCGGTGCAGCGGGCTGCTCTCCCGTGCCGGGAAGCGAGATGCCGATATCGGCATGTTTTGATTCTCCGGGACCATTGACGATGCAGCCCATCACGGCAACGTTCAGCGCTTCCACACCCGGATATTTTTCCCGCCAAACAGGCATGTTGCGTCTCAGATCGCCTTCGATCTTCTGGGCAAGCTCCTGAAACACCGTCGACGTGGTGCGCCCGCAGCCAGGACAGGCGGCAACCACCGGAACGAAGGTGCGAAACCCCATGGTTTGCAGCAGTTCCTGGGCAACCTGTACCTCGCGGGTGCGGTCCCCCCCCGGCTCGGGCGTCAGTGAAATGCGGATCGTGTCGCCAATGCCCTGCTGCAACAGAATGCCCAGGGCGGCCGAAGAAGCAACTATGCCTTTCGAGCCCATGCCGGCCTCGGTCAGCCCAAGATGCAAGGCATGGTCGGAGCGCTCCGCCAGGCCGGTATAGACTGCAATCAGATCCTGCACCTGGCTGACCTTTGCAGACAGAATGATCGCCGAACGGTCCAGCCCGATCTCCTCGGCAAGCTCGGCCGAAAGCAGCGCCGACTGGATGACCGCTTCGCGCATCACCTCACGGGCCGACAGGGGCGATCCGCTCTTCTTGTTGTCATCCATCAGCCGGGTCAGCAGGGACTGGTCAAGCGAACCCCAGTTGACGCCAATGCGCACCGGCTTGTTGTTGCGGATTGCCGTCTCGATGATCGCGGCGAACTGGCGGTCCTTCTTTTCCCCGAAGCCCACATTGCCGGGATTGATCCGGTACTTGTCGAGCGCTTGCGCACAGGCCGGGTGATCTGCCAGCAAGGTGTGGCCGATATAGTGAAAATCGCCGATCAGCGGTACATCGACATTGCGCGCCAGCAGCTTCTCGCGGATATGCGGCACGGCAGCGGCGGCCTCGTCACGGTCCACCGTGATGCGAACCAGTTCGGAACCGGCAGCCGCAAGCGCGGCGACCTGCTCGACCGTCGCACTGATATCCGCCGTATCGGTATTGGTCATCGATTGCACCACAATCGGAGAACTGCCGCCGCAGGTTACTTGTCCGATCATCACCGGAACGGTTTTTTTTCGGGGCAGGGGATGGGTAAGATAGCCGCTGGTCATGATCTCAATGCATGGCAAGACTGCAGGAATAACCGGACAGAAAGTTTAATTGGCATGGATCGGAATTCATGTCACACAAGACATTTCAACGGCGGGATCCGGCTCAAATCCGGTCTTGCCCGGCAGGTTACCACACATATGGCTGAACCGAGGGTCAATTACAATGAGCAGTAAAGAAGCAATCGTCATCGCAAGCGCCGCACGCACACCCGTGGGCGCGTTCAACGGATCGTTTGCCAATGTTCCGGCACACGATCTGGGATCGGTGGCCATTAAAGGTGCGCTGGAGCGCGCCGGCGTCGATGCAAAGGAAGTCGATGAGGTCATCCTCGGCCAGATTCTTTCTGCAGGACAGGGGCAGAATCCAGCCCGTCAGGCTGCGCGCAATGCCGGATGTCCCGATGAAACCACAGCCTGGGGCCTTAACCAGCTTTGCGGATCGGGCCTGCGTGCCGTTGCCATTGGCATGCAGCAGATCGCAACGGGCGATGCTGATGTTATTGTCGCGGGCGGCCAGGAGTCCATGTCCATGGCACCCCATTGCGCCCATTTGCGCGGCGGTGTGAAGATGGGTGATCTGAAAATGGTCGATACCATGATCAGGGATGGCCTGACCGATGCCTTCTACGGCTATCACATGGGCAATACGGCGGAAAACGTGGCCCGCCAGTGGCAACTGACCCGCGAGGAACAGGACACATTCGCGGTTGCCTCACAGAACAAGGCTGAAGCCGCCCAGAAGGCGGGCAAGTTCAAGGACGAAATCGTTCCCTTCACGGTGAAAACCCGCAAGGGCGAAACCGTGGTGGAAGATGATGAATACATCAAGCACGGCGTCACCATGGACAGCGTCGGCAAGCTGCGCCCTGCCTTCGACAAGGAAGGAACGGTAACCGCAGCCAACGCATCGGGGATCAATGACGGGGCTGCGGCCGTGGTGCTGATGACCGAGGCGGAAGCCGAAAAACGTGGCATCACTCCGCTGGCACGTGTCGTTTCATGGGCCACTGCAGGCGTCGACCCGCAAATCATGGGAACCGGCCCGATCCCCGCTTCGCGCAAGGCACTGGAGAGAGCCGGCTGGAAGGTGGAGGACCTCGACCTCGTCGAGGCAAACGAAGCCTTCGCGGCCCAGGCCTGCGCAGTGAACAAGGACATGGGCTGGAACCCCGACATCGTCAACGTCAATGGCGGCGCCATCGCCATTGGCCATCCGGTCGGCGCATCGGGCGCCCGCGTCTTCAACACCCTGCTTTTCGAAATGAAGCGGCGTGACGCGAAGAAGGGACTTGCCACGCTGTGCATCGGCGGTGGCATGGGTGTCGCACTCTGCGTAGAGCGCGGCTGACCGTCCAACTTCCGTTGGTTGAAATTGCGCCCGCGGGCTACGCAAAGCCTGCGGGCTCTTTTTGTGCTTCGGGCGAAAGTGACTTCACGCCTGCAGGAAACCACCCCGTTGGCATTCCCCTTCCACTGGGGTATGGCTGACCGATCCTGCAACAGCCGGTGGCATTGGGGGCTGTAACTGCCGTCCCAAAACGCGCTCCAGGGGGAATATGCCTGACCTCGCGATCCTGATCATTATCGCTGCCAGCGCCATTGCGCTGATCTACGGCGTTTTCATCATCCATCGTCCTGAAAACGCCTTCCGCAGCGCAGCAAAGACGGTGCCCGTTGCATTGCTCACGCTCGCCGCTTTTTTGGCCGGCCTGCCGGTGCAGGTGGTTCTGGCGCTTGCCGCCTGTGCCGCCGGGGACTGGTTTCTTTCCCTCGAGGGGGAACCCAATTTTCTATTGGGGCTTGGAGCATTCCTCCTCGGGCATCTGCTGTATGCCGCCCATTTTGTTTCCCTGATTTCACCCGATCATCTCCTGACGGGCGACATGGCTCTGCTGGCCCTGATCCTGCTGGCGCTGATCGCTTCTGTGCTGTTTCGCCTGTGGCCGCATCTTGATGGCCTGAAAGTCCCTGTCGTGATCTATGCCTTTGCGATTGCCGCCATGGCGTTTACCGCAAAGGCAGCCGATCCCGGCCAGATCGTTCTGGCAGGAATTGCCTTGTTCATGGTGTCGGACATCATCCTGGCACAGGAAAAGTTCACCCCGCTCACCAACACCTTGATACGGCGTTCCATGCCCTATCTTGTGTGGTTTCTCTATTTTGCCGGCCAGGCGCTGATCGTTTATGGAATGATCGGCTGAAACGTCATGTCCGGCACAAAGCCGCCATCCTTTGTACAAAGCAGGTCCGGTAACTGAACCATGTCCGTTGACGTCGTCGATCTGAGAGAATTTTATGCCACGCCGCTGGGGCACCGGGCGGTAGCCTCGATGGTCTCCGCCCTGCAGCGCAATGGCGGCCTGCCCGCAGACATTGATGTCGTGGGGCTGGGCTATCCGGTGCCGGTTTTCAACAAACTGCTTAAGACCACGGACAAGGCCGTTATATTGATGCCCGCCCGCCAGGGTGCCGTGCAGTGGCCGCTTGGCACTGCAGGCCGGACCGCGCTGGTGGATGATGACGAGTTGCCGCTTGCAACGTCATCGGTGCAATGCGCCGTGTTGTTGCATGTTCTTGAGAACACCTTTGACCCCAGCCTTGTCCTTGATGAAGTCTGGCGGGTTCTGGTCCCGGAGGGAAAGCTGATCCTGATAGCCACAAACCGGCGGGGCTTGTGGACCCGCTTTGAGCATACGCCCTTTGGCAACGGGCGCCCTTTCTCGCGCGGACAGTTGGCGACCCTGCTTCGCAAGGCCAGACTTACCCCGTCGAAATGGGACGGCTGCCTTGATTTTCCGCCAATCCGCATTGCCTGGATGCTGCGCCTGTATCCGTTCATCGAGCGCATCGGCCGGAAAATCTGGCCGGTTTTCTGCGGCGCTCATGTGGTGACCGCCAGCAAGCGGCTTTACCAGGGAATACCGGCAAAAGCCCGCAAGGCCAGAAAAGTCCCCGTTCCCGTTCTTGCGCCCCAGGGCGCCCGCATCGGGCAACGCGCAAGGCCGAGTGCGCGCACTGAAAAACGGGCAATCGCAGGCAGTGGGCACCGCTTGCGCTGATTCATCCTTTGATTTTGCCAGCGTGTTGTCCTAAAGCCTTTCGCGCCTGTGCAAACAGATTTCCGGCTGCGCCGGAACACAGCAACCAGTGGAAACAAGCCATGCATTCTGGTCAATTGCAGCCAAAGCCGGGCGTGATGGACATCGACATCTACGTACCCGGCAAATCCGCGGCGCCCGCCGGGGTAAAGCTGCACAAGCTTTCTTCAAACGAAACACCGTTGGGAGCCAGCCCTGCCGCACAGCAGGCAATTGCAGGCATTGCGTCAAAAATGGAACTCTATCCTGATGGTTCCGCATCCGAATTGAAGCAGGCGATCGCCGATATGCACGGCCTCAATACGGAGAACCTTGTCTGCGGCAATGGTTCGGATGAACTGCTGTCATTGATTGGCAGCACCTATCTGCAGCCCGGCAACGAGGTTATCTTCACCGAGCACGGTTTCCTGATGTACCGCATCGTTGCCCTGTCAAACAGCGCCGTCCCCGTTTCGGTAAAGGAAAGCCGCGAGCGCGCCGATGTCGATGCAATTCTAGCTGCCGTGACGGATAAAACCCGGCTGGTGTTTCTGGCAAATCCCAACAACCCGACCGGCACCTATCTGCCGATCGATGAAGTGCGCCGGCTTCATGCCGGACTTCCGGGAAATGTTCTGCTGGTGCTGGACGCCGCCTATGCGGAATATGTCCGCAGAAACGATTACGAATCGGGTATGGAACTGGCAGCTTCCGCAGACAATGTGATTGTGACCCGCACCTTCTCCAAGATACATGGTTTGGCGGCCCTGCGGGTCGGCTGGGCATTTGCCTCACGGCAGATCATCGAAACCCTTGAAAGGGTGCGCGGCCCGTTCAACGTCAATGCAATGGCAATTGCTGCAGGGGCGGCAGCCATGCGCGACCGTGCCCATGTCGACCGCTCCATCGCCCACAACGACAAGTGGCTGGCATGGCTTACTGGCGAACTGGAACAGCTGGGCCTGCGCGTTACCCCCTCTGTGGGTAACTTCATCCTCGTCCATTTCCCCGATGATGAGCCAGGAAAGAGTGCCAGTAAAGCGGATGCCTTTCTTACCCGGCGGGGACTCGTGCTGCGCGCCGTCGGCGGCTACGGTTTCCCCAACGCCCTGCGCATGACCGTCGGTCTGGAAGATTCCAACCGCGCCGTTGTCGGGGCGCTGAAGGAATTTCTTTCCGGATCGGGGAACTGAACCATGCGCCCGGTTATCGGCAGGCTTGCAATCATCGGTCAGGGATTGATCGGCTCGTCGATCACCCGCGCCGTCTATGAACGCAAGCTGGCGCGCGAAACCGTTGTCACCGATGCTTCGCCAAAGGTGCGCAAGCGTCTGCTCGAACTGGGCCTGGGGGAAGCCCGCATCGTCAAAACCGCCGCCGAGGCTGCCAGCGGCGCCGACATGATCATCGGCTGTGTTCCGGTACGCTCCTTCAGCCAGGTCGTCGGCGAGATGGCGCCGGTGTTGAAACCGGGCGCGATCTTGTCCGATGTGGGCTCGGTCAAGCAGGGCGTGGTCGCCGAATGCCTGCCGATCATTCCTCCTGGCGTTCACTTCGTCCCGGCCCATCCTCTGGCCGGCACCGAATTTTCAGGCCCGGATGCCGGACTGCCCCGTCTCTTCGTAAACCGCTGGTGCATTTTGACGCCGCCGGAAGGAAGCGAGGAAACCGCCATAGACAGCACCCGGCGTTTCTGGGAAGCGATGGGATCCAGGGTCGAGGTCATGAGCCCTGCCCGCCACGATATGGCCCTGGCGATTACCAGTCACGTTCCCCATCTTGCCGCTTTTTCGATCTTTCACACAGCCCTCGCCCAAGAGGACAAGGATCACTCGCCGGTCATCCAGTTTTCCGCCGGTGCCTTCAAGGATTTTACCCGCATTGCTTCTTCCAATCCGGTCATGTGGCGCGACATTTTCCTGATGAACCGGGAGCCCGTTTTGGAAGCGTTGCGCAGTTTCATCACCGACATGGAGGCTTGCGCCAGGGCAATCGAGGAAGGAGACGGAGACACACTGGAAAAGCTGTTTTCCGTCAGCCGCTCCACCCGCCGGAAGGTGATCGAAAAGGAGCATATCTCCCAGCAGCCCGATGAACCGGACGATGCGCTGAAGGACACACTGTTCCGGCCTTACTCCCAGGACAACTGAGATTATCAGTACAAACGCGGAAGTTCGGCAAGTTCGATAAAGCCGAGCAGGACCTTGTTGTCGCGCAAGGTCAGTTTCAACCCGCGTATCTTTGTGCGTCCTGCCGTGTTGGAAGCAAAGGCATCAAGATAGGATACCACATCGCCGAGCACGTCACGCGCCGGCGGAAAGATGCTTGCCGCATATTCGACGAGTTTTTGCGGATCGTCGAGATCGAGCTCAACCTCGCCGGACAGTTTTCCGTTCCGGCCAAGTTGCAAAGGCCCGCGCGCTTTCAGCCTGCCCCCGTCACCGGTTGATATTTCAAGCTCTGCCAGCCTGATCTCGCCACCGCGCGACCGCAAGATCAAAAGCGGATCCTCGCCACTCATGGCCATGGCAAGGCCATCGCGTACGTCCAGCAAAAGAGCCAAATCCAATGGCTTAATCTGACCCAAACCGCCATCATCAATCCGCCAGCCATCAATATCCGCGCTGGCAACAAGGTCCTTGGGTGTGCCGCTTCCGCTCTCGTCACCGGCAAGAACGTGCAACTGCACGGCGTCTATCGTTCCCAGCAGATCAGCTAGTCCCAGATCATCCGCAGACACACGGACACCTTCAGTGACCAGCGAACTGCGCCGCAGACCGGACATGGAAACGCGCATGCTCGACCGCAGCTTCTCCCAATCGATCAGAAGCGGCACCAGTCCCGGCACCGAGACCTTTAGCGGGCCATCGGTTTCGCCAACGACATGGCCGGGCCGGTAGAATTGGGCCGCCGAGCGAATTGCATTTCCCGAAACGGTTACGCCATTGACCGGGTCGGCATAAAAAAACGCCTTACAGAATACGCCAAGACGGAAAGGAAATCCGCGAATTTCCTGCCCTTCACAGCCGGCGGCAACGCCCTCATTGGAAAGCCGCTGTTTGAGCGAAGCGATTTCCTGTTCAAGCCGGTTGGCGCCGTAAAACCAGGCGCCACAAAGCCCCGCCGCAAGAATGACAATGACGGCGGCCAGCAACCAGACCTTGCCCGCAAGGATGCCGGTTCTTACCATTTTGGTTTCGGCCTTGTTTTCCTTCATCGCATGGCTCATCCATTGGGTTTCCGGATTCGGTGCAAATCGGCTGCCGGCAACAGTGATTCCAGCGCCGCATGGCAGGGTTATGGGTGATTTTTGGGTTTTTGGCTACGGTTCGCTGCTCTGGCGTCCCGGCTTTGAGTTCGTCGAGGAACACATGGCGACATTGCATGGCAAACACCGTGCGCTGTGTGTGCATTCCTGGGTTCATCGCGGAACGCAGGAACGCCCGGGCCTGGTTCTCGGTCTTGATCATGGCGGCTCCTGCCACGGCATCGCGCGCCGCGTCAGCGGCGAAAAACGCGATGTGGTCATCGCCTATCTGCGCGAACGCGAACTGGTGACCCATGTCTATCTGGAGAAATGGCTGAAAATCCGTCTGTTGGACGGCAGAAAGGTCCGGGCGCTTACCTATGTGGTCGATCGCAAGCACGAACAGTATGCACCACCGCAGCCCCTGAACGAACTTGCCGGAACAATTGCTGGCGCAACCGGAAAATCCGGTGCCAACCGGGACTACGTGCTCAATACGGTCAAGTCCCTCAACCGGCTTGGCATTCGCGACCACGTGCTGGAGAAACTGTGCAGTCAGCTATAGTCCATCGATACATGACCTAGGCCGCCACCTGGCCGGATCGCACCAGTTCAACCGCCAGCGGCGGTGGGTGATCGGACGCTGCAGATTCTGCAATCAGACGGTTGGAAGCTGTTTCGATCATCTGCTCCAGCCGGGCGGAAAACGCTTCGCCGGGCAGGCCCGGCTCGATCATCGGCAGAAACTCCATAACAATGGTGCCCGGATGTACCACCAGTGAGCGCCGTCCCCAGTACAGGCCGGAATTCAGCGCCACCGGCTGCACAGGCACCTTGAGATCGCGGTAAAGATGGGTAATGCCGTATTTGTATGCCGGCTCGGCGCCGGGCTGTTTGCGGGTACCTTCCGGATAAATGATGATCTGCCGCTCGGTTTCCGCCATGTAGCGGCGGGCATTGGCGGTAATGGATTTAAGCGCTTCCTTGCCGCGGCTGCGGTCGATCGGAACCACCCTCATTTTGGCGGCATACCAGCCAAATACCGGAATGAAGATGAGCGAGCGCTTCAGGATGTAGCTCACATCCTTGAAAAACAACACCATGGTGTAGGTTTCCCAGGCCGACTGGTGTTTGGAAGCAACCAGCTGATTGGCGTTGGGCCGGATGTTTTCAAGCCCCCTAAAGTCATAGCACGTGCCGCAGATCCTGTTTTGAAGCCACAGGTGGCTGTAGGCCCAGCACTTGACCACCTTCCACGCTTCCATCCTCGGCATGATGAAAAATACCGGCGCCCAGAAAATCATCTGGGCCGCATTGCTGAGATAGAACAGGACAGTAAAAAGCGCAGAACGAATATAGAGCACGGTTCGGTTCCATATGAGACCAGCCTGTGGCCTATCGCCTTTCGCTCATTTTGAAAAGAGCCCGCACCATTCCCGTCTGCGGCGAAAATCAGGATTTCAGCCCGTAGCTTTCCAACTGCCCCACATGGCGCATCACCGTGAAGCGTGACGTCAATCCGGTCAGAACCGCAATGGCCACAGCGACCATGACAATGCCAAGCACTCCCCAGGGCCCGACGGCGAAGGTTCCGAACAAAGCACTGACTTGATCGCCTTGTGGCGTAGCACGGCTCATCGAGGTCCACACACCCAGGCCGATAAAGACGAAAATCGCCGCCAATCCGCCGCCAAGGCCGCCCATCATGCCAACACGCAGAAAATGGGTTTCAAATGCCCTGGCAATAAAGGCGCGGTCAGCACCCACGAAGTGAAGAACCTCCACAACCTCGCGATTGGCCGACATGGCGCCCCGTGTGGCAAAGACGACCGTCAGCACCGTTGCAGCCATGACCAGCAGGAAAACCATGATGCCGGCAGCCACCGTCGTTCCCGCCATGTTGTTGAGGCGATCGACCCAGTTTCGGTGGTCATCAAGTGATGCACCTGGGATTTCAGCCGAAAGCCGCTCCTTGATGGCCGCAATATCCGGTCTGGAATCAGGTTCCAGCCCAACGGTAATCAGGGTGGGTATTGGCAGCTCTTCCACCTGCAGACCAGACCCGAGAAAGGGTTCAAGAAGTTTTGCCGTCGCTTCATCGTTGAGAACGGTGACTTTAGAAATTCCCTCGAAAGACAGCAATAGCTGGCTTGCCTTCCTGATTGAGGCTTCCATATCGACATTTTCAAACGGCCGGATCTGGACGGTCACCTCCTTGGCGATATCGGTCTGCCAGCCGCGTGCGGTATCGCGCACAAGGATCACCGCGCCCAGTGTCAGGCAGGCAAGAAACGCCATGATGGCGATGACCGCCAGCAGCGCCTGACCTGCAATCCTGTCCCGCGGCACAAGCGATTTGCCGCTGTAAAGCGAGGGGACCCGTCCGCCCCTGCGTCCACCCGAAACCTGCTTTGCCGCATCGGCCTGCACATCAGGCTTGGTTTCTTGGTTCCAGACTGCCGGTGGTTGGCGTTGCTCAGTCATAGACATGTAACCTGCCATCGGTCAGCACCAGCCGCCGCGCCTCGTACTGATCCATGAGGGCCAGATCATGGGTGGCGATGACCACCGCCGTGCCCGACCGGTTGAGTTCGATAAAGAGGCGTAGCAGCCGCCGCGCCATGGGAGGGTCCACATTGCCGGTCGGCTCGTCCGCCAGCAGAATTTCCGGCTGATCGATCAGCGCACGGGCAATCGCCGCCCGTTGTTTTTCCCCACCTGAAAGAACCGGCGGTAATACATGCATCCGTTCACCCAGCCCCACCCATTTGAGCAGTTCGGTGACATCGGTGCGGTAGCTGGCTTCCTCCTTTCCCCTGACACGAAGGGGAAGGGCAACATTCTCGTAAGTCGTCAGGTGTCCGAGCAGACGAAAATCCTGGAATACAACACCGATCTTGCGGCGCAGGTTCGGCATGTCGTTGCGCGGAATGCCGGTGGCCTCGCGGCCAAACAGGCGAACCACCCCCCGCGTCGGTCTCAGCGACATCAGCATCAGCCGCAACAGGCTTGTCTTTCCCGCACCGGAGGGACCTGTCAAAAACTGGAACGAGTTGGCCCTGACATCGAAAGTCAGATCGCTCAGAACCTCAGGTCCCAGCCCGTAGCGCAATCCGACATTTTCGAACTGAATCACCGTTCTGCTCCGTCCATTTTCGCGCCCCGGACCCGCTGGGCGCTGCCTGCGGCGTTTGTGCGTTAATCATGGTTAACAATACGTTAAGGATTGGGCGATAGTCAGTCTTTGGAAAATTGAATTTGGACGGTGATTCGCGGGTATCCATGTGGTGGGCACCCGGTCCAGGTTTCACCGGGCATGAGACAGGCAATGAAAAGGCATCACAGGCAGATCAGGACCATCGATCATGAACCGCTCCCTGCCGGCTCAGAACACACGCCGGCTGACTCCGGCCATCGCCTTGCTGAATCAGGTGGAGCCGGCCGGTTTCAGGACCACCAGCCAAAGCCGGACTTTTCGGGCCAAAGACGCATAACCAGCGCCATCACCGGCGACTTCTTCGCTGCCAGGCGCTCCGAGTCACAAAGCGGAACACAGGAAGCCGCAATGGCCGCGGGCGACCTCAGCACATCGGTACCACTGACCCGCACCATCGCCGGGGTGGTTGCGGTTTTCACCCTTGCAGTCACGATTCCCACCGGATTCATCGCCATGACGGAAAACCTCGAACAGGCAGCCATCGATCCGGTGACCACTGCATCGATTAATCCGGCCTCCGGGCTGGGGAAGTTGGCCGTTGCGGATGTTTCCATGACCCGGATCGTGAAATCCGGCTCGTCAGTGGTCACGGTGTTTGGCGAGATTCGCAACACTGCCGGTGAAAACCAGACGCCGGGCGATGTGGTTGTTCAGCTTCTCGATGGGAACGGCCGCATTGTCCAGAGCTGGCAGCATCGCACCGGCGCAGGCAGCATCAAGCCGGATGGCAAACTGCGTTTCGTCACCTCATCGATCGACGTCTCCGGACGTGCCCGCACGGCTGTCGCTTTCACCAGGCCAGCCGCCGGCGCAAACACGGCAAACTCCACTTCCCGATAAGAGAACCTGATGCCCATCGTACGAAACAAGAAGATTGAAGTTCTTTTCAGCGCTGAGGACATCGACCGGCGAATCACAGAACTCGCCGAGGAAGTTGCCTTGAGCGAACTGAAGAACATATTGGTGGTCTCCATCCTGAAGGGATCGTTCGTGTTTGCCGCCGATCTCATTCGTGCCTTTCACCGCGCCGGCATGGCACCGGAAGTGGAGTTCATTTCGGTGTCGAGCTATGGCGCGGGGACCCAGGCCGGTGAATTGCGTCTGTTGAGGGATGTGGAATCGGAGGTCGAAGGACGCGACATCATCTTGATCGACGATATTCTGGAATCGGGAAATACATTGAAATTCACCCGCGACCTCATGCTTGAACGCGGGGCCAATCGCGTGGCGATCATTGCCTTGCTGGACAAGACTATTCGGCGCAAGGCGGAAATCGATGCGGATTTCGTGGGATTTGAATGCCCCGACAAGTTTGTTGTCGGATATGGCATGGATGTGGGGCACGCCTTCAGAGAGCTACCTTTTGTCGGCGTCGTAACGGGAGATGCATAAGTGGCGAACATTCTGCTGGTGGAAGATGACGATTCGGTGCGGGAGTTTGTGGCCCGCGCACTGGAAACCGACCGTCACGGTGTGGTGAAAGCGGAAAACGGCGAGGAAGGCCTCGAACTTTTCATCGCCAGCAAGGATGGGTTCGACCTTGTTCTGACAGACATCCAGATGCCGCTGATGGACGGCATCGAGATGAGTCATTCCATTGCCAGGGCACAAACGGGGCAGAAAATCCTGATGATGACAGGCTTTGCCAATCAGCGCGAACGCGCCGAAAGCCTTTCCAGCGTCGTCATCGATGTGGTGCAAAAACCGTTTACACTGCCTGAAATCCGCAAGCGGGTGAGCGAGGCGCTGGCAGCCTGACACGCTGGCGGGCGATCTCAAAAATCGATCGCAATACCCTTTTTCTCCCAATCGCCATAGCGGGCCGGATCGGGGCCGTTCCGGCCATTGATTTCCTTTGGCGCGGCGGCGGCTTTGTCAGCTGCTTTTCTGCGTGCCTGCGCTTCTTCAAGGGCGCGTCTGGCAGCTTCCGGCAGATCTTCGTCCCGCTGGCCCTCTGAATCGGCCCCGCCTTGATCGTCCGGCTTCATTGCGGTGTCCTTTCCGCCCTGCAATTTGGTGCTTCATTTTTCTGCATTTGCATTGTTTTGCACCGGATCAACATACACCTTTCAATCCGGCTGCTTTCATCCCATACAACGCGCTGAACAGGCATAATGCAAGGTTTGCCCATGCGGGAAGATGTCAAGGGAGCAAAAAGCAGACAGGCAGCTGCCGGCATGCTGGCGCTTGTTGCCGGCAAGCGGGCAAGTTTTGATGACCTTGTCGATGCCCAGAAAGGATATCGCCCCTATCTTGCCCTGGACGCGGCAGATCAGGGCCTGGCCAGGGCCATCACGCTTGCAACCCTCCGCCACCGTTGCCGCCTTCAGGCGATGCTTGCCAAATGCTGGGACAGACCGCCGCCAAGGCGCGCCACCCATCTTCTTGCAGTTTTGGAGACAGCCCTTGCCCAGATGGCATTCATGAAAGTCCCGGATCAGGCGGCTGTAAACATTGCCGTCTCCCTTGTCGGCAACAATCCTGCAACCCGGCGGTTTCGCGGCTTTGCCAATGCAGTGCTGCGAAAGGCTGCCAGCCAACTGGATGCGTTGAAACAGCAGACGGAAACGGTTTCCCCTTTTCCGCCCTGGCTGGCAAAACAACTGCAGCACGACCATGGCAAGGAAAAAACCCGGGCGATGGGACGGCAGTTTGGTTTCGAACCAACCCTCGATATCAACGGCAAGCCCGGGATTGGCGCCAAGCTTGCCGAAGCCATTGACCTGCCGGGAACCAGCCGGCGGCTTACTAGCACCATGCCGGTGCACGAACTGCCTGGCTATGAACAGGGCAACTGGTGGGTCCAGGATATCGCCGCGGCCCAGCCGGTCCGGCTGCTCGATCATTGCATGGCCGGCGGCCTGGCCGGAAAGAAAATCGCTGATCTGTGTGCAGCACCTGGCGGCAAGACAATGCAGCTTGCCAGCCTGGGCGCCGATGTAACCGCAGTTGACATATCATCACGCAGGCTTGCCCGCGTTGAAGGAAATCTCGCGCGCACCGGACTTAAGGCTGACGTCGTCTGCAGCGATTTGATGGAATGGGAACCGGCAACAGGGTTCGACGGAATATTACTCGACGCACCTTGTTCTGCTACCGGAACGATACGCAGGCATCCTGATATTCTTTGGAACAGCACTGGTGAGAACCTGTCCGGCCTTGTCGCACTCCAGGTTGCCATGATCGGCAAGGCCGCCGGCCTGTTGCGGCCCGGCGGGGTGCTTGTCTATGCCAATTGTTCCCTGTTGAAAGCGGAGGGGGAGAATCTTGTTGCAACACACCCTTTCCCGCAGCTTGAGCCAATCCGTCTTTCAGCGGATGCACTGCCCGGGCTTGAAGTATGCATCAACGGGCAGGGGAATTTCCGCTCACTGCTTCACTACCTTAAGCTGGACAGCGGCGAACAATCGGGAATGGACGGATTTTTCTGTGCCTGTTTTAAAAGAATCTGACGCCATTCCGGCAGAAGTCCCCACTGCATAAAGACAGATGTTCAATCTGATCCTTCAATAGGTTAAGAGAAAACGGGAAGAGGGCCGGTGACGAACCGGTATTTCAATGCGGCCAATGGAACAGTTAAGTGCTTAGCCAGGAGATCACGTCCGCACGGCTCGCCATCGGCGAAGCGGCGAGACGCCTAGTCAACCGGTTCACAGGACCGCCGCTGCTGAACCGCATGATGCCGGCTGCCACCCCGGGCCGCCTGCTGATCGCACCCAAGGACCTGCGCACGGCAGATCCGACAACCGCTCAGGACATCTACGCAGGAAGGTATTTTCTTGCCGGCAAGCTGGTCGAAACCGGTGGCGGAGATCCCTTCATCAGGGAAGACACGCCGCAAAACTGGCAGCGCGAACTGCATGGCTTTGGCTGGTTCAGACATCTGGAGGCCGATGGCAGCGCCCTGGCCAGACAGAATGCCGCTGCGCTATTGGGCGACTGGCTCAACCACCGCTTTTCCCGTACCCATTCCGTTGCCTGGGAACCGGAAACCGCCGCACGGCGGCTGATTACATGGTTTTCCCACAGTGTTGGCATTCTGGAGGCCATCACCCCGCGCCAGTATCAGCAATGGCTCAAATCAATCGGCTTTCACATCCGCTTTCTAAAATACAACTATGCAGTATCAGATCCGGGTCTGCCGCGATTGCTGGTGCGCATTGCATTGGCCTATGCCTCGATCTGTGTCGACGGCCAGCAGCAGCAGCTACACCGGTCGGCAAGATTGCTGGATGCCGAACTCGCCGAGCAACTGGGCGAGGATGGCATGCATGTTTCCAGAAATCCGTCCGTTATTCCTGATCTTCTCAGCCTGTTGCTGCCACTGCGCCAATCTCATGCGAGTGCCGGTATAGAACCATCCCCTACGCTGGTATCGGCCATCGACCGGCTAATGCTTGCCATGAAGTTCTTTATCCTTGGCGACGGTACCCTGGGCCGCTTCAATGGAATGGCGGCCACAAGAAGCGATCTCCTGGCAACACTGCTCCAATATGATGACAGTCCGGGAACCATGGCATCCGCCACGGTCATCGGCGGCTACCAGCGGCTGGCGGCTGGCGACACCGTTCTGCTGGCAGATATCGCCGCCCCGCCTGGCCGCGGACTTTCAAGAAGTGCTCATGCCGGGGCCCTCGCCTTTGAAATGTCGAGCGGCGACAATCTACTGGTGGTCAATTGCGGCGCCATACCTTTCCGAAAATCGGACTCGACAGCCCGTTTGGCAAGATCGACCGCGGCCCACAGCACGGTGACGATCAACGATACATCGTCCTCCAGGGTATATGCCGGCAACTGGTTTGCGAACCTGCTTGACAACTGGCTAGTTTCCGCACCACGCCGGGTAGTCCACAAGCGCATCGAAAGTCCCGGCGAACTCGGCTTTTCCGCCAGCCATGACGGCTATCTCCGCTCCTTCGGCATTCTTCACCAGCGCGAACTGATGCTCGCTGGCGACGGCAACCGGATCGAGGCAATCGACCGGTTCACCGGACGTCAGGGAAAACCGCTGGCCAAAAGCACCAATGCCCGCTTTGCAATCCGGTTTCACCTTCATCCGTCGGTCAGCGCAGGTCATACAGCAGGTACCGACATTCTGCTGATGTGCGGCAATGGGCGCTCGTGGCGTTTTATTTGCGATGATTGGGACGCAAGAGTTGAGGAAAGCGTTTTCTTCGCTTCGGTTTCAGGCGCCCGGCGGACCACCCAGATCGTTCTTGAGGGTGAAATCGACGCAACACCTCAAGTGCGCTGGCGCCTGATTCGCGAACAGATGGCACAGTAGCCGGTTTAAGGGCCACACGCCGCAAATCTGTGTATTGGCTCACGCTTGGTGCAAACAAAGGTTACCGCTTTACCGCGTGCATGATATCTGCGGGCTGCGATCTCTCGTCCACCCAGTTTCCAATCACTGCAAACCCGGTTGTTGCAAACCATGTCTGTCAAAGCCAAAAACATCCCCGCACCCGATCTGGTTCCGGTAAAACGCGCACTGATCTCTGTGTCGGACAAAACCGGGATCATCGAGCTTGCAGAACAGCTTCACGCCAGGGGCATCACACTGCTCTCAACGGGCGGGACCAGCAAGGCACTCGCGGCAGCCGGATTGCCGGTTACCGATGTAAGCGAGGTTACCGGATTTCCCGAAATCATGGATGGCCGGGTAAAAACCCTGCATCCGGCCATCCATGGTGGATTGCTGGCAATCCGCGGCGACTCAGAACACCGTGAGGCGATGAACGTTCATTCGATCGAGCCGATCGATCTGGTAATCGTCAACCTTTATCCGTTCGAGGAAACGGTTGCATCCGGTGCAGACTATGCAAATGCCGTGGAGAACATCGATATCGGCGGACCTGCCATGATACGCGCCGCCGCAAAAAACCACGCCTATGTCACGATTGTCACCAACCCGGAAGACTATCCCGACCTGATCGGGCAATTGGAAACCGGCGAAAGTGCAACCGGTCTTTCCTTCCGCAAAAAGATGGCAGCGCGGGCCTATGCGATGACCGCACGTTATGATTCTGCCATTGGGTCATGGTTTTCCGGCCAGATGAACGAGCCCCTGCCGGAAATCATCTCGCTTTCCGGAAAAAGGGCGGAAGTGCTGCGCTACGGAGAAAACCCCCACCAGCAAGCCGCCTTCTACCACAGTCAGGAAAAACGCCCGGGCGTTGCCACTGCCCGCCAGTGTCAGGGCAAGCAACTTTCCTACAACAACATCAACGACACTGATGCGGCTTTTGAACTGGTCTGCGAGTTTGCAAAGGACACGCCTGCCATCGCCATCATCAAACACGCCAATCCCTGCGGTGTGGCGGTTGGAAAAAGCCTCGCCGATGCCTATCGCAAGGCCTATGCCTGCGACACGGTTTCAGCCTTTGGCGGTATCGTTGCTGCAAACCGTGAGCTGGATGCCGAGGCAGCTGGCGAAATCGTCAAGATTTTCACCGAGGTCATCATCGCTCCGGCAGTGAGCAAGGAAGCCGAAGCAATTCTTGCAAAAAAGCCCAATCTGCGGCTGCTTGTGACAGACGGCCTGGCCGATCCGGCAACGCCCGGCATGGCGATGAAAACAGTATCCGGCGGCCTGCTGGTTCAAAACCGTGACAATGGCCGTATCGGCCTCGATGATCTGAAGGTGGTTACCGAGCGCCAGCCCACCGAACGTGAACTGGCCGACATGCTGTTTGCCTTCCGTGTCGCAAAACACGTCAAGTCCAACGCGATCGTCTACGTTAAAGACGGCGCAACCGTCGGCATCGGTGCCGGACAGATGAGCCGGGTCGATTCTTCAAGAATTGCCGCCCGCAAGGCACTGGATGCGGCCGAAACAGCGGGCGAAAGCGAGCCTGCAACCATCGGCAGCGTGGTCGCATCCGATGCCTTCTTCCCCTTTGCGGACGGACTGCTTTCGGCCGTTGAGGCCGGCGCCATTGCGGTTATTCAACCCGGCGGTTCCATGCGGGACGATGAAGTCATCGCAGCAGCCAACAAGGCCGGAATTGCCATGGTCTTTACCGGCATGCGCCACTTCCGGCATTAGGCCTTACTCCTGCGGATTATCCGCCGGATAGGGCGTAGTGCGGATGATCAGGAAGCCGACCAGCAGGAAGATCAGAATGACTGCCATGCCGGCGCGCTGGGATATGGTGATCGAGGTAACGACACCGATCAGAAACGGCGCGAGAAAACTTGTCGCCCTGCCGGCAAAGGCGTACAGGCCGAAATAGCGGCCGGCTTCATCCTCGGTAACACTGCGCGCAAGCCAGGAGCGCGAAGAAGCCTGCACCGGACCGAAAGCCAATCCAATCAGCAGGCCATAGGCAATGTAGGCTTTTTCAGCGGGAGTACCGAACAGGCCTCCCGTGTCTGCTCCGGGCAGGGCCAACAGGCCGAACAACGTGTATCCGGGCCCTGTTGAAACAATACCGAGGGTCGCCACGAAAAGGAGAAGGATGGAGACCGTCACCACCCACTTCGAGCCGAAGCGGGTGTCGAGCCAGGCAGCCGCAAAACAGCCGGGGATTGCCACGATATTGAGGATGATCCCGAAAATGCCGATTTCTGCTGTCAGCCAGCCGAACATCGAGGCGGCAAACGCCCCGCCAAGCGCCAGCAGGGCATTGACCCCGTCCTGATAGATCATGCGGGCTACCAGAAACCGGAAAATGCCTGCACGCTGCCTTGCTTCGATAAGCGTCGTCTTGAGTTCGGTCAGGCCGCGGCTGACCGCCTGGCTGATTTTCCGCCTGCCGCCACTGTCCGGTGTAAACAGGAACATCGGCAAGACAAAAATGAAATACCACACCGCTGACAGTGGTCCGGTAATCCGGTCGCCTTCGGCTTTGGCCGGATCGAGGCCGAACAGCGGATCGAAACCCAGGAACGTCTTGCCGGTATCCGGACTTGCGGCCAGAAATGCCACCACGACAATCAACATGATCATCCCGCCGAGGTAGCCAAGCCCCCAGGCAATGTTGGAAACCCGGCCTATTCCTTCCTTGGAAACCAGGCGCGGCAGCATGGAGTCATTGAAGACAATCGAAAACTCGGCCGATACCATGGCCAGCGCAAAGATCGACACGATTAGGAAAAGATTGGCGCCCGGCTCGGCATTCCACAGGGCAAACAACGCTGCGATCTTCACGACCGCAAAGATGGCAATCCACGGTTTTCGTGGGCCTGTTTGATCGGCGATCGATCCGAGGATTGGCGACAATACGGCGATCACCAGGCCGGCAGCGGCAATGCCGAACGTCCAGACCGCCTGGCCCTGGGCGGGGTCTTCTGCAAGACGCGAGACGAAATAGGGCCCGAATATGAAGGTGGTTACGATGGTAAAGAAAGGCTGTGCCGCCCAATCGAACAGCATCCAGCCAAAAATACCCCGCTTGGGAGCCTTTCTCGGCGAATTCGGCACGCCGGTGCCTCGTCCCGTTCTGCCGCCAGTTACTGCCGGCGTTTCCTCTGACACCAAGTTTCCTCCCCGCCCCGAAGCCATGCTGCTGTGTTTACCTGAACTGGGATCCGCCAGCGTTCCTCCTGCAACAGCGGCCATTGGAACTATGGCAGGAAAACGCTTTTTGCACCAGCTACCTGCGGTTCAATTGATCCCGCAGATGAAACCGTACAATACTTCGGTCAGGACCCCTGCTTGCCGGTTTCATAACGACCCGGCCGCGCCTTCACGGCAAGTGATTCCGTTTTGCCCGCCGGATGCTGTAGGATTGGATGGAAACGGCCAGCTGTCGTTCATCACGGCATCATGGAAAGCGGCAACCGATGCCCGACACAAGACTGGAGAGCGACCCGATGACCAACAAACGGCCCAATACGGATAATGCCCGCGCCGAGGAGTCAAAGCGCATTCTGGAACGCATCGAGCGCGAGTCGGAAACCGTTGCAGCCTCCTCAATGGCCCGGACCTCCGATCTTCTTCGCAAAGGTCTCTCCGGCAAGGACGGAAACAGTGAAGATGCTGACCCGGTGGAGGTTCTGGGAAAACGTATCGGCCGCACACTGGGCTGGATCGCCATGATTGCCCTGGTGGTTTATCTGTTGGTTACCTACGTCTTCTGACCGGCGGGAAATTGACGATGAAAAAGCCGGTTATCACGATCTCCAGTCATGTGGTGCGCGGATCGGTTGGAAACCGGGCATCGGCTTTCGCGCTTGAAACCCGCGGCCATCCGGTTTGGGCGGTTCCCACCATAACCCTGCCCTATCATCCCGGCCACGGCACCGCGACCAGAATTGTTCCCGGCCATGGTCGGTTTCAAAGCCTGCTGGACGATCTTGCTGATTCGCCATGGGCAGCAGAACTTGGCGGCGTCCTGACCGGTTACATGGCGGACGCCGTTCAGGCGGAAGCGACAGCACGCTTTACCGCCAGGCTGAAGCAACGAAACCCCAACCTGCTCCATCTTTGCGATCCTGTCATCGGCGATGAGGGCGGGCTTTATGTCAGCGGAGAAACGGCCGCTGCAATTCGCGATCATCTTGCGGCAAGGGCCGACATCCTCACGCCGAACCGGTTTGAACTGCAATGGTTGAGCGGTGAAGATGTTCTGGATGCAGGCAGTGCCCGCAAGGCGGCAGAACACCTTGCCCCGGCAATGATTTTGGCAACGTCGATCCCCGCCATGATGCGCGGCAACATCGCCAATCTGCTCGTTCATGAAAACGGGGCGATGCTTGCCGAACACCGAATGGTGGAAAATGCCCCCAAAGGTCCTGGTGATGCTGCCGCAGCGGTTTTTCTCTCCCGTCTGCTCGACGGCGAATCGCCGGAAAAGGCGCTGCAGGCAACCACTGCCAGCATATTTGAACTGGTGGCAAGGGCTACAAGACGTGGTGCTGATGAACTCATGCTGGAAACCGATTCAGCTTCCCTTCTGCGTCCGGCAGCCATGGTTTCCACGCGCAAACTGATCTGAAAACCATGCAGCAGGCTTCACCATTGCAAAACGCCCATCCGGCCCAAACCGTATTGGCCGGCATGGATGGCTGCCGGGCCGGTTGGATCTCCGTGCACACCACAACCGGAAAGGACAATCAAGCTGCTGCGCCAATGGCGGATGCTGCTGTTTCGCTCTTTGCAACCATCGAAGAGGCCGTAGCTGCCTTCGGCGCTTCGACCATTATTGCGGTGGACATGCCAATCGGTCTCCCCGAGAAAACCGGCGCTGGCGGAAGGGGGCCCGAACAGGCGGTGCGGCCGCAGCTTGGTGCGCGGCAATCCTCGGTATTCTCCATTCCCTCCCGAAGCGCAGTTTATGCCGGTACTTATGGAGAGGCTTGCCATCTGGCGCAGGAGACCTCCGACCCACCCCGAAAAGTCTCCAAACAGGCATTCAACCTGTTTCCAAAAATCCACCAACTTGATCGATTCCTGCGGTGCACGAAAGATGATCCTGCTTTTGCCGGAATCACCCTTTATGAGTGTCATCCCGAGTTTGCATTTGCCGTGCTGAACCATGGTACGGCGATGCAACTTCCCAAAAAAATCAAATCGAAAGTCAATCCGGCAGGAATTGCGGAACGAAGACGGCTGCTTGAACGGCTGGGCTTTGATCAGGAATTCTTGAGGCATGGCATCATGGGTTTCAAGGCGGCCGATGCCGCATTGGACGACTTCATTGACGCTTGTGCCTGCCTTGCCGTTGCCTGGCGTGTGGAGCAGGGTCTTGCCCATCCGCACCCGGAACAATACAAACGCGACGCGCACGGCCTGCCCATTGCCATCTGGGCCTGAGCCAGAGTGAGGACTCGTCAACCGGCGCGAAATGGCACCGGTCGCCGCATGATCGCTTGAAGGAAACGAAGATGAAAAATTTTCCCGCACGCCTTCTTAAAGGATATCAGGATTTCATGGAGGGGCGGTATACCACCGAACGCGACCGCTATCACGAGCTTGCTGAAACCGGACAGAAGCCTGAAATCCTGGTGATCGCCTGCTGTGATTCCCGCGCAGCGCCGGAAACGATCTTCAACTGCGGGCCGGGAGAATTGTTCGTCGTTCGCAACGTTGCAAACCTCGTACCGCCTTACGAGCCGGACGGCAGCTATCACGCTACTTCTGCAGCCCTGGAGTTCGCCGTGCAGGCATTGCGCGTCAAGCACATCCTGGTAATGGGCCATGGGCGCTGCGGCGGAATTTCCGCTGCCCTTGACCCGGCAGACAAGCCGCTTTCTCCCGGCGACTTCATCGGCCAGTGGATGAGCATGCTGGCGCCCCTTGCCGAACAGGTTTCCTCTTCCGATGCCTTGACCAAGGCAGAGCGGCAAACAGCCCTTGAACGCATTTCGGTGCGCAATTCGATCACCAATCTGATGACCTTCCCGTGCGTCGACATCCTTGCGCGGAAGGGAAAGCTCACCCTGCATGGTGCCTGGTTTGATATTTCAACCGGTGAATTGTGGGTGATGAATTCCGATACCGGTGATTTTGCCCGGCCCGGACGCTAAACACACCAACACAGAAAGAACGCCCATGACACAAGCAGGGAAATCTGAAAGCCGGTCTCGTCCGTTTGTCGGCGTGCTGGTTGCAGCCTTCACCCTTTTGTCGATCACCGGATCTGCCGCCGCAAACGGCGATCTGCCGAAGCCGGTTCAAGCCTGGTACCAGGCACTGGGTGACGTTGACCGGAAGGGACTTGACAGCATGCTGGCTGAAGGTGCGCGGATAGAGCTTCGCGACCTCGGCATCGTCCAGACAAAAGGCGAGTTTCTCGATTCGCTGGATGCATGGGCTGAAGCCAACCGGGATGCGGAAATCCTCACCCGGCCCGGCAAGAATACGGGCGATGCCGATGCGGTTTCTGTCGAGGTCTGTTACCGCTTTCCTTCCAATGAGGCTCTGTTCAAGGAAACCTTCAGGCTTGAAGGCGAGCAGATTATCGAATCGGTCCAGGAGCAGATGGCAGAAAGCTGCGGCGAATTTTAAGGGAGTCCCTGCTGGAAGGGCAAACGGTATACAGGCCGCGCAAACTCATCCACTTGGGGCGTTATTGGATGAGCCTGGCGGCCTGTTCCCGAGAGGGAAGCTCTCATGGACCGGCACCTGTAACTGTTCAAATGCCGGTAATTTCCTGTTTAGTTGGTTTGCGGCATACGCAGTGTGCAATCCGTCACAACGCTGCAGTGTTTTGACATCTGCTTGCATGGCCCAGAAGAGCTCTGCCATAATCGGGATCAGGGGCTTGTGCCCGCAGCATTGCGAGCCTCAATGGGTCGCAAAGCACCTTGTTCGCGCAAGGTGAGCTTCGATTAGGCTTTCAAAGGCAGGCAACAGATGAGTCGATCACCCCTGTCGTGGCTTTGCAGATCACTCACCATTGGCATCATTCCTGTCTTGTTGCTGCCCTCGGCAAGCTATTCGGAATGGCAAACCATCTGCCAGAAGAAGATCTGCATGCTGCAAAATCAGATACGCAGCCCAACAGACCAAAAGATACTTGCCCGCATTTCCATGCGCCGGCTCACAGCCGCCGACCGGGAGGTTATTAATTCAGAAACCGCAAATCAAATGTTTGCAGTACTGTTTCTTCCTTTGGGAATTCACATTCCATCCGGCGTGACGGTCATCATCAACGAGGAAATGCTGCTGAAGGCCAATCTGTTGGATTGCACCAAAAAATATGGTTGCAGGGCAGCATTCGCGCCGACGAGCCAGGTTCTGGAGGAAATGGGAAAACAGGAAGCAATTACCGTGTCGATCGTACTTGCGGAAGAGGCGAAGCAGATAAATTTCGCATTCGAGATGGAAGACTTTTCCGACCATCTGAATACCTTTCACCGCCCAAAGCCCTAGGCTGTATCGACATTTAGGTTTCGGACGCGGCGCGAGACGGATTTCGTCTCTGGCAAGGCGAAAATTCCGCCGTGGTGTGGCCCCACCACAAGGGGTTTTCAACGATGCCAGGGGCAAAATCCGCCGCGTTCTAGAAGAATACGGCGAAAATTGCCCACTTCGGCGTCGCGGAACCTCGAAAGGATACCGACCGGTCATCGGTCCCGCTCCTGGAATTGAACGATTTTCCCCCATACCGCGCTCCAAATCCCAAATGTCGATACAGCCTAGGGCAATTCAGGGATTGACCGCCTTGGCGCGGGGCTTTCCAAGGCGCCGGTTTTGTGGTTAAAGCCGCTCGCGGAGTGAGCGTGCGTCTGGCTTCGTTCGGGCTTTCGGGTTCTTCAACAACCTGATCGTATCGGGCCGCTTTAGCTCAGTTGGTAGAGCATCGCATTCGTAATGCGGAGGTCACGTGTTCGAGTCACGTAAGCGGCACCAGCCAACACGCTTATTGTAAAAACAAATGAGTGCGGCACCACAAAATCGTGCCGTCTCTGTTATCCAGAAGCCGGGAATGAACCGTTCTGCAGGCGCCGGTTTCACGGTTCATTCCGGTATTGGAGCAGTTTCGCCACATCTATTCCCAGTGCTCCGGCAATTTGTTCAACAGTCTCTAGGGTGACGTTCATCTGCCCGGCCTCAACGCGGCTGACATAAGCCTGATCGGCGCCAATGCGCATAGCGAGCTCTTCCTGCGACACATCTAACCGCTTGCGCTGCTCTCTTACGGCAAGGCCGAAATGCTTCTTGATCTCCATGACCAAGAAGTCGCCGACAAGACCCTCGCTTATCCATGTATTATAATACATATTCCTGCTAAACAGATACTACGCGAAAACCAAGGAATGAGCCTGTGGAACCCTACAATTTCTGGCAGGACTTATTCGACACATACCAGTCGCTGTCCGACTGGATGAAATTTGCATGGTTGATCGTGCCACCGGCGTTCGTGTTGGGGCTGGTCGCGATCGTGCTGCATTTTCGTATGGCTGGCGCGCGCAAATAAGGGCCTGCGGGAGGTGTATCGCCTCACCTCCTTCGTCATCCTCGGCCTTGAGCCGAGGATCCAGTGCACAACGACCAGCGCTGGATCGCCGGCTTTCGACGGCACTTCGTTTGTCTTTCGCCATCGGCGGCGCTTCGCTTGCCTCGGGTCAGACCCGGCGATGACGAATGTTGATGGTTCGCTGAATGAGGGTACATCCCGGAATGGGTCCTCGGGACAAGCCCGAGGATGACTACCGTTGTTGGCTCATTGACATTGGGCAGATCACGGAATGGGCCCCAGAAACTTGCTTGCTGCGCAAGCTGCCCGCAGATGACATAGGGATGCGCAAGGTTTGAACCAGTAAATGCCATGACACGGCAGCAATTTGCTGGGCGTGAACGGCGAGGTGTGCCCTGATTTTTGTTTGACGCAGGAGCGGGATGTTCTAGATCGGCTCATGTTTCATCACCAGCGCAGAAAAAGGAGCGTGGCGCATGCAGGCCAGATCCATCATCGAAGCCTATTTTGATGCGTTCAACCGGGGCGACATGGCAGCGCTTGAAGGGCTGCTTGACGAAAAGGTCGAGCATCATGTCAATCAGGGACCGGTGCGGCCGGGCATCGAAAAGTTCCGGGCCTTCAATGCCCACATGGCCGAATCCTACAGGGAGGAAATCTCCGACCTGGTGATTTTCTGCAACGGGGACGGGACGCGGGCTGCGGCGGAATTCCTGGTATCCGGCACCTATCTTAAAACCGATGAGGGATTGCCCCCTGCCAAGGGGCAGCGTTACGAACTGGCTGCCGGTTCGTTCTTCACGCTCAAGGACGGCAAGATCACCCGGGTGACGACCTATTACAACCTGCAGGACTGGATCCGGCAGGTTTCCGGGTAAACGATGACGAGCTGCAACGTCACCATAAAGCCCCTGACCGGAAGCGCGCTGGAAGAAGCCATACCCGGCCTTGCCCGCCTGCGGGTATCCGTCTTTGCCGAGTTTCCCTATCTCTACGATGGCGACGATGCCTATGAGGCGCGATATCTTGAAACCTACCGTGAGGCCGGCAACGCGATCGTCGCCGGTGCGTTTGACGGGGAAAAACTGGTGGGCGCTGCCACCGGCACGCCGATGCTGGAACATGAGGCGGAATTCGCCGCCGCGTTTGATGGCCAAGACTACGATCTGACAAAGCTTTTTTACTGCGGAGAATCGGTGCTTATGCCCGATTATCGCGGCCAGGGCATCGGGCACCGGTTTTTCGATGTGCGCGAGGCCCATGCCCGCGGCCTCGGCGCGACCCATTGCTGTTTTTGCGCCGTGGTGAGGCCAGATGGTCATCCGGCCCGGCCATCAGGCTACCGGCCGCTTGACGCCTTCTGGGAAAAACGCGGCTACCGGAAGCTTGCCGGGGTCACCACCACCTATCGCTGGAAGGACATTGGCGAAGCAAGGGAAACCGGCAAGCCGATGCAGTTCTGGATGCGGAAATTGTGAGCGGTTCATGCAAGCGGAAAACGGGGTGACTTTACGCCGCGTGCTGCCCGCGTTACATGGTTTTGGATGTTCGATCGAATAAAAGCGCTCTTGCTGGAACAGGATGGACCGGAGGAAAATCCGGCGACGCCCGATGAGCAGCATCTCGCCGAAGCGGCGCTGATGTTTCATGTCATCGTTGCAGACGGCAATGTGCGGGATGTTGAAATCGACCGCATGCGCGCCGTGCTGACGGAGCGCTACAATCTCAGTGAAGAGGCATTTTCGGAGCTTCTGGAAGCAGCGCGGCAGGCGGAAAGCGAGGCGGTAGACCTGTACCGTTTCACTTCGCTGCTCAACAAGCGCTTTGACCGCGATCAGCGCATCGCGATGATCGAACGGCTGTGGGAAATGGTGTTCGCCGACGGGGAGTTGCACGAGTTCGAGGACAATGTGGTCTGGCGGGTTGCCCAATTGCTTCATGTGGAATCGCCGGACCGCATTGCCATGAAGCAGCGCGTTCGCGACCGGGCGGCACAGGATGGCGGGCAGCAGGAAGGGGAAAGCTGAACCGTGCTGCTCAAGACCCCGAAAGAACTGAGGAACGATGCACAGCCGAAAATCCTGGCGGTTCTGCATCAGGCAACATCGTCCTGCGGGCGCCTCGGCATGATGCTGGAGGCGATGGGCTATGAGATCGATATCCGCCGCCCGCCGCTTGGCGAGGAGCTGCCGGCAACGCTGGAAGATCATGCCGGCGCGGTTATCTTCGGCGGCCCGATGAGCGCCAACGACAATGAGGAATTCGTCAAGCGCGAGATTGACTGGATTGAAGTGCCCCTGAAGGAAAACAAGCCGTTTTTCGGCATCTGCCTGGGCGCACAGATGCTGTCGAAGCATCTCGGCGGGTCGGTGCGGGCCAATGAGCGCGAATATGCCGAGATCGGCTATTATCCGCTTGAAGCGACTGAAGAGGGCCGCAATCTCATGGATTGGCCGGACATGGTCTATCAGTGGCACCGGGAAGGCTTTACCCTGCCCTCGGGCGCAGAACTGCTGGCAACCGGCGAAGAATATGAAAACCAGGCCATGCGGGTTGGCAGCAATGCCTATGGCGTCCAGTTTCATGCCGAACTGACATTTGCCATGCTTTACCGGTGGACGGTACGTGCCGAGCACCGCTTTTCGCTGACGGGCGCCCAGCCGCGGCAGGCGCATATTGACGGGCGCTACCAGCACGATCCGAAGGTGCGGCGCTGGCTGGAGGACTTCCTGGATCACTGGGTAGGCCCGGCGCATGTTCATAGCCGGTAGCGGTTTTCTTCCAGGCCGGGCAGGCCGCCTGATGCGGCTTTGCTTGAAACCGGCGGCAAGGACGTCTATCTGGAGCAAAACCGGAGACCAGTTGAATGCGCGCCCTTTTTGAAGTCCTCTATCTCGCCCTCGATTTCTATATCTGGATCATCATCGCCAGTGCGGTGTTTTCCTGGCTTTACGCTTTCAACGTGGTCAACATGAATAACCAGTTCGTCGGCATGATCGGCAATTTCCTGCATCAGATGACGGAACCGGCGCTCAGGCCTATCCGGCGGTTCATGCCCAATCTCGGCACGATCGATATTTCGCCGATCATCCTGATTTTTGCGATCTTCCTTCTCCAGCGCATCATTGCCTACAACATCATCCCCAATCTTGCGTTCTGACGGGCGCTGCGACGATGGCCGTCACCCTCGACCTATCCGATCCGAAGACCCGGCCTTCCGGTCCGGCGGGCATGGCTGAAAAACCGGTGCTTGTCGGGCTGACACGCCCGCAAATGCAGCAGGCGCTGGCCGAGGCCGGCATTCCGGAAAAACAGGCGCGCATGCGAGCCTCCCAGATCTGGCACTGGCTGTATATCCGCGGCGTTTCGGACTTTTCGGCGATGACCAATATCGGCAAGGAATTGCGGGCAACGCTTGCGGAAAAATTCTCCATTGCGCGGCCGGAAATTGTCGAGGAACAGATTTCCGGTGACGGCACCCGTAAATGGCTGTTGCGGTTTCCGCCGCGCGGGGCCGGCAGGCCGGTGGAAGTGGAAACCGTCTATATTCCAGAAGAAGGCCGCGGCACGCTGTGCATCTCCTCCCAGGTGGGCTGTACGCTGACTTGTTCATTCTGCCACACCGGCACGCAGAAACTGGTGCGCAATCTGACGGCTGAGGAAATCCTGTCGCAATTGCTGGTGGCGCGTGACCGGCTTGGGGATTTTCCCGATGCCGATACGCCCCAGGGCGCCATCGTGCCGCTGGAGGGGCGCAAGGTATCGAACATCGTCATGATGGGGATGGGCGAGCCGCTCTACAATTTCGAGCATGTGAAGAATGCCCTGCTGATTGCTTCCGACGGCGACGGGCTGGCCCTGTCGAAGCGGCGCATTACCTTGTCGACCTCCGGCGTGGTGCCGTATATCGGACGTACCGGGGAGGAAATCGGCTGCATGCTGGCGATCTCGCTGCATGCGGTGCGCGATGAATTGCGCGATGAGCTGGTGCCGATCAACAAGAAGTATCCGCTTGATATGCTGCTCGATGCCTGCCGGGCCTATCCAGGGCTCTCCAATGCCAAACGCATTACCTTCGAGTATGTGATGCTGAAGGGTGTCAACGACTCGCTTGGCGATGCCAAGGAACTGATACGGCTGCTGAAAGGTATTCCTGCCAAGATCAACCTGATCCCCTTCAATCCGTGGCCGGGTTCGGCCTATGAATGTTCGGACTGGGACACCATCGAAAGATTTGCCGACTTCATCAATGCCAATGGTTATGCTTCGCCGATCCGCACACCCCGTGGGCGCGATATACTGGCCGCATGCGGCCAGTTGAAGTCGGAGTCCGAACGCTTGCGCAAGAAAGAGCGCGAAAAACTGGAAAGCCTTGCGCTGGAGGCGATGATGATCGCCGGCCACGGGGAATAGATCGGGGTTTGATGCAGTTCCTTGGCCACCTCATCGTTCGGCTTTTGGCGGTTTCCTTCGGCCTTTTCACAGCAATGCTGGCAGCGAGCCTGTTTCTTTCCGCCGGAATTTTCGGGGGCATGGCCACCGAGTTTCTTGCTGATCTGCAATGGACCATCGAAGGCGACCCCTATCTGGAGCCAGTCGATACTTCGCCGCTCGTTACCCTTCTGGTGGTGGTCATCGGGTTCTTCACCTCTTTTCACGTGGCGGGACTGGCAGCACTGCCGATGCTTCTTGCCGTTGGTCTGGCGGAATTCATGCGCTGGCGCGGCATGACGATCAACCTGGTGCTGGGCGGACTGGTGGCGCTGGCTACGGGACTTTCGGTGTTCGGCGATGCGGGCGGTGAGGGATTGCCATCTGACGGGACACTTGTTGTTCTGCTGGCAACCGGTTTCGTTGGGGGGTTTTTCTATTGGCTGATTGCCGGGCGCAGTGCCGGCAAATGGCTCGATGCGGGCAAGCCGGTCAACCGCGCTCGGTAAACAGGATGCGCACGGCAAAGGCGCCAAAAATGCCGGCAAACAGATAGTCGACAATCCTCGTCACCTTCGGGTTTTCCTTCATCCAGGCGGCGAATTGTCCGGCGAGCGCGATCAGCGGCACCAAGATCACCATGGCAATCAGCACAAACAGGGTGCCGAGAAAAAGCAGTTTGCCGGAAGCATACGGGTCTGCGGTGGAGACGAACTGCGGCAGGAAGGTCATGAAAAAGATGATGATCTTCGGGTTAAGAAGGTTGATGGCAAGTCCCTGAAACCAGTTGCTGAACATCGAGCGCGGATTCTGGCTCTTTTCCGAAATCTGAAATGTAGAGCCGTGGCGGATGGCATCGAACGCCAGCCAGCCGAGATAGGCTGCACCGGCAATCTTTACCGCCGTAAACAAGGCCGGTGAAGCAACGATCAGTGCCGAAAGGCCGAAGGCAACGAACAGGCTGTGAAAGACGATGCCTACCAGGGCGCCGCCGAAAGCAGCCAGTCCCGCATGAACATTCTGGGCGATGGCGCGGCCGATGAAGAACGTCATGTCGGGTCCCGGCGTAAGCGTAATGACGACAACGCCTGCGACATAGGCCAGCAGAACCGGGGTTTCGGGGATGAAATTCACGGGGCACTCTCTGGTTTGTTGCTGTTCCAGTCCCGACACTAACTTCAGTGGAAGTTCGTGCCAATAACCGTGCGGCGATGGCGAGGCGAATTTGCGCAGCCGCCAATTCCCTCTTGCGAACGCAAAACTTGCCGCTATGTTGCCGCCAGCCTGACGGCCCTGCCGTCAATTGAATGCATCTCAAACATTGTGAAACGTCCCATGGCAGCTCCCAAAGCAAGAAAAGTTGTGCTCGCCTATTCCGGCGGGCTGGATACCTCGATCATTCTCAAATGGCTTCAGACGGAGCTTGATGCGGAGGTCGTCACGTTTACGGCCGATCTGGGCCAGGGCGATGAGTTGGAGCCGGCGCGGCGCAAGGCCGAGATGCTCGGCATCCGGGAAATCTACATTGAAGATCTTCGCGAGGAGTTCATCTCCGATTTCGTCTTCCCGATGTTCCGGGCCAATGCGGTTTATGAAGGAATTTACCTGCTGGGGACATCGATCGCCCGGCCGCTGATTTCCAAGCGACTGGTGGAAATTGCCGAGGAAACCGGCGCGGACGCGATTGCCCATGGCGCGACCGGAAAGGGCAATGACCAGGTGCGGTTCGAACTGTCTGCCTATGCGCTCAATCCGGACATCAAGGTGATTGCGCCATGGCGCGACTGGGCATTCAAATCCCGCACCGATCTCATCGAGTTTGCCGAAAAGCACCAGATTCCCGTGCCCAAGGACAAGCGGGGCGAGGCGCCGTTCTCCGTCGATGCCAACATGCTGCATTCCTCCTCGGAAGGAAAAGTGCTGGAAGACCCGTGGGAGGAAGCGCCTGAATACGTCCACATGCGCACCGTTTCGCCGATGGATGCACCCGATCAGGTTACCGAGGTGGAGATTGAGTTCGCCAGAGGCGATCCTGTAGCGCTAAACGGCAGGAAACTCTCTGCAGCAGCCCTGTTTGAAAAACTGAACAATCTTGGCCGCGATAACGGGATTGGCCGGATCGATCTGGTGGAAAACCGTTTTGTCGGCATGAAATCGCGCGGCGTATATGAAACGCCGGGTGGAACGATCCTGCTGGCAGCGCATCGTGCGATGGAATCAATCACGCTCGACCGCGGGGCGGGGCACCTGAAAGACGAATTGATGCCGCGCTATGCGGAGCTGATCTATAACGGCTTCTGGTTCTCGCCGGAACGCGAGATGCTGCAGGCAGCGATCGACCAGTCCCAGCAGCATGTGGAAGGCAAGGTGCGTCTCAAGCTCTACAAGGGCAATGTGATCGTTGCAGGCAGGCAGAGCGACAAGTCGCTCTACTCTGAAGAGCTGGTCACCTTCGAGGACGACCAGGGCGCTTATGACCAGAAGGATGCGCACGGCTTTATCCGTCTCAACGCACTTCGCCTGCGCACACTTGCTGCGCGCAACCGCCGCAGCTGATCGCAGAGCATTACCTTTCGTCAATCGGAGATTGATCTGACTGCACGCAACCGCTAGCCTGTTTGCATGCCGGCAACTGCTGTTGCCTGGCAACAGCAGCGAACCGGGCAGGCCCGGGCTGAATGGGGGCGAGCCATGGCAGAGCGGTCTGGGAAGACACTGCCGTCCGAGGGTGAAAGTGAGGCCGAAGGCAGTCTTTCCACCTATGAAAGGCATGCGCGAAGCGAGGCAAACAAGCGCTCGGTAGGCCGCAAGCGCTTCTGGCTGTGGAGCCTGATGGCCGGATTGCTGGCGCTGACAGTGGCAGCCGCGAGCTGGTTTTACCTAAATCGGGAACAACCGCTTGTCGTGCTCAAGGTGGCGGCCGGCCCGTACCGCTCCGACTCCTATGAAATGCTGCGGGAAATTGCAGAAGTCGTGGAGCGCCAGTCGGACCGCATGCGTCTTGAAATCACCGCAACGCGCGACTCCTCCACCAACATTACCCTGCTCAACAACCGCCAAACGGACCTGGCCACCATCCGTTCCGACACGCCGGTCATTGCCGACATCAGGATGATCGCAGAACTGTTTCCGGATTTCTTTCAGGTCATAACCAAGCCGGAAAACGGCATTTTCTCGGTGCATGATCTGGAGGGAAAAACCGTTGCCATACCGCCATTCGGGACAGACGAGTTCCGCTCTTTCTGGGCTGTCGCCGATCACTATGATCTTTCTATAACCGGCGTTAAATGGATTGCCATGCCGTTTACAAAGGCAGCGAGTGCATTCTTGTCCGACCGGATCGATGCGATTTTCACGGTACGCTCGCTGCGTGACCGGCTGCTGCTCAATCTGCATGAAGACGCGATTCTGAAGCGCCAGAACCTGAAGCTGCTGGCCATCGATCAGGCGCCGGCCATCTCTGTAAAACGGCCCTTCCTGCGCGCGGAGACAATACCCAAAGGCACTTTTGCCGGCGATCCGGCAGTGCCCCGCAGAGACACCCTGTCGAGCGTGGTCAGCCGGATCCTTGTCTCACGCGAGGATGTGGATGTTGAACTGATGCGCGAGCTGACCTCGATCCTGTTCGAGAACCGGCTCGATCTGGTTATCCGCTTCGCGCTTGCCTCGGCTATTCGCATGCCTGATCCAGCGGTTGGCCTCAACATCCCCCTGCATGACGGCTCGGAAGCCTATTTCAACCGTAACGAGCCATCTTTTCTGCAGGAGAATGCCGAGCCGATCGCGCTGGTGGTAACGGTAACCGGTCTGCTTATTTCCGGTCTCTTCACGTTGAGGGCGCGGCTTACCAGCGGCCAGAAGAACCGTATGGACAGCTACAATTACATGCTGCTGGAAATCGGCGAGCGGGCGCGCAACAGTAAAAAGCGGCAAGAATTAAGAAAGCTGCGCCGTGATCTCTACCAGATTCTGGAAACGGTGGTGCGGGCGCTCGATACGGACGAGGTTACCGAGGAAGGTTTTCAGTCCTTCTCTTTGTTGTGGGAATCGGTTCGCGAGATGATCAAGGACCGGGAACAGGAACTGGAAATGAGCGTTTCGTGAAGTTGCATTCCGATTTCCTGCTTGCTGCAGATGGTGCGGGTTCCTATGTGTTGGGAAAACAATCCCTCATGTTCTGGAACCTCTCATGGCCCGCAAAAAACAGCTGTTCAAAGACGTCAATCCCGAAATTCTGTGCTGGTCGGGCAAATACGACCTGCCGCGCTTTGAGAAGATCGCGAACAGTGATTTTGCACCGGCCTTCGAAGCGGCGATGAAGGCTGGCCTTGAAGAAATTGATGTCATTGCCGGACAGAAGAAAAAGCCGACCTTCAAGAACACAATTATCGCGCTCGAGAAGGCGGAAGATGCGCTGAACCGGGTCTCGGCCCTGTTCTGGAACCGGGCGGGCGCTCATACCGACGATGTCATACAGGCGGTTGAACGGGACATAACCCCGAAACTGTCGCGCTATTCCTCCAAAATCGCAATGAATGCCAAGCTGTTCAAGCGCATCGATGCGCTGTGGGAAAGGCGCAAGCACTTAAAGCTCAGCACGGAAGAAGAGCGTGTGCTCGAGCGCTATTGGAAGGGTTATGTGAAGTCCGGTGCAAAACTGCCCAGGGCAGAGCAAAAGGCATTGGCTGAAATCAACGAGCAGCTCGCTTCCCTGGGGACGCGGTTCGGGCAGAACCTGCTGGCGGATGAGGCCGGCTGGCACATGGAAGTTGGCGAAAATGCGCTACCCGCGCTGCCCGGGTTTTTGAAACAGGCAATGGCGGCTGCCGCCGAAGAGCGCGGCATGGAGGGCAAGCATGTGGTGACGCTGGCGCGCTCCATCATCGAACCCTTTCTTACGTTTTGCGACGTGCGTGAGTTGCGCGAACAGGCGTTCAAGGCCTGGGCAGCGCGTGGTGAAAATGGTGGCAAAACCGACAACCGGGAAATCATCGAGAAGATTCTGGCTTTGCGTGACCGCAAGGCGAAACTGCTTGGCTATGAAAACTATGCTGCCCTGAAGCTTGATGATACCATGGCAAAAACACCGCAGGCAGTGAACGAGCTCCTCGAGAGTGTTTGGGAAAAGGCGCTTGCAAAGGCCAAAGAAGAAGAAAACGAACTGGCCGCGCTGGTTGCTGCCGAGGGCAAAAATCATCCGGTAGCCCCCTGGGACTGGCGTCATTACGCGGAGAAACTGCGGGCACAGAAGTTCGATTTTTCCGAAAGCGAACTCAAACCCTATTTTCAGCTGGAGCAGGTTATTGCCGCCTGTTTTGATGTGGCCGGGCGTTTGTTCGGTATCACGTTCAAGGAACGCAAGGGCGTCACAGCCTATCACCCTGATGTGCGCGTGTTCACCGTGCACAACAAAAAAGGCAAACGGATCGCGACCTTCCTCGGCGATTATTTTGCGAGGCCTTCGAAACGCTCGGGCGCGTGGATGAGCAGCTTCCAGCAGCAGCACAAGCTGAAGCGCGAAGATGGTAAAAAAGGGCAAAAGCCAGTCATCTACAATGTGATGAATTTCGCCAAGGGCGATCCGGCTCTGCTGTCGCTGGACGATGCCCGGACCCTGTTTCACGAGTTCGGCCACGCCCTGCACGGCATGCTGTCGGATGTTACCTATCCTTCGGTGTCAGGAACGGCGGTTTCTCGTGATTTCGTCGAATTGCCGTCACAGCTCTTCGAGCACTGGCTGATGGTGCCCGAACTGCTTGCGAAATATGCCGTACATGCAGAAACCGGCGATCCCATTCCCGAGGCGTTGATTGCCAAGGTGAAGGCGGCAGAAACCTTCAATGCCGGCTTTGAGACCGTGGAATTTACCGCTTCCGCACTGATCGACATGGCCTATCACACGGCGGGCAAGGTTGCCGATCCCCTGGGTTTCGAGCGGGAGCAGTTGAAAAAGCTCAACATGCCCGATTCCATCATCATGCGGCATCGATCGCCACATTTTGCCCATGTGTTTTCCGGCGACGGGTATTCGGCAGGCTACTATTCCTACATGTGGTCGGAAGTGCTGGATGCCGATGCCTTCCGGGCATTCGCAGAAAAAGGCGATCCATTCGACAGAAAAACCGCGAAGAAGCTGAAAAAGCATATCTATTCTGCCGGCGGCTCAGTCGATCCGGAAGAAACCTACAAGGCGTTCCGGGGCAAGCTGCCTTCTCCCGAAGCAATGCTGCAAGGGCGTGGGCTGATATAGCCATTTGCCGTTCAGGCGTCGGGGTGTTCGGCCAGTTCGGATGCCTCGCGCATGGAGCGCCTGGCATCTTCACGATCCTTGGTCAGGGCGGCGCGGCGCTGTTTGTCCTCCTCGCGGGCCTGGGTGAAGGCCGAGGCGATCAACCCGGCCGGAAGGGCAACAATGCCCAGTCCGATCATGAGGATGATGAAGGTGAAGATCTTTCCGCCAACCGTTACCGGAAATATGTCACCATAGCCCACTGTGGTGAGCGTGGTAACGGCAAACCAGAAGGAATGGGGAATGGAGGGAAAGGCTTCCGGCTGCGCATCGTGCTCGAAGATGAAAATGCCAACCGCGGTACAGAACATCACCAGCACGGCAAACATGAAGACCACGACCAGCTCGCGCCACACCAGTTCGAAGGCGCGTTGAAGGGTTTCCATGTTGGCAATGAAGCGCAGCAGCTTGGCAATGCGCAGGATGCGCAAGGTCCATAGCGCTTCACCGCCCGGCAGACCCAACAGCAGGCCGGCCCAGAACGGTGCGATGGCGACAAGGTCGATCAGGCCCCAGAAACTGAAGACGTATCGGAGCTTTGCGGGTGCCGTCCAGTAGCGCAGCGCATATTCGATCGTGAAGATAATGACGATGATCCAGTCGAAAACCAGCAGCGGTCCGGACCATTGACTGGGGAAATCTGGAAGCGTTTCGATCGCCATCAGGCTGATCGAAATCACGATCAGCACGATCATGGCATAATCGAAGGCATGGCCATAGCGGGGATCGCGGCCCCAGACGAAATCGGCAATGCGGGTTTTGGTTTGAGAACCTGCCATGGCAAATTCCCATACCATGCCTGCATGGCCGGGCTGCAAGCAGAGAATGCGATTTTGCTTTCACCCGGCCGGAAATTCGGGTATGGGTGCCGCGAATTTCCAACAATCAGAACGCCGCAGCGCTGGCATGGCTGGCGAACCACACCTTTTGGCCTGCGGCAACAAACAAGAGATACAGCGATGACAATGCGCAATATCGCAATCATTGCCCATGTTGATCATGGCAAGACGACACTGGTGGATGAGCTGCTCAAGCAATCGGCGACCTTCCGCGATCACCAGCGGGTGGAAGAGCGGATGATGGATTCCAACGATCTGGAGAAGGAACGCGGGATTACCATTCTTGCCAAGGCGACTTCGGTCGAGTGGAAGGGTGTTCGCATCAACATCGTCGACACGCCCGGCCACGCCGATTTCGGCGGCGAAGTGGAGCGCATCCTGTCGATGGTGGATGGCGCCGTTCTGCTGGTCGATGCGGCCGAAGGCCCGATGCCGCAGACAAAGTTCGTTGTCGGCAAGGCGCTGAAGGTGGGCCTTAAGCCCATCGTGGCGGTCAACAAGATCGACCGGTCCGATGCACGGCCTGACGAAGTGGTGAACGAAGTATTTGATCTGTTTGCCAATCTCGATGCAAACGACGAACAGCTTGATTTTCCGATGCTGTACGGTTCGGGCCGCGATGGCTGGATGAATGTGGCGCCGGAGGGTTCCAGAGACGAAAAACTGGCGCCTCTTTTCGACCTGATCCTCGACCACGTGCCGGAGCCAGGTGTCGGCGCCGGGCCGTTCCGGATGATCGGCACCATTCTGGAGTCGGACAATTTCCTTGGCCGCATCATTACCGGCAGAATTCATTCCGGTTCGATCAAGGCCAACCAGCCGGTCAAGGTGCTCAACCGTGATGGCAAAACCGTGGAAACGGGCCGGATATCGAAAATTCTTGCGTTTCGCGGAGTCGAACGGGTAGCGCTCGAGGAGGCCCATGCCGGCGATATCGTGGCGATCGCAGGCCTTGCAAAAGGCACGGTTGCAGACACATTCTGTGATCTGGCCGTCACCGAACCGCTGCTGGCACAACCGATCGACCCGCCGACGGTGACCATGACTTTTTCCGTCAACGATTCTCCGCTTGCCGGAACTGAAGGCGGCAAGGTAACCAGCCGGATCATCCGCGATCGCCTGTTGCGGGAAGCAGAAGGCAATGTGGCGCTGAAAATCGAGGAAGCTGCCGAAAAGGACAGTTTCCATGTTTCCGGGCGCGGTGAACTGCAGCTCGCAGTGCTGATCGAGACGATGCGCCGGGAGGGTTTCGAGCTTTCGGTTTCACGGCCGCGTGTCGTGCTGCAGAAAGCCGAGAACGGTCAGCAATTGGAGCCCGTGGAAGAAGTCGTCATTGATGTCGATGAGGAATATTCCGGCACGGTGGTGCAGAAGCTTTCCGAGCGCAAGGCCGAAATGGCCGAACTCAAGCCGTCGGGCGCCGGGCGTGTCCGGATGGTCTTTCACGCACCCACCCGCGGGCTGATCGGCTATCAGTCCGAATTGATGACGGATACGCGCGGTACGGCAATCATGAACCGCCTGTTTCATGCCTATGAGCCCTGGAAGGGCCGATCGGCGGGCGCGTCAACGGTGTTTTGATCTCGCACGATCAGGGCGAGTCGGTGGCCTATGCCATGTTCAACCTGGAAGATCGCGGCCCGATGATCATCGATGCCGGAGAAAAGGTCTATGCCGGGATGATCATTGGCATTCACAGCCGCGACAACGATCTTGAGGTCAATGTGCTGAAGGGCAAGAAGCTGACAAACATGCGTGCGTCCGGCAAGGACGAGGCAGTCAAGCTGACGCCGCCGGTGCGCATGACGCTGGAACGGGCGCTTTCCTGGATTCAGGATGACGAATTGGTGGAAGTAACGCCGAAATCAATCCGTCTGCGCAAGCGCTATCTGGATCCCCATGAGCGCAAGCGGTTTGAAAAGGCGCGCAACAACGCTGCCTGAGCCACGGATCAGGCGGTGGTGATGGTCCTGCGCACTGCGGCCAGCGGTGCACGGTCATCGAACCGGAGTTCCCCGCCGGCCATCATCACACCCAGGTCCTTCCACAATTTCTGGAGACCTGGATCGTAGGGGTCTTCACGCATTTCCTGCCAGGCATCAATCAGGACCGTGGTGCCGGTTGCCTTGTCACCGAGCGCCAGGGTTTCGCCGAAGTCCGCTTGCTGGCTGAAATCGAGCTTGGCATTGATGCCGCGCAGGGCATCGCGCAAGCCCATGCGATTGCCGGTTGCCCGGCGGCAGCGAATATCGCAGATGAGGCAGAAAATGGCGCCGCCCCAGTATGTGCGTGCCCAGTTCTGGGTCACGTCATACCCCTTGTCGCCAGGGGCGGGCACGCCACGCGGCATCATTTCAACGAAGTCGGCCCACATCTGCCGTTCATCCATGTGGCCTGCCATGATGCGGCTGATCGGCTCCACATATACCGCGAGCCCTTCCACCATCCAGTCATGACGGCGGCTTGCGATATAGGGAAAGGCAAGGTGCGTCATCTCGTGGACCAGCACCCAGTCGTCGGAAAGCAGGTTTTTCTCGGTCGCGCCCATGGGCACGGACAGTTCCAGACGCAGTGGATCAGATGGCCATGCCCGTCCGCCTACCCTTCGCCGCCCGGTGGTAAATAGCACGGAAATCTGCACCTTGGGGACCGGGAAACTGCCATAATAGGCTGCAACGGCCTGTGCTGATTTTCTGATCCAGGCCTCGACAAGCGCCAGCGAACCGGGATCGGATTTCCCTGTTACAGACCATTCGGCCTCAGCGCCCTTGCCGTCGAGGCTGATAGGGGAAAACTCCCTGGCACCGGCGGGTGTCGCGGGTGCCAGGCTTGCTGCGCCTGCCAGTAGGAGGAAATCACGCCTCTGCATGATGCCATCTCACCTCAAAGCGGTGGCTGCGGCCAGACACAATTGCGTGTTTGGAATGCGGGCCGGAAGTGGGCGCTTCCAGCTTGCATGACCTAACCCGCTTTAGTGCCGGTTTTCGGGGATTGAACAGGCTTTTTCCGTTTTTTGCTTTTGGTTAACAAAATCTTAACGTATGCTTTGCTCATGGGTACGCTGACGCTCAACGTAAGACGCGCCGGCACGGCGGATGGAGGCGATATTGCCGCCATTCACGATGCTGCCTGGTGGAACGCCTATTCCGGCATGATCCCGCCGCGTGCGCTGACGCGGATGATCCAGCGGCGCGGAAAGGCCTGGTGGCAAGCCGCGATCAGCCGGCAAACCGTCATCCTGCTGCTGGAGATACAGGGCAAAACAGTGGGGTATGCCACTGTGGGGCGCAATCGGGTAAAAACGCTGCCTTTCGACGGTGAGGTCTATGAACTCTATCTGCTGCCCGAATATCAGGGCATTGGAGCGGGGTCGCATCTGTTTCTTGCCGCAATGGGAGAACTGAAACGGCGGGGCCTTTCCGGCGCGGTTGTCTGGGTGCTGGCCGACAACCATTCCGCCATACGATTCTACGAGAATGCAGGCGGCAAACAGGTTGCGGAGGGAAAAGAAACCTTCGACGACCGGGATTTGAGAAAAATCGCCTTTGCCTGGGGCTGAATCGCAGCAGATCCTCGAACGCCGGTTATGAATTGCCGGTTTTTCCAAACAGCCTACCGGCCAGCGCTGCCAGCACGGCATCGTGGGTATGTGCCTTGGAAATACGGGAAGATTCCACATGGATATCGGCCAGCGCATAGACCGGCTCGCGGGCTTTCTGCAGGTCGCCAAGGGTCTTGCGGGGATCGGTCGTATTGAGCAGCGGCCTTGTTCCGGGGCGGCGGGAAACCCGGTTGAACAACAGTTCCAAATCGGCTTTCAGCCAGACCGAGACGCCCTGGCGTGATATGGCCTGCCTGGTCTTCTCCGACATGAACGCACCGCCACCCAGGGACAGCACAACAGGGCCGCCGGAAAGCAGGCGTTGTATGACCCGTTCTTCGCCGGCCCGAAAATAAGGTTCGCCATGTTTTTCGAAGATCTCGGGAATATCCATATTGGCGGCGGCGACAATTTCCTGATCGGAGTCGCAAAAGGGTATATCGAGCGTTGCGGCGACCAGGCGGCCGATGGCCGTCTTGCCACTGCCCATCATGCCGACGAAGGCAATACACTTATTGCCGAGGGCTTCGCGTAACTGGGTCCCGTTGACGGTCATGAAAGTGCCGCTTGTCCTCACCTATCTTGCGGGTTCTGGCCCTGAAGCCGGTTTACAGCCAGTACGAGCAGCATGGCTTATGCAGCGATAAATTGCATCCCGGCAAACGAGATTGAATTGCTGCGATGCGTTTGCCATATTGAAGCATCCAAGCCAACAGGATAGCCGAATGCCAAGCCTGATCCGATTTGTTGTTTTCTGCGGTGTGCTGGCCGGCATCGCCTATGGCGCCGCCTTCGCACTGGTGCATTATGTGGAGCCCGAGCCGCGGGAGGTTCTGGTTCGCGTTCCCGCCAACAAGCTCAACGTTCAGTAAGGCGGTTTGCGGCCCTTGTGCCGCGGTGAATATCCTGTGACCGGGGAACCCCGTATATGAGGCACAAATCACCGTGAATGCTTCGACTGCCAATCCCCCTGCAGCCAATCAGGACGATGCGCTGCTGGCAGAATCCTTTCTGGAAATGATGAGCGCGGAGCGCGGCGCAAGCCCCAACACGCTGAATGCCTATCGCCGGGACATCAAACGCTATCTTGGCTTTCTCGCCGGCAAGGCGAACAATTGTATCGCGTGCGACAGTGAAACCGTGCGGCGGTTTCTGGCAACGGTTGCAGACAGCGGGGCGGCGGCCTCCACCCAGGCAAGAATCCTTTCTTCCGTGCGGCAGTTTCACAAGTTTCTGTATGGTGACGGGATGCGCGACGATGATCCGACGGCAACGGTGGATGCGCCGAGGCAGAATCGGCCGCTGCCCAAGATACTGTCCATTGAGGAAGTGGACCGGATGATTGTTCTGGCCGAGTCTGAAGCTGCCCGCAAGAATGGTACTCCGACAGGTATTCTGCGCCGCTTGCGCATGCACGCGCTGCTGGAGATGCTCTATGCCAGCGGTTTGCGTGTCAGCGAACTGGTGGCATTGCCGCGGACAGCCGCGCGGGGCGACGGGCCATTTCTGACGGTGCTGGGAAAGGGCAACAAGGAGCGCCTGGTGCCGGTATCGGCCAGGGCGCGCGAGGCGCTCATCCGTTATTGCAAGGTGCTGGAGGCAGGCGAAGCCAAAAGCGGCGAAGTTTCGCCGTTTCTTTTTCCTGCCGCCGCCAGGAAAGGCCATTTGACACGGCAGGCTTTTGCACGGGAATTGAAGGACCTGGCGATCAGGGCAGGGCTTGTACCTTCGCGGATATCACCCCATGTGTTGCGGCATGCTTTTGCGAGCCACTTGCTGCAGAATGGAGCGGATTTGCGGGCTGTGCAGCAATTGCTGGGGCATGCCGACATTTCGACCACGCAGATTTACACCCATGTGCTGGACGAGCGGCTGCGCGAACTGGTGGAAAGCCACCATCCACTGGCAAAAGCGAACAAACTGGCAAAAGCGAATAAAAAGAGTTAGTACCGGCCCGCAATTGCAACAGGCTTAAAGCGTATGCGTCTATATCTCGATTTCGAAAAACCGGTTGCCGACATCTATGGCAAGATTCGTGAACTGAAGAGTGTCAGCGAGCCTGATGGCAGCGTCGATCTGACGTCGGAAATCGCAAAATTGGAGGCAAAGGCGGAATCGACGCTTGAGGGCCTCTATTCAAAGCTTACGCCATGGCACAAGACCCAGATCGCGCGGCACCCGGACCGGCCGCATTTTGCCGACTACCGCGATGCGCTGTTCACCGACTTTGCCAATCTGGCAGGTGACCGGTACTTTGCCGAGGATTTCGCCATACAGGCCGGGCTCGCCCGCTTCAATGGCGAATCCGTTGCGGTGATAGGGCAGGAAAAGGGCAATGATACCGAATCTCGCTTAAAGCACAATTTCGGCATGGCAAGGCCTGAAGGCTACCGCAAGGCAGTCCGCATCATGGAGCTTGCTGACCGGTTTTCCATTCCCATTATCTCGCTGGTGGATACGGCAGGTGCCTATCCCGGCATCGGTGCGGAAGAGCGCGGCCAGGCCGAGGCCATCGCCAGGTCCATCGAAATGTGTCTGAAAGTGCGGGTGCCGATCATTACCGTCGTCATCGGCGAGGGCGGTTCGGGCGGTGCGATTGCCATCGCCACGGCAAACCGCGTCTACATGCTGGAGCATGCCATCTACAGCGTGATTTCGCCGGAGGCGGGTGCTTCCATCCTTTGGCGCGATTCAACGAAGGCGCAGGATGTAGCCACTGCCATGAAAATGACGGCGGATGACCTGAAGGAACTGGGCGTTATTGACGAGATAATTCCGGAGCCTGCCGGTGGCGCGCAACGTCACCCCGAAACGGTTGTATCGGCAACCGGAAAGATGATCTCTTCGGCCCTTGAGGAGTTGTCCGGAATGGAAGGCGATGCGCTGCGCCGGCAAAGACGGGAGAAGTTTCTTGCCATTGGCCGCAATCTGACCTGAAAACGGATAATTGCACGGTCATGACAATCGCGTGATGGGTTTTGATAATCACTTGTCAACCGGTTCGGCGGTAATATGGTCAGCGTAAACACCCGGGCACCATACCGCTTGCCATAAATCAGCTTTCTTTCTGTTTGAAACGATCGGTGGTGCCGGTTTGCATGATTACGATCTTCCGGATGGCAAACGGACCAATGGGCGGGTTTGTTAAACACACTGTAGCGGACTGAAAAAGCGTAGCGGGAAGCGATGCCGGGTTTTGGCAGGCCATATTTGAGTTTGGTTGCAGCTGTCATGGCGGGTATCTTGCTGGCCGGCTGCCAGGGTGCGCTTGACGAGATTTTTCCCAAAGCCGAGCGGCCCATACCCCCACGGCTGCTTCAGAAGATGAAAAAGCTGGGCATGAAGCCGTCTTCGCCCATTTTGATGCGGATCTACAAAACCGAAAACAAGCTGGAAGTCTGGAAACAGAGGAATACCGGCCGTTTTGCGTTGCTGGAATCCTACGAAATCTGCAAGTGGTCGGGAAAGCTGGGCCCGAAATTCAAGGAAGGCGACCGGCAGGCGCCGGAGGGATTTTACAAGGTTGCGGTTCATCAGCTCAATCCGAAATCCGATTATCACCTTTCCTTCAATCTGGGCTATCCCAACACCTTCGACCGTGCCCATGGCCGTACCGGTTCGCATCTGATGGTCCATGGGGCCTGTTCGTCGGCCGGATGCTATTCGATGAACGACGAGCAGGTGGAGGAAATCTATTCCCTGGCCAGGGAGGCGCTGAAAGGTGGCCAGAAATATTTTCAGGTTCAGGCATTTCCCTTCCGCATGACGGCCAAGAACCTCGCAAAGCAGGTAACCAGCGAACATTTTGAATTCTGGAAGAGCCTGAAAGAAGGCTCCGATCACTTTGAAATCACCAACCATCCTCCCAAGGTGGATGTGTGCGAGAAACGCTATCTCTTTAACCGGGAGACAGCGGATGACGCAGAGTTTTCGGCCAGAGGCGAGTGCCCGCCGGTAACCATGCCCGCCCGCCTGATAGAGGCATACAAGGAGAAACTGGCTGAAGAGCAGGCAGCGTTTGCCAAGGCGCTGCGGCGCCATCAGTTGCTGCGGGGTTCAAAAAATCCGGAACTGGCGGCACTCGACCCCGATCAGGTTTCCATTGTCGCCGCCGGATCGGAAGTATTGCCTCCCCCAACGCCCGTCCCTGTACCCGAACAGCCGCCGAAGCCTGAACCGGCACCCGATGCGACGGTTGAAAGCGCACCGGCGATTGCCAGTGCGGATCCTGCCGTGCCCGGCGTTGAAGCAGGGCAGAACGCTGCCGGCTCCCAAAACGCTGCCGCGGTTCCGCAATCCAGCCCCCGGCAGACGGTTGCGGCCATCTCCGCTGCGCCTGTGCAGGAAAGTTCCGCTGTGGAGGCGGTTGCGGGTGCCGATCCTTCAGTTCAGCCCGATCTGAGCCAGCTGCCCGCCGTTCCGGTGCCAAGCCCGGCGGCACGCTGACGCGTTGGTATTGCTTTTTGCCAATATTGTTTTTGCCGGGAAGCTGCCGCTTAATCCGTGACGACTTTGACCCGGCTGCCAGGCTGCGGGATCTCGCCTGCCGACAGCCCGTTCAATACCTGGAAGGTCCGCAACGGAGAGGGCGTTCCCTGCATTTGTGCTGCAAGGCTTGCGAGGGTATCGCCCGCGCCGACGGTGACGATCCTGATTTTCAACGGCTTGAGTTTTTCTTTTTCGGCATCCGTCATGCGGCGGAAGCTGCCGGCGATGGCATTGGATTCAGCCTCCACGCTCTGGCTGCCGGCGGGACCTGCGGTGATGAAGCGGTAGACCTGCCGGTCGATCTGCAGCAGGCGGATGACAAATCGCCAGTTGGCACCATCTGCTTCGGCGCGTGCTGCAGAAAGGCCGCCGACGGTGCTTTCGGTAATGGACGCCTCGTCGAGCCCCTTGACCCATCCGCTCTTCAGATAGCCGGCAAGATTCTGGCCTCTTGGCAAGACTGCGGCGTCAAACCGGGTCGCAAGATTGCCAGGGCCGGTAATGACCACGGCGGTTGCCTGGTTTTCCATACGGCGGTCGGGCGGAGCGGAAAATGTCACACCAAGGCCAAGATGCGAGAAGGTGTTGTTGCGGACGAAGCCTTCTTCCGCACTGTCGCCGTATAACAGGCCGTCAATGCTCTTGAGGTAAGCCTCGCGCCCGCTCTCCCCCGTGCCCGGGGCGCCGAATGCGCGGGCATGGCGCCTAGCCTGCTCGATGCGCTGCGGCGTTGCAGGATGGCTTGAAAGAAACGAGAAATCTCCAAACCGCCGGTCTGCCTGGGACATCAGTGCCTGATAAGCCTGCATGGTTTCCAGAAACCGCACCGAGCCGTGGGCATCGAAACCGGCGCTGCCGAGCATCTTGATGCCGACGGCATCGGCCTGCAATTCCTGATCCTTGGAAAATTCGGAAAGCCGCAACTGGTTTGCCGCTTCTGCCACTCTGCCGGCTACGTTGTTGCCGAGAACCCGTGAAACCACTTCGGAGCCGACCTTGATCGAACTTTCCTTCTCGCTGCGCAGGATCGCATGGTTGGAGGAAACATGGGCCATTTCGTGGGCAATCACGCCGGCAAGGGCTGCCGAATCATTGGCCAGGGAGAGCAGGCCGCGTGTGACGTAAAGATACCCGCCCGGCAGGGCGAAGGCATTGACCTTGGGCGAATTCAAAATGGTGATTCGATACAACTGGGTCTTGTCTTCGGAAACCGCGACCAGCCGGCCTACAACACCGGCAATCAGGCTTTCAGCCTTTGGATCGCGAAACTCACCACCGTATTTTGCCAGCACCAGGGGGTGTTCACGCTTGCCGATCTCCGCCCGGGGGTCGCCGGCCTTCATCCAGTTGTTGGTAAAGGAGCGTCCGTCGCCGGTATCGAGCGGCTCGGTCAATACGCAGCCGGAAAGGACGGCAAGGAGCAGCAGACCTGCCCCTTTCAAACCATGCCGCCTGTGTGACGGAAGCGTCATCTTGCCTTTTACCCCTGCAATCGGGCTGGCTTTCGCGAGCCCAGTGCTGCCTCATGCCACACCCTAGCGGCGAATGTGGCACAAACAAGTGCAGACAGCCCGGATAAAGAACGCAAAGCGCGACAGCGGACGGCTGGCCTGTCTATCCGGGGCGGCCGACTGAATGGTATTTCAGGCCGGTACCTTGAACCTCTTCCCTTGTGTAGATGTTGCGCAGATCGACAAACACCTTGTCCTTGAGCAGACCGGCCACCCGTTTCAGATCAAGGGCGCGAAACTGGTCCCATTCGGTGATGATGACCGCAGCATCGGCGCCATCGAGGCAATCATAGGCGTCCTGGCAATAGGCAACCTTTTTGAGCAGGGTGCGGGCCTCTTCCATGCCTTCGGGGTCATAGGCACGAATGGTGGCGCCAAGCTTCTGCAGGCCGGGAACGATCGCCAGGGAGGGCGATTCGCGCATGTCGTCGGTGTTCGGCTTGAAGGTGAGGCCCAGCACCGCAATCGTCTTGTCCTTGACCGAGCCGCCGCAGGCGGCAACGATCCGGTCCACCATGGAGCGTTTGCGGCGGTTGTTGGAGCGAACGACCGTATCGACGATGGTTACCGGCGCATCATAGTCCCTGGCGGTTTTGGAAAGCGCCAGCGTGTCCTTGGGAAAGCATGAGCCACCGTAACCGGGGCCTGCGTGAAGGAATTTTCCGCCGATCCGCTTGTCGAGGCCTATACCCCGCGCCACCTGTTGCACGTCCGCGCCAACCTTGTCGCACAGATCGGCAATCTCGTTGATAAAGCCGATCTTTACGGCCAGAAAGGCATTGGAGGCGTATTTGATCAGTTCCGCCGTCCGGCGGCTGGTGACGACGATCGGCGTTTCATTGAGAAACAGCGGCCGGTACAGCGCCCTGAGCTGTTCGGCAGCCTTTTCGCTTTCCGTTCCCACGACCACCCGGTCAGGCCGCTTGAAATCGTTGATGGCAGCCCCTTCGCGCAGAAATTCCGGATTGGAGGCAACGTCAAAGCGCGCTTTCGGGGCGTGCTTTCTGATGATCTGCTCCACCTCGTCGCCGGTGCCCACAGGGACGGTCGATTTGGTCACGATCACGGTATAGCCCTTGAGCAGGGGCGCCAGTTCCTCGGCCACCGCATGGACGAAGCGAAGATCGGCATGGCCGCTGCCGCGGCGAGTCGGCGTGCCGACGGCGATGAAAACAACATCGGCTTCGCCAACCACCTTCTTCGGGTCGGTGGTGAAGACAAGCCGGCCGGCGCCTGCATTTGCAGCAACCAGATCGTCGAGGCCGGGCTCGTAAATGGGGATTTCGCCCCGGTTGAGCCGCTCGATCTTGTCTTCATTGTTGTCGATGCAGGTGACATGATGGCCGAAATCGGCAAAACAGGCTCCTGAAACCAGTCCCACATAACCGGTTCCGATCATTACAACACGCATGAATTGCTCCGGAAATCTGTTGCATGCCGCAATGGCCTGCGGCGCCTTGGGAAGTTGAGGAGCGGAGTAAAGAAAGTTTGCGTCAACTGCAAGCGTGGCGGCCAAATCGGCTTGGATTGCATTTGGCAGAACCGCAATCCGTCTTACCCCCGACAAATCCCTTTGAAACTCAACCCGCTTTTGTTACCAGAAGGCCCCCGGTCCCGTAGCTCATCAGGATAGAGCGCAAGATTCCTAATCTTGAGGTAGCAGGTTCGAGTCCTGCCGGGATCGCCAACGGCCAGGAGGAAATGTATGTCCGTACTGAAAAAGGGAATGAGCGGCGCCCCTGTAAAGCGTCTTCAGCAGAAACTCGGCGTCTCCGACGACGGAATTTTCGGCCCCGGCACCGAGCGGGCTGTAAAGGAATTCCAGGAGGCAAACGGCCTTGCGGTCGACGGCATTGCCGGTCCGGAGACGTTCTCTGCCATGGGCTTGAACGAACTTGTCCTGTTGCGGGTGGGTTCGCGCGGCAATCTGGTGAAAAAGCTTCAGGAGGCTTTGGGCATCGATGCTGACGGCCGGTATGGCCCTGGCACCAAAAAGGCGGTGATGGCCTATCAGGAAGCCAATGGCCTTGCGGCCGACGGCATGGCAGGCCCCAAAACGCTGGCCAGCCTTGATGCCTTCAAGTCGAGCTTCAACGCCGAAACGATCCAGAATTCGGAGCTTCGCGCGGATGAGGAGGGTTTTGAAGCCGAGCCGATGCCGGAAATCAAGGGCACGGAATACGTCAAGGGCGATGCCGGGGACGCAGCACCGGAAAAGTCCCTGTGGAGCCGGGTAAAGGGCTGGTTCTCGTAACCGGTAGACAGACACGACAAGCCTGTTTTGCAAGCGCCCGGAGCAATCCGGGCGTTTTCACTAAGGCAATAGAGTGCATTCAGGAAACGGCAAAAACCGCCTCAACCTCAACACAGGCGTTGAGCGGCAGGGCAGCAACGCCAACGGCGGCACGGGCATGGGCGCCCTTTTCGCCCAGGGCTTCGCCGATGAAATCCGATGCCCCGTTGATCACCTTGGGATGATCGGTGAAATCGGGGGTTGAGGCCACAAAACCGCCGAGACGCACACATCGGGCAATCCGGTCCAGGTCACCGTCGCAGGCAGCTTTCATCTGTGCCAGCAGGTTGATGGCGCACTGGCGGGCGGCTGCAGCGCCGTTCTCCAGGCTGACATCACGGCCCAGCAGGCCGGTTGCGGTCAGTTTTCCCCCGGCCAGCGGCAACTGGCCGGAAACGAAAACAAGATTGTCCTGGCGCACGAAGCCGACATAGCTTGCCACCGGTTTGGGCGGCTCTGCCAATACGATGCCCATATCCGCCAGCCTTGCTTCTATTGCATCCGCCATGCTGCTGCCTCCGTCCCGTCCTTGCGGCCCGTTATTGTGGCCTGTTGTTGTGGAATTATACCCATGCACTGTCTGGCCAATCCCTTGCAAGTGAAAAGACGCAGCCTGCATATCGCGCCTTGTATCCCAGCAAATTCGCTGTCACCCTTTGATGATTGATGCTGGCAGTCATCATTAAACCCGGGGATGGTTGGAATGGTTCTGGACCCAGCATCGGCAGCTGTGTGGCGCTTCGAAAAGGGCAGGCAGGTTCGCTAAACCGTAATGGCACTCCTGCCGGTTTGTATTGCGGGCGGGCGGGCCATATGGATACTACCCGGCGGCAGCCGGAATGCCTGCCGGTGCGCGACAGATGCGCGAGAGGGGAAGGGAAAACGAATGTCTGTGCCCGCCGCCAGGGTGGAACCATCGCCGCATGTGTCAGATGAGGTGCGCAAAACCACCTGCTACATGTGCGCGTGCCGGTGCGGCATCAATGTGCACCTTCGCAACGGTGCCGATGGCAAGCCGAAAATCCGTTACATCGAGGGCAATCGCGATCATCCCATCAACAAGGGGGTTTTGTGCGCCAAGGGTTCGGCAGGGATCATGCAACATTATTCGCCGGCCCGGCTGAAGAAACCGCTGAAGCGGGTTGGCGAGCGCGGCGAGGGCAAGTTCCAGGAAATCGAGTGGGAGGAAGCCCTATCCATCGCCACACAGTGGCTTTCGAACATCCGAAACAGTGAACCGCGCAAGCTTGCCTTTTTTACCGGACGCGACCAGAGCCAGTCGCTGACCGGCTGGTGGGCGCAGCAATACGGAACGCCCAACTTTGCCGCTCATGGGGGGTTCTGCTCGGTCAACATGGCGGCGGGCGGTATCTACACCTTTGGCGGTGCGTTCTGGGAGTTCGGGTCGCCAGATTGGGAAAAATCGGAGTATTTCATGATCTTCGGCGTGGCCGAGGATCATGATTCCAACCCCATCAAGCTCGGCCTTTCCAGGCTCAAGGCACGCGGCAAGAAGATTGTCGGCGTCAATCCGGTGCGCAGCGGCTACAACGCCATCGCCGATGAGTGGGTGGGCATCACGCCCGGAACCGACGGCATGTTCGTGCTGTCGATCGTCCATGAACTGCTGAAGGCCGGAAAGGTCGATCTCGACTATCTGATCCGCTACACCAATGCACCCTGGCTGGTGATCGACAATCCAGGCGGGGCCGATCACGGGCTGTTTGCCCGCGACAAGCAGGGCAATGCGCTGGTCATCGACCGCAGAAGCGGCAGGCCGGTTGCCTACAACAAGAAGGATGTGCGTCCGCACCTGAAGGGAGTGACAAAGCTCGGGCGGGGCAGGTCCGCCCGCAATGCTATTCCGGTGTTCGAATTGCTGGCGCGCAAATATCTTGCCGACGAATACAGGCCGGAACATGCAAGCAGCATTACCGGCGTGCCGGCAGTACAGATCAGACGGCTGGCAGCCGAACTCGCCGAAGCGGCCTTTGAACGGCAGGTGGTTGTCGACCAGCCCTGGACTGACATGAAGGGCGAACGGCACGAAAAGATGATTGGGCGGCCGGTTTCCTTTCATGCCATGCGCGGTATTTCCGCCCATTCCAACGGTTTTCAAACCTGCCGGTCGATCCACCTTTTGCAGATACTGCTCGGCTCGATCGACACGCCGGGCGGCTTTCGCTTCAAGCCGCCTTATCCGCGCCCGGTAGCTGCCCAGCCCAAGCCGCATGCCGGAAACCTGCCCCACGAACCGTTGCCGGGGCCGCATCTCGGCTTTCTTCGCGGGCCGGAAGATCTGCTGATCAACGAGGATGGATCGGCAAAGCGCGTCGACAAGGCGTTCTCGTGGGATGCGCCGATGTCCGCACACGGGCTGATGCACATGGTGATCGCCAACGCCCATGCGGGCGACCCCTACCCCATCGATACGCTGTTCATGTACATGGCCAACATGTCGTGGAATTCGAGCATGAACACGCAGAGCGTGATGAAAATGCTCACCGACAAGGATGAGAGCGGCGAATACGTTATCCCGCGGCTCATCTACAGCGATGCCTATGCTTCGGAGATGGTGGCTTTTGCCGATCTGGTGCTGCCGGATACCACCTATCTGGAGCGCCATGATGCCATTTCACTGCTTGACCGGCCGATCAGCGAGCCCGAAGCGATGTGCGATGCCATCCGCTGGCCGGTGCTGGAGCCAGACCGTGACGTGCGCGGCTTTCAGTCCGTGCTGCTGGATCTGGGTGCACGGCTTGGCCTGCCAGGCATGGTGAAAGAGGACGGCACAGCCAAGTTTGCAGATTATGCCGATTACATCGTCAATCATCAGCGCAAGCCGGGGGTTGGTCCACTGTCGGGCTGGCGCGGGGAAGATGGCGGGAAAACCGGGCGCGGCGAACCCAATCGGAACCAGCTCCGCCGCTATATCGAAAATGGCGGGTTTTGTGAAACCCATGTCCCCGCCGAGGCGCATTATTTCAAGCATGCCAACAAGGCCTGGCAGGACTGGGCGGTTGAAATGGGGCTGCAGGACAGCCCGGTGGAAAACATCTTTCAACTGTATCTGGAACCGCTGCGGAAGTTTCAGTTGTGTGCAGAGGGCAAGACAGAGCCCATCCCGCCGGAACGCTATCGAAGCCGCATACGTGATTGTTTCGACCCCCTGCCGGCCTGGTATCCGCCGTTCGAGGGAACGGCCGTAGACGAAGCGGAGTATCCCTTTCACGCCCTGACACAACGCCCGGCGGCGATGTATCATTCCTGGGGATCGCAGAATGCCTGGCTGCGCCAGATTCACGGCTCCAACCCCATGTATATTCCCCAGGCGATTTGTGATGAACTGGGTCTTGAGCAGGGAGACTGGGCCTGGATCGTCTCCGCCCATGGCCGCATCAAGGTGCCGGTTGCTCCCATGCGGGCGGTCAACGAAAAGACTCTGTGGACCTGGAACGCCATCGGCAAGCGCAAGGGGGCCTGGACGCTGTCGCCGGGGGCACCGGAGGCAACCAGGGGTTTCCTGCTCAATCACATCATCAACGAATTGCTGCCGCCCAAGGGCGACGGCCATCGCTGGTCGAACTCCGACCCGATAACCGGCCAGGCAGCATGGTTCGATTTGAGGGTGCGGGTTGAAAAGGCGGAAGCGGGAGAAGCGGTAAGCCTGCCGCAATTCGATGCCCAGTCAAGCCCCGTGAGTGCTGACGGTGCCAATCTGGAATATGGCAAGGAGTGGAGCAAATGACGCTGGAAATCTATCTTGCCTATCTGGCAACGGTGCTGGTCTTTTTCGTTCATCCGCCAGGACCAAGCCAGTTGCTCTTCATCGCCCATTCCATGCGATATGATGTGCGCAATGCGATGCCCACCATGGCCGGTGACCTGAGTGCAAATTCGCTGCAAATTGCCATTGCGGGGTTCGGTCTTGCCGGTCTTATTCATCTTTCGGCAGGGTTCTTTTTTGTTATCAAGTGGTTTGGCGTCGCCTATCTTGTCTGGCTCGGCATCCGTGCAATCCGCTCCGGTTCGTCGAAAGCCGCCGTTCCGGCCAAGAAAGGGCATCTTTTCCGTCAGGGGTTCATCACGTCTGCAGCCAACCCCTATGCGGTGGTATTTTTTGCCGCGCTGTTTCCCCAATTCATCGATCCTGCCGCGCCCCTTACCCGGCAGATCGTTATTCTGGGCGCGACCTATCTCATCATTGATGGTGCCATCCTGCTGATGATGGGTGCGGCGGCGGAAAAACTGACGGCTAGGCTTGGCGGCCGGTTTCATGCCTGGGCCAACCGGCTTTCCGGTGTTTTCATGATCATCGCCGCTATCCTGCTGGCCATGAAGGATATCGCCAGCCCGCAAGCGGCCGCTCTGGAAAGACCTGCAAAATGACAAGCCTTCCGGAAACGACCGGCAAGAAACTCGGTCTTGTCATCGATCTCGACATTTGCGTCGGCTGTCATGCCTGTGTGGTGAACTGCAAGGAATGGAATACAGGTGGCTATGGGGCGCCGCTGGCCGATACCGAGCCTTATGGCGACAATCCGTCCGGTGCCTGGCTCAACCGCATCCATACCTTTGAGATCACGCCGCAGGACGCCCAGAAGGGGGCGCAGGCGCAGATTGTGCATTTCCCGAAATCCTGCCTTCATTGCGAACAGGCGCCCTGTGTCACGGTGTGTCCGACCGGCGCCAGCTACAAACGAACCGATGACGGCATCGTGCTGGTCGAGGAAGACATATGCATCGGTTGCGGCTTGTGTGCCTGGGCCTGTCCCTATGGCGCACGGGAGATGGATCCGGTCGAGAACGTGATGAAGAAATGCACCTTGTGTGTCGATCGCATCTACAATGAAAACCTGCCGGAGATCGACCGCACACCAGCCTGTGTGAGAACCTGCCCCGCCAATGCCCGCCATTTCGGCGACTTTGCCGATCCTCATTCCAGTGTATCCAGAATGACCGCGGAGCGCGGAGGCATCGACCTCATGGCAGAGATGGAAACACGGCCGGTCAACAAATACCTGCCACCGCGGCCAAAAACACTGCCAGGCAAGGAAGCCGCACTGGCGCCAGCTGTCGTGCCGAAAGCCGATGAAGGCCTGCTCGGCTGGATCGACCGGGCACTTGAGGGGCTTGGATAACAATGCATCCAGCCATATCCGTCATCTTCTTTACCGTCATGTCCGGCGCGGGACTTGGAACGATCTTTCTGCTGGGGCTCGGTTGGCCGATGCCTGACGGCCCGCTGGCAGCATTTTTGATAGCCTTGCTGGCAGGCGGACTGACCGTTGCAGGGCTGATTTCATCCACTTTTCATCTGGGGCACCCTGAGCGTGCGTGGCGGGCGCTGTCGCAGTGGCGCTCTTCCTGGCTTTCGCGGGAAGGTGTTCTGGCGATTGCGACCATGGTGCTGTTCGGCATTTACGCACTGGTGTGGATTTTGACCAGTGAGCGCTGGATCTGGCTCGGATTTGCCGTGTCGCTGTTGGCTGCCATAACCGTGTTCGCCACGGCCATGATCTACGGTCAGCTCAAGACCGTACCGAACTGGCATACCAACTGGACTCCGGCCTGCTATCTGGCTTTTGCCCTTGCCTCCAGCGCCTTGCTGACGGCCGGGATCGGTACAGCCGAAAGCCTGTTCGGGTTTCCGGTCGCGCTTTGGACGGCAGCCTTGCTGGTCATCGCGTGGGCGGTCAAATTCATCTGGTGGAACCACGCCGGGCAGATCGGCTTTACCCAAACCGGTTCCGACACCGGAACAGCAACTGGGCTCGGTCATCTGGGAACGGTCAGGCTCCTTGAAAGGCCGCATACCGGCGAAAACTATCTTACCCGGGAAATGGTACATCAGATTGGCCGAAAGCATGCGAGAAAGCTGCGCGTTATAGCGCTTTTCCTCGGCCTCGGCCTTCCCCTGACACTAACGTTTATCGCCATGGGAACAGGTCAGCCCGCCATCTTGTTCCTGATCGGCTTTGTCTGCATGATGGCAGGCCTGTTCGCCGAGCGCTGGCTGTTCTTTGCCGAAGCAAAGCACGCGGTTTCGCTTTATTACTGAGGCCCGACACATGCAGTTTTTTCCGATTTCCGACTGGGATGATGCCTATGCCAATGCCGATCACATTCCCGGGGCGGACGGTTTCATCAAGCGCTGGCCGAAGCAGGCTGCCCGGTTTCGAAAAGCGCTGAGCAAGCAAGGCCGGGCAATGCTGGATGTTGCCTATGGCCCGGGCGAGCGCAACCGGCTTGACCTGTTCTATCCTGAAACCGAGCCGAAGGGCCTGGCCGTCTTTGTCCATGGCGGGTACTGGATGCGTTTTGACCGGTCGTTCTGGTCCCATCTTGCTGAAGGCCCGCTGGCTTCCGGCTGGATCGTGGCAATGCCGTCCTATTCACTGTGTCCGGCGGTCGGAATACCGCAAATAACCAGGGAAGTGGCCGCAGGCGTTGAATTTGCCGCACGGGGCATCAAGGGCCCGATCCGGCTGGCGGGCCATTCCGCAGGAGGGCATCTGGTGGCACGGATGGTCTGCAAGGCATCGCCGCTGAAAAAATCCGTTCAAACCCGCATTGAGAAAACGCTTTCCATTTCACCGGTTTCCGATCTGCGCCCGCTCTGCCGCCTCAAGATCAACGACGTATTGAAGCTGACGGACAAGGATGCGGCAAAGGAAAGCCCTGCCCTGCTGGAGCCGGTTGCCGGTGCGGATGTGGTGTGCTGGGTGGGGGCGGCGGAGCGCTCGGAATTTGTTCGCCAGAACCTGTTGCTGGCGGCTGTCTGGCACGGCCTTGATGCCCGTATCACCCATGTTGAAGAGCCCGACCGGCACCATTTCGACGTCATCGATGGCCTGGTGGATGCCCGATCCCCCCTGACGCGGGCATTTTGCGGATAGCACTGCACGTTGATCCCGCCAAAGAACCTGCCGGCCCACTCGACGCATTGGAATTCTTGCGGTAAACCCGCCGTGAAATCCCAAATTCCCAAGTATCAGGTTGATTGCGATGCAGAAATTCACCCGTCTTACCAGCGTTGCGGCTCCGTTGCCGATCATCAACATCGATACGGACATGATCATTCCGAAAGACTATCTGAAAACGATCAAGCGGACGGGCCTTGGCAAGGGATTGTTCGCGGAAATGCGCTTTGATGAAGAGGGCCGCGAGAACCCTGATTTCGTGCTCAATCAGCCCGCCTACTCGAAGGCTGAAATCCTGGTGGCCGGAGACAATTTCGGCTGCGGGTCCTCGCGGGAGCATGCGCCCTGGGCACTGCTGGATTTCGGCATCAAATGCGTGATTTCGACGAGCTTTGCCGACATTTTCTACAACAACTGTTTCAAGAACGGCATTCTGCCCGTCCAGGTCTCCGAGGAAGAGCTGGAAAAGCTGATGGACGACGCCAAGCGCGGCGCCAATGCAACGCTGACAGTTGATCTTGAAGCACAGACGATTTCTGGTCCCGATGGCGGGACCATCCGTTTCGATATCGATCCTGACCGCAAGCACCGGCTTCTGAATGGTATCGACGATATCGGCGAGACGCTGGAAAAAGCACCCTCCATCGATGCGTTTGAAGCTCAAGTAAAAGAGCAACGTCCCTGGGTGTGACCCCTGGGCGCAATGATTGGGTGCAACAGCGGCAGAAGCAGAACGAGTAGATGAAACCCTTCCTCCCGAAAAAGGCCGAACACATTGCGTTCGGCCTCATCCTCGCCGGCATGATGACGTTCTTTGTTTCCGGCATTTCAACTGCAATCGCACTGGGTGTTTCCAACCCGGGCCTGGTATCAAAATGGATGGGGTCCTGGCTCACCACCTGGGCTTTTGCCTTCCCGATCGTCCTGTTCGTGGCGCCGCTGGTGCGCAGGATCCTGCACCGCATCGTTTTGCCGGAATAGGCCGGAAAGCCTCTTGAACCAGACCGTTTCCAGCAGGGGCGGTCTCACGCAACAGACAACCCTGGAACCGACAATCATGACGAAATCCCTTTTTCTTCTTCCCGGTGACGGCATTGGTCCCGAAACCATGACGGAAGTGCGCAAACTCATCGACTGGATGAACCAGGAGAAGGGGGCAGGGTTTGTGCTTGATGAAGGGCTGGTTGGCGGTTCTGCCCATGATGCCCATGGCAAAGCGATATCCGATGATGACATGGCAAAGGCGCTGGGTGCCGATGCTGTACTGTTTGGCGCGGTCGGCGGGCCGAAATGGGATGATGTTCCCTACGACGTTCGCCCGGAAGCGGGGCTGCTGCGCCTGCGGAAGGAGATGGAGCTGTTTGCCAACCTGCGCCCGGCGATCTGTTATCCGGCACTGGCAGCATCCTCGTCGCTGAAACAGGATGTGGTGGAGGGGCTCGACATTCTGATCGTGCGGGAGCTTACCGGCGGCGTCTACTTCGGGGAGCCCAAGACGATCACGGACCTGGGCAATGGCCAGAAGCGGGCTGTCGACACCCAGGTTTACGACACCTATGAAATCGAGCGGATTTCCGGCGTGGCGTTCGAACTTGCCAGAACGCGCAACAACAAGGTGTGTTCGATGGAAAAGCGCAACGTCATGAAAACAGGCGTTTTGTGGAATGAGGTGGTATCGGCAACGCACAAGGAAAAATACAGCGATGTGGAACTGACGCACATGCTGGCCGATGCCGGCGGCATGCAGCTTGTGCGCTGGCCCAAGCAGTTTGATGTCATCGTCACCGACAACCTCTTTGGTGACATGCTTTCCGATGTTGCGGCAATGCTGACGGGTTCGCTCGGCATGCTGCCGTCAGCCTCATTGGGTGCACCTGACCCGAAATCGGGCAAGCGCAAGGCGCTGTACGAGCCGGTTCATGGTTCCGCGCCGGATATTGCCGGAAGCGGCAAGGCCAATCCGATCGCCATGATCGCATCCTTTGCCATGTGTCTTCGTTACTCCTTCAACATGATCGAGGAGGCTGCGGCGATAGATGCGGCTGTTGCCAGCGTTCTGGAACAGGGTTTGCGCACTGGCGACATCATGGCAGATGGGTGCACGGAAGTGGGCACAGGCGAAATGGGAGACGCAATTCTCTATCAATTGCGCAAAAGCGCTTAAGGCAAGAAAGCCGAATTTGCCGGCTTTCGGCTGACCGGCAAGGCCTGGATTTACGCTTCGTTCACCATGTTTGCCGGAAACGGCGGAAAGCCGGGTATCTTAACGTTGTGTTTGCCCTGCTGACCTAGTCTTGCCCCGCCTATCAGTGGGGGTTGATGGTTATGATCAAGGGTTTTCCGCGCGATGTGCGCGGCAATTTTTCCGTTATTCTTGCATTGGCTGCATTGCCGATCATGATTTGTGCCGGCGTTGCGGTCGACTATTCCAGCCTTTCGCGGGAGCGGACGATGCTGCAGAATTCGGTCGACGCGGCCATTCTTGCCGTCGGCCAGAGCTTTGAAAAAAAGGGAAAGCGCAAGGTTCGCAGAGAACTGCGCAATTATCTCAAGGCCAATATGGGCAATGCCGCCTACCGGCAGATTGATGACCTGGACATCGATATCAACCGCCGCAAACATACCCTTACCGTTTCCGCTAAGGGGCAGATCGACACCTCCTTCATGATGCTCGCCGGCAAGGACAAGCTTGAGTATACCGCTGTTTCCCAGATCAAGTCTGCCTATGGCGGTGCAGAGGTTGCACTGGTGCTGGACAATACCGGCTCCATGGGTGTCGATGGCAAGATGGGTGCCTTGAAAACAGCCGCCAACCGGTTTGTGGACAACATCATCGGAGATGCCAGCAACGATCCGGTGAAAGTCGGTATTGTACCTTTTTCGACCCATGTGAACGTTGGGTTATCAAACCGAAATGCCGGTTGGATTTCGGTACCCGACGATGATCCCGGCGCTGGCCTGTACTGGAGCGGATGTGTCGGCTCAAGAGCGGAGCCCTTCAACATTCAAGACCGCAACTACAGCCGCCGCGTTCCAGGTATGATGAACACCGTCTGTACGAACCCGATCACGCCCCTGACAAACAACAAAACCAGGCTGCATTCTGAAATCAACTCGATGTCGGCCGGCGGCAACACCTATATTCCGGCCGGGCTGGTGTGGGGCCACCGCATCCTGACGAGCAAGGCACCGTTCAGCGAAGGGTTAACCAATTCGGTTGCCAAGCGTGACAACATCAAGAAGTTCATCGTTCTGATGACCGATGGTGCCAATACGGTTTCCGCCGATTTGCCGGGTAGTGGCGATCACACCGGAACGGATGTTGCCCGCGCCAATGCATGGACGTCCGATGCCTGTGCCTATGTCAAAGGGGAAGCAATTGTTCTCTACACGATTACCTTTGGCGATCTGGACGATCCCATTCGCAATCTGATGCGCAACTGCGCAAATTCCAGCGATCATTATTTTCATGCGGCAAGCGGGGCGGAGCTGGACCGTATTTTCGAGGAAATCCGCTCGACGATTACCGCACTGCATCTTTCGATGTAATACGGCTCAAGGAACTCTAAAAACTTGATTGTCTGCTCCGCCTTTGCATGAATGGCGGAGCGGGCTGTTTTTACCGTTTGTTATCATTAGGCACAGATATCTGCCTGTTTTGCGCAGGCATTTACCGGCTGTATGCAGCCATGGGGTTAGGGTCCGGGGCAATTGCAACCCCCAAAACAGGCATCGACCCCCATGATGAAACAATTTGTCAAAGACCAGCAGGGCAATTTTGCCCTGACCCTCGCCATTGCCGCGCTGCCGATCATGCTGTGCGCGGGTGTAGCTGTGGATTATGCCGGTGTGTCGCGTGAGCGCGGCAATCTGCAGGATGCTGTTGATGCGGCCCTTCTTGCCGTCGGGCAGGATTTCAAGACCATGAAAAAAAAGGACATCCGCAAAGCGCTCATGGACATGCTGCGCGCCAATCTTTCCAGAGAGGAATATGCACGGATTAGCAGCCTCAAGCCCGTTATCGACAAAAAGACCCATACACTGACCGTTACCGCGTCGGCGGAGTTTGACACCTCCTTCATGGCGCTGGCGGGCAAGGACAAGCTGCCTTACCACGCCATTTCCCAGATCAAGTCCGCCGGTGGCGGCGCTGAAATTGCTTTCGTGCTCGACAATACCGGCTCGATGAGCGTTGGCGGCAAGATGGATGCGCTGAAAAAGGCGGCCACGGGCTTCACCAAAGGGATCATGACCAAAGCCAACGGCGGCGATATGAAAATCGCCATCGTGCCGTTTTCCAACCACGTCAATGTGGGGCTTTCCAATCGCAAGGCATCCTGGCTGGACGTTGAAGATGATCGCAGCGAAACCAAGGAGAATGTCTGCTACAACAAGCGCGATGTAATTTCCAAATCCAACTGCCGCAAAGAGACCTATTATTCGGACGGTGTTCCCTATGAAACCGAGGTCTGCGACTATACCTATGGTGAGCCCTATGAGGTTTGCGGCCCGCAGACCAATTCCTACACCTGGCATGGGTGTGTGGGTTCGCGGCGCAAACCGCTGAACCTGCGCGACAGACGTTATTCGGTTCGCGTACCCGGCCTGATGAATGTTTGGTGCGGCGCTGAAATAACCCCGCTGACCAACAACCGGGAGGCCATCATCAAGGAGATTGACGGCATGGTTGCCGGTGGCGACACTTATATTCCGGCCGGCCTGACCTGGGGTTTGCGGGTGCTTTCCAGCGGCCGTCCCTTTAACCAGGGTGTCAGCAAGACCACTGCCAAGAAGAAAAACATCAAGAAGTATCTGGTGCTGATGACCGATGGCGACAACACACGTTCGGCCCAGTTGCCGGATGCGCCGACCCATTGGGGCTCAGATGCAGATCAGGCAAATGCGTGGACTGCGGAGGCCTGCAGGATCATCAAGAAGCAGGACATATCGGTCTTCACCATTACCTTCGGTACCCTGCTGGATGACACGAAGAAGCTGATGCGCAACTGTGCTTCCGGGTCCAGGCAATACTATCATGCTGCATCCGGCGCAGAGCTTTCAGCGGTATTTGAAGACATCCGCGGCCAGATCAGTGCGTTGCACCTGTCGATGTAGCGCTGTGCGCCAGCGTTGCTTAAGAACGGATAACCCGGCTGCTGCTTTGGAGCAGTGCCGGGTTTTCTTCTTGCAGACCATACAGCCCGCTTCGCCCAAAGCATGATGCGGATCGATTGACATTCTTCGCGGCCTGTATCAAAAGACCGCCACCATGAGCATCGCGTTGAAAACCAAGACCGGTATCTGACGCGCCCGCCCCACACTCTCCCCGGGGGCGGGAAGAGTGATGCTTGCCAGCAGCAGGGGGAGAGAGAGGCAAAATCATGGGTTACAAGATCGCCATCATCGGAGCGACCGGCAATGTGGGCCGGGAAATGCTCGATATTCTTGCCGAGCGCGGATTTCCCGCCGAAACGGTCGTCCCGCTTGCTTCGCGCCGCAGCGTGGGAACAGAGGTATCGTTTGGCGACAAGACCCTGAAGGTCAAGGCGCTGGAGGACTATGATTTTGCCGGAACCGATATTGCATTGATGTCGGCAGGTGGTGAGATTTCCAAACAGTATTCGCCCAAAATCGGGGCGGCAGGCTGCGTTGTGATCGATAATTCGTCGGCGTTCCGCTACGATCCCGACGTGCCGCTGATCGTTCCTGAAGTGAATGCGGATGCCGTTGAGGGGTTCACGAAGAAGAACATCATTGCCAATCCCAATTGCTCGACAGCCCAACTCGTCGTGGCACTGAAACCGCTGCACGACCAGGCAAAGATCAAGCGGATTGTCGTTGCGACCTATCAGTCGGTATCGGGTGCCGGCAAGGACGCCATGGATGAATTGTTCAATCAGACGCGTTCGATTTTCGTCAATGATCCCATCGAAGCGGAAAAGTTCACCAAGCGAATCGCCTTCAACGTCATCCCCCATATCGATGTGTTCATGGATGATGGATCGACCAAGGAAGAATGGAAGGTGGTGGCCGAGACCAAGAAGATGCTCGACAAGAACATCAAGGTTACCTGTACTGCGGTGCGGGTGCCGGTCTTCATCGGTCATTCGGAGGCGATCAATATCGAGTTTGAAAACGAGATGACGGCCGACCAGGCACGCGCTATCCTGCGCGAGGCGCCCGGATGCCTGGTGATCGACAAGCGTGAGGACGGCGGATACATCACGCCGCATGAAAGCGCCGGCGAGGATGCGACTTATATTTCGCGCATCCGTGAGGACGCCACGGTGGACAATGGCCTTAACATCTGGGTGGTTTCCGACAATCTGCGCAAGGGCGCGGCGCTGAACACCGTGCAGATTGCCGAATTGCTGGTCAATCGCGGCTTGCTCAAGCCGAAAAGCCAGGCAGCGTGAACCACTGCCTCTTACCAAACGCATGAAACCCGCCTCCGGTTCCCCGGAAGCGGGTTTTTGTGACCATGGTGGCAAGAAACCCACAATAACCCACCTAATCATCTGAAATAATTAAATAAATCAGCGTGTGATGAATCGCACGGCAAATGGGAACCATTTCCCGCAAATTGGTGTTCTAGAGAGGGAGAACACCAATGAGCAAGCTGATCAACACCATTACCGAAAACGCCCGCCGGATTGCCCTGGCAGCTGCGCTGATCGGCACGGCTGTCGTCACCGGCTGCTCGGCCACCGCTTCTTCGTCGTCCAACACCACGCTGGGTGATGAGATCGCCAAGCCTCAAACGCAGATCGCGGATGTGGAAAGTGCAGACAAGGTCCGCCCGCATCATGTCATCAACCGTTCCAGGGCGCATGTCACCCGGACCGGCGAAATCTACATGATGCGCGGTCTTGCCAACGTCTTTTCCCGCGGTATCGACCGGATGGCTGAAGACATGCGTGCCAGGGGGTACGATGCTGCCAACTTTTCCTACAAGTTCTGGAAGCCGATTGCAGAGGATATCGTTGCCCGCGCCAAACGCGGCGAGGTTTCCTACCCGGTCGTTATCATGGGCCACTCACTGGGCGGCAATGAATCTTCGAAATTTGCCAATTACCTGGGCAGAAACGGCGTCAAGGTGTCGCTGGTTGTAACCTTCGATCCCGTGGAAACCGGCCATGTTGGTGCCAATGTTGACCAGGTCATCAACTATTACCTGCCGATGCAGAACGAAGACAACACCATTCATGCAGCTTCCGGCTTCACCGGCACCATCGAAAACATCGACGTTACGGCCGATCCTTCGATTACCCATACCAATGTGGAAAAGAACGCACGCTTTCAGGCTGCCTCGATCAACAAGCTCAATCAGATCACCGAGGCCCTGTAACCGGAATTTGTGACACAGGCGGGGTCTGAACCACCCCGCTTCCTCCAGTCGCAAAACAAAACGGCCCGGTAGCCAGCAGAAGCTGCCGGGCCGTTATTCTTCTTCCATCAGAGTATTTGCTTCAGCAGCCAGAGCCAAACGGCAATGGTGACGATGGAAAGACTGGTGGTAACGAGAATGGCGGAAGCAGAAAGGCTGACCGCGCGGTTGTACATTGCCGCAAAAATGTAAACGTTGAGGCCGGGGGGCATGGCTGCAACCACAACTGCAGCGCGGACCAGATCGGCAGGCAGGCCGAACCACAAATGGGTGATGGCAAAGGCAATGGCGGGATGGAGGACGAGTGAAAGACTGGCCACCATCAGGCTTTCGGCGATTTCGGATTTCAGTTGATAGCGGGTGAGCGCTGCGCCAAGCCCGACCAGGGCGGCGGGGATGGCGGCGGTAGCCAGCATGTCCACTGGCGCGCGCAGCACTGCTGGAAGGGCAAAGCCCGAGACATTGACCAGCACGCCCGCGATGACGCCGATCATCAACGGATTGGCAAGGATCGACCGGGCTGCCGCCTGAACGGTTTCGCCGATGGAGCGCCCGTCAGCGCGGGCCAGTTCCATGCAGGACATACCAAGCGCATACATGACGCCTGCATGCAGGGCGACAATCCCGTAGACGGGCGTTAGTGCGTCATCGCCATAGGCGCGCTGCACGATGGGAATGCCGAGCAGCACGGTGTTGGAAAACAATGCGCAAAAGCCAACGGCAACGGCTTCGCCCGGCCTGCGACCGAACAGGACCCTTGCAAGCATGGTCCCGGCAAAGAAGCTTGCAAATCCGCCGAGATAAAACCCCGCCAGCATCCTGATTTGAAAGGCCTGGCCGAAATCGAGGTCGACCATGGCGCGAAACAGCAGCACGGGAACGGCCAGCCGGACGGCAAATGCGTTGAGCTGATCCGACAGCGCCTCATCGAGATAGCCGGTTCTCACCGCAAGCCAGCCGGCGGCCAGAACCAGGAACACCGGCAAAATGGTAACGAGCGTGGTCAGCACGGCGATTTACGGCACCTGACTTCGAATTCGATGCATTGCGCGGTTGACGCGCTATAAGGTGGCCGCTACCGCTTTGTGCGCTCAGCCACCCATACACTGCCTATAGCCGGATCGAACCACCCATGACCAGCGAAACCCACAACATCGAGATTGTTCCCCTGCGGCTCAAGGACTCGTTTAGTCTGGCGCCGCTGATTGCCCAATACGGCCAGGCGCTGAAACGCGGAGCGCCGAGACGTCCTGATCAGTATTATGCTGAACAACTGCTGCAGGATCGTTCGGCCGAGTTTCTCGGTGCTTTTCTGGATGGCGAACTGGTAGGGTTTATTCTGTTTTACGATCTGCCCGAGCCGGTAACCGGAAAACGTGCCGGCCAGTGTGATCACATCTATGTTCATCACGATCACAGGGGCAAAGGCATCGCCAAGGCACTGGTCGATGTGCTGGCAGATCAGGCCGAATCGCGGGGATGGTCGAAACTCATAATGAATGCGCCGCGCCAGCCCGATACCGGCCGCAAGGTATTTGAAAAGGTGGCAGCACCGGCAGATTGGCATTCCTATATTCTGCGGTTCGACGAGTAGGGTTTGGATTCTGAATTCTGTCCAAGGCTCCTGGCTGGCCTGTTCAGCTATGCAGGGCGATAATGCGGACGTTAGCCTTTTGTTGCTTTGACCTGCGGGGGGAAGCGCTCTAAAACGGAAACAACCGTCAAGCCGGTTTTCGCTGGCTACCCGTCTTTTGAACCAGCCAAGTGCATTGGTCATTTCGCGAAAAAAATCATGAGCCAGACCCAAGCAAAATCCAGCCGACCCCTGTCTCCACATCTGGAAATCTACAAGCCCATCCCAACCATGGTCGCTTCGATCATGCACCGGATAACGGGCGTGGCGCTGTATTTCGGCATGTTCCTGTTTTCATGGTGGCTGTTTGCGGCCGCAACGGATGCGGCCTATTTTGACTGGGTCAACGGCCTGTTCGGTTCGCTTTTGGGCAGGATCCTTCTTCTTGGCTTCACCTGGGCACTGGTTCACCACATGCTGGGCGGCATCAAGCATCTTGTCCAGGATACCGGCCGGGCGATGGAAAAACACTTCACCACGAAACTGGCCAGGCTGCATTTTGCCGCGTCCATCGCGATCACCATCGTGATCTGGATCGCGGCCTATGCGGCACGATAGGAGAAACGCCATGGGGATGCGCACGGCTCTCGGCAAGGTTCGCGGCCTTGGCTCTGCCAAGGAGGGAACGGAGCACTTCTGGCGGCAGCGGCTGACGGCGGTTGCCAATATCCCGCTGGTGATTGTCGGTCTGTGGCTGGTGGTTTCACTCGTGGGCGCACCCTATCCGGAAGTCCGTGCGAGGCTGGCTTCGCCGCTTACCGCCATCTTCATCGCGCTGTTTTCCATATCGGTGCTTTATCACATGCGCCTGGGCATGCAGGTCGTGATCGAGGACTATATCCACAGTGAGCTGCGGAAGATTGCGCTCATCATGCTTAATACGTTTTTCGTATTTTTCTCCGGCGCGCTGGTCGCCTTTGCCGTGTTCAAACTGGCTTTCGGCGGTTAAGCGGGCAAACGGGACCGGGCACACAGTTTCATCGAAGGTACGCAACGGCACATGGCAACCAAGAAAACGGGAAAGACAGCCGCCACGGCTTATGAATTTGTGGATCATTACCACGATGTCGTGGTGGTGGGAGCGGGAGGCTCCGGACTTCGCGCGACGCTGGGCATGGCGGAACAGGGGCTGAGAACAGCCTGTGTCACCAAGGTTTTCCCGACCCGTTCGCACACGGTGGCGGCGCAGGGCGGCATTGCAGCTTCGCTGTCGAACATGGGGCCGGATCACTGGCAGTGGCACATGTACGACACCGTCAAGGGATCCGACTGGCTCGGCGATACCGATGCCATGGAATATCTTGCCAGGGAGGCACCTGCCGCCGTCTATGAACTGGAACATTACGGCGTTCCCTTCTCGCGAACCGAGGAAGGCAAGATCTATCAGCGCCCCTTTGGAGGCCATACCACGGAATTCGGTGAAGGCCCCCCGGTACAGCGTACCTGTGCAGCTGCCGACCGTACCGGACATGCCATTCTGCACACCCTTTACGGCCAGTCCCTGCGCAACGATGCGGAATTTTATATCGAGTATTTCGCCATCGACCTGCTGATGAGCGATGACGGCGCCTGTACCGGCATTATCGCCTGGAATCTGGACGATGGCACGATCCACCGCTTCAACGCCAAGATGGTGGTGCTGGCGACCGGGGGCTATGGCCGTTCCTATTTCTCTTGCACGTCCGCACATACCTGCACCGGCGATGGCAACGGCATGGTGGCCCGCGCCGGCCTGCCGCTGCAGGACATGGAATTTGTGCAGTTTCACCCGACCGGCATTTATGGCGCCGGGTGCCTGATTACCGAGGGTGCACGGGGTGAAGGGGGCTATCTGACCAACTCGGAAGGCGAACGGTTCATGGAGCGCTATGCGCCGACCTACAAGGACCTTGCCTCGCGCGATGTGGTGTCGCGCTGCATGACGATTGAAATTCGCGAAGGCCGGGGCGTCGGTCCTAACAAGGACCACATCTACCTCAATCTCAACCATATCGATCCGGATACGCTGGCTGAAAGACTTCCCGGCATTTCGGAATCGGCGAAGATATTTGCCGGTGTCGATCTTACCCGTGAGCCGATCCCGGTAATTCCGACCGTTCACTACAATATGGGCGGCATCCCGACGAACTATTGGGGCGAGGTACTTCGTCCGACGAAGAAAAACCCCAAAGCGGTTGTGCCGGGGCTCATGGCTGTTGGGGAAGCGGGCTGCGCATCCGTCCACGGTGCCAACCGGCTTGGTTCGAATTCGCTGATCGATCTGGTTGTGTTTGGCCGGGCAGCGGCAATCCGCGCCGGTGAAACGATTGACCGCAGCACCTCCGTGCCCACAGCGCCGGCTGCAGCGTCGGAAAAAATCATGAGCCGTTTCGATGCGCTGCGCCATGCCGATGGCGGAACACCGACCGCCGAATTGCGGCTTAAAATGCAGAAGATCATGCAGGAAGATGCCGCTGTCTTCCGCACTGCAGAGACACTCAAGTCAGGGTGCAAACGCATCGGGGAAGCCTGGAAAGGGCTTTTCGATCTCAAGGTTTCCGATCGCTCGATGGTCTGGAATTCCGATCTGGTGGAAACGCTGGAACTGGAAAATCTCCTGATCTGCGCTGTCAGCACGGTTACCGGCGCGGAAGCCCGCAAGGAAAGCCGTGGCGCCCATGCCCGCGAGGATTTCAAGGATCGCGATGACAAGAACTGGCGCGAACACACTCTTTCCTGGATCGACAACAAGGGCAAGGTGAAGCTCGACTACCGCCCGGTGGTACTCGACCCGCTTACCAAGCCCGCCGAAGGGGTATCGAACCCAAGAAGATAGCCCCCAAGGCGCGGGTATATTAGAGCGTGTCAAGCCCCCCGAATCTGGTTGAGAGTTCAACCACACCGGTTGTAACTGTCCTCCAGTCTCACAATGTCGTCTTCGCCCAGATAGGTGCCGGTCTGCACTTCAATCAGCACCAGGGGTTTGCTGGCCCGGTTGGCAAGCCGGTGGACGGCGCCCAGGGGTATGTAAACGGAATCGTTTTCCCTGACGGTACTTGTCATGCCGTTGATTGTCGTTTCAGCCTCGCCGCTTACGATGATCCAGTGCTCGGCCCTGTGGCGATGTTTCTGCAGAGACAGGATACCGCCGGGCTTTACCGTGATCCGCTTGACCTGATGACCGCCCGAAACATCCAGTAGTTCATAACTGCCCCAGGGCCGCTCGTACAGCAGTCCATGGCTGGCCTCCGGACGCCCGCATTCGCGCAGCTTGCCGACCATCATGTCGACCTTTTCCGCCTGCTCCCGGTTTGCGACCAGAACGGCATCGCGGGTGCTCACAACAACCAGGTTTTCCGCACCGACCAGAGTGGTAAGCCTGCCGCTGGAATGAACAACGTTGCCGCTGCTGTTGAGCGACACGACGTCACCGAAAAGGACGTTGCCGTCAACATCGCAATTTGTAACGTCGCCCAGGGCGCTCCAGTTTCCCATGTCGGACCAGGCGTAATCGACAGGACATACAGCAGCCTTGCCGGTTTTCTCCATCACGGCATGATCAACCGAGATGGCCGGGCAATCCCCGAAGGCTGCCGGTTCTGCCCTTATGAAATCCAGGCCGGGCGAACGCCGGACGAAGGACCGCCGGACCGGATCATGTATTTGCGGCGCCAACTCGGCTAGTTCGCTGAGGAAGGCAGAGGCTTTGAACAGGAAATTGCCGGTATTCCAAAGATAGCCGGCCTTTAACAAGCTGATGGCCTTTTCTGCGTCGGGTTTTTCGACAAATGCATCGACCCGGTATCCGGCGCCTGTTTCTGCGCCGGGAAGGATATAGCCATATCCGGTTGCCGGCCGGTCCGGCTTGATTCCGAAGGTAATCAGCCATCCCTCGCCAGTCAGGCCTGTGGCAGTGAGGACTGATGCTTCGAACTTTGCCCGGCTTTCCATGAAATGGTCGGAAGCCAGAACAAGCACAGTGGCGTTTGCATCGCGTTCCACAGCCTGAAAGCAGGCCAGGGCAATGGCGGCACAGGAATTTCTTGCAACCGGTTCGAGCAGGATGTCGGCGGTTACATCCAGTTGCTGAAGCTGTTCGGCGATCAGAAAACGATGAACATGGGTTCCAGCGACAATCGGATTTGGATCGAACAATGCGCCGCGGCAGCGCAATACGGTATCCTGAAACAGCGATCGTTTGCCGGTAATGGAAAGAAACTGTTTGGGCCGGGAAGTCCGGGACAATGGCCAAAGCCGTGTGCCCGGTCCGCCACACAAGATTACCGGAATGATAGACGCCAAATTCCCCACCCTGCCAAGTTTTCCGGCATTCTGTAGTTGAGTGGGTTTGAACGCGTCAGGCGTACAATCAACACAGCGAATACGACCCTATCGCGCCTTTCGGAGTTTGCCAAGCAGCTTGATGCCAGATTGCTGTTTGGCAATGCACCGCAGGCTGCGGATATGCTTTTGGCCATGGTTGATGTTGAACTTGCCGCTCGAATGGGCTTAACGATGCTTGCGGGAGAGCCCGCCAATCCGGCTTACAGGGTACCAAAATGCTGATTGCCAATCTTGCGACCTATCCCCCTAGAGCCGGGCGGCTGGAACAGATGATGTCCATCATCGCGCCCGGCGTCGATCGCGTTAATCTTGTGCTTAACGAATATGAGGAAATTCCGGCCCATCTGGCAAAGCACAAGAATGTCTTTGCGGTAATCCCCGAGGAAGACACGAAGGACACCGGCAAATTTCTGCCGAAGGCGGACAAAAACGACCTTGTGTTTCTGGTCGATGACGATCTCATCTATCCAGCAGACTATTTTTACCGAAGCGCCGAGATCTACGAAGCACTGGGCCAAGGAAAGTGGGTCGGCGGCTATCATGGGACGTTCTATTCCCGGTTTCCGAAAAAGCTGACACCGAGAAAGCTGCTGCAGGTTCTGCCGGTGAGCCTTGGCAAGGCAGAACCGTTCAAGAACACCTATCACTACAGCAAGAAGCTGGCCCAGCACAGAAGGGTGGCGCAGATCGGAACGGGTACTGCCGTGTTGCGCGGCAATCTGATGCCGCCATTTGACTACATGCGCTCATCGCAGAAATTCGTCGACATCCGGTTTGGCCGCTGGTGTGCCGAGCAGGGCATCAAGATGGTGTGTTTTGCCAGGGAAAAAGACTGGATCGGCAAGATTGCGTTTCCGGTCACGATCCGCAACTCGTTCACGCGCCACTTGCCGCAGGAAGTGGTGGCCGAAATACGTTCTTATGCGCTTGAACTGCCGGACATGGGAAAGGCCCACCGGATTGAAGCCTATTGAACTTTGGTAAGATGTGCGCTGCTCAGCGGTTGCGACAGGCCGAATTCGCCGTTACTACGAACTGGATCATCAATTGACGCGAAACGATCTCGCAAAAGCACAACGTTGCGATCCCACGGCATGAGAATGCACCCGCAGGCAGGTATCCATGGTTGAACTGACGCTCCCGAAAAATTCACGGATTACCGAAGGCAAGACCTGGCCAAGGCCGGAGGGTGCCACCAATTTGCGTGAATACAGGATTTACCGCTGGTCGCCTGACGATGGCGACAATCCGCGCGTCGATACCTATTATGTCGATATGGACGATTGCGGTCCGATGGTGCTTGACGGCCTCATCTGGATCAAGAACAACGTTGACCCGACGCTGACCTTCCGCCGCTCGTGCCGCGAAGGGATTTGCGGCTCCTGCGCGATGAACATCGACGGCACCAATACGCTGGCCTGCACAAAAGGGGCCGATGAAGTCTCCGGCACGGTGAAAATCTATCCGCTGCCCCACATGGAAGTTGTGAAGGATCTGGTGCCGGACATGAATCACTTCTACGCCCAGCACCGTTCCATCGAACCCTGGCTTCAGACCACCACGCCGCAGCCGCAAAAGGAATGGCGCCAAAGTCACGACGACCGCGAAAAGCTGGATGGACTGTATGAGTGCATCCTGTGTGCCTGCTGCTCAACTTCCTGCCCGTCCTACTGGTGGAATGGCGAGCGCTATCTCGGTCCTGCCGCGTTGCTGCAGGCCTATCGCTGGCTGATCGACTCGCGTGACGAGGCGACCGGCGAACGGCTGGACAATCTGGAAGACCCTTTCCGCCTTTACCGCTGCCATACCATCATGAACTGCACACAGGCCTGTCCGAAAGGGCTGAATCCGGCCAAGGCAATTGCGGAAATCAAGAAGATGATGGTTGAGCGGCGGCTCTGACTTGACCCTGGTCAAGGCCGCCTTGTTCCAAACGGCTACCTCTCCAGTAACCAATGTTACTGGAGGCATATGATGGCCGCATCTGACTGGACTGAATTTACCGCCCGCACGAATGCGCGCATGGCAAAACTGCGCAAGGACATGCCGGAAACGGCAACGGCCTTTGGCAGTCTGGCCAAATCGGCCATCGCACCGGGAGCGCTGGATTCCAAAACCAAGGAATTGATTGCGCTTGCGATCGGAATTACCGCCCGCTGCGACGGCTGCCTTGCATTTCACACCAAAGCCGCCAGGAAATACGGCGCCAGCCGGGAAGAGATCATCGAGACGATCGCCGTGGCGCTCTACATGGGCGGCGGGCCATCCATGATCTATGGTGCAGAAGCCCTCGATGCTTTCGACAGCTTGAGCTGAAGGGTTTCCGCCCGCTGTCGCGCCTTGCTGAAACCGAGCTGGCTGATTACCTGAATATCTCGCCCCGCTTACCGCTCCGGTAAACGTTCCGGGAGCGCAGATAGGGTGCGATTTTCCAGCTCAACCACGGTGTGGCAAGAAGGCTTGCCACGACAACGGAGGGCAGCAGCCACGTCAGATGGTCGCGCAAGGGCGGAACGGTCAGCACAATGATGGCGCCTGTTCCGAACACAACGGCATTCACCATCAGGGCCACCAGAATGGTCATTATGGTTCGTGTGCGCATGGTCTGCTCCATATTGTTTTGCGATATGGACAAAACGATCGTGCGTCTTGATGGTTCCACTCGTTGGCCTTCCAGGACAGGAGCGATGGTGTCCTTTTCACGGCTTTGTGTGCCGGATTGAGTTGCGCGGCAAAGCTGCCTGCCTCATTTCACATGCAAGCCAAATGGATACATCCGGAGGGTAACTGCCATGAACAAGATTGCGGCGATTGTGAAAGTGGGGCTCGTCTGTGCCGGAATGCTGGTTTCCTCGGGTTCGCCCGCCAGATCGGAGACGGCCACGGCCATTCTTGCCGGGGGCTGTTTCTGGTGTATCGAATCCGATTTCGAGCAGGTGGAGGGTGTTGTCGACGTGGTGTCCGGCTATACCGGCGGCGAGACCGACAATCCGACCTACAAAAATCATGTGAAGGCAGGTCATCTGGAAGCCGTCCGCATTACCTACGACACGGAAAAAACCTCCTACGCCGAATTGCTGGAAACGTTTTGGCGTACGGTCGATCCGACCGATGCGGGAGGGCAGTTCTGCGATCGCGGCAATTCTTATACGACGGCGATTTTCGTTGCTGATGCGCTGGAGCGTGAAATGGCCGAGGCGTCCAGGCAGGAAGCGCAGGAAGCGCTGGGAAAACCGATCGTCACGCCGGTGCTCGATGCTGCCCCGTTTTATCTCGCGGAAACCTATCACCAAGACTACTACAAGAAGAATCCCAAGCGTTATAAATACTACCGCTGGGCTTGCGGGCGCAATCAGCGCGTGAAGGCCCTTTGGGGCGAGCACGCCTATCAAGGGGTTGCAGATCACTAGCTGTGAGTTCTCACCAGGTTGTTCATTCGGTCCCTCTCCTGATCACTGATGGTTTACAACTTCAGCTTTTCAGAATGGGATCGAGTGAACAACCTGGTGAGAACTCACAGCTAGGCGATTAATACGACCGGGTCCGTCCGGGCTGCCAGCCCAATTCGTGCATGGTTGCGAACCAATATTCCGTTAGGTAATGTTCTGTTCAGCTTTGGTTTACCTTGTTTGTCATATGCTGTTGCAGCCAAGGCGATTCCAAAGCCGGATTGGCAAGTTTGCGCGGTGAACATATTTCGGGCGCATCTGTAAGCATTATGACGGCGAAAGCCGAAACGGTAGGCTGCCCATGCGGCAGCGAACGGGGCAACAAATGGGACTGAAATCGTTAGCAATGCCACTGGCGTGTGTATTGGTGCTGGGCGCGGCCGTGAGCGGCTGCAACCGGTCGATCAATTCGATTGCACCAGCTTCATCGGCGCCTCAGCGGCTGCCGGCAGCTCCCGTTGAATCAGTGCAAGCCGACCAGCTCCCCCCGCCTGTCGATCAGCCTGTGACAGAAGGTCAGCAGGCGCCTGTTATACCGCAATTGGCTGATGGCCAGACCCAGGTGGCTTCCACCGATACGGCACCTGCGCCCAGCGGAGAACCGGTCAGCCGTGAATCTGTTTCCGGTGCCTGGATTGTCGGCAGCGACAATCCCGATTGCCGGATGATTCTTGCCTTCACCAAATGGTCGGGCGGCTATCGTGCGGCCACCAAACGCTGCAGCTCACCGGAAGTTGCCAGCGTCAGTGTGTGGGACGTGCAGGGGCAGCAGGTGGTGCTGATGGATGCCAACGGCAACACCATTGCCAGGCTCTACAACTCCGGTGGCGAACGGTTTGATGGCACCACGAACAGCGGTCAGCCAATTACCTTCACCCGGTAGGCGTTTCCTTCTTTCGGTAACTCTTCAGTGGTTTCAGGGACTTGACAGCAGGTGGTCTGCTCGTCATGCCTGAAGAGCGTTGTTTTCAAGTTACCGGTTTCCGGCTGTGTCCAAATCAACCGAATTAATGCCAGAGGCCGATGACGGTGCCAGCCGCACCGGAGCGGTCAGCAGTCTGCTTGCTGCGCGGATACGCAAGGGTGAAATCGAACAGGATCCGGTACAGACCAGCCTTGCCCGCAAGCTGGATGCGCTGGCGGCGGAACTGGAGACGAGGGCGCTTGCCTCGAAATCGTCGTCTCTGGGCTGGCTCTTTTCACGGCAGAAGAAACCGGAACTGTTCCGGGGCATGTATATCCACGGTGGTGTCGGCCGTGGAAAATCGATGCTGATGGACCTGTTTTTCCAATCGGTGAACCTAAAAAGGAAGCGGCGGGCGCATTTCCATGATTTCATGGCCGACGCGCAGGAGCGGATTCATCAACAGCGGCTGGCTTTCAAAAACGGAGAAACGAAGGAAGAAGACCCCATGCCGCCGGTTGCCAGGGAACTGGCTTCAGAGGCAAAGCTGCTTTGTTTCGACGAATTCACCGTCACCGACATAGCCGATGCGATGATCCTGGGACGGCTCTTCAGCGGGTTGTTTGAAGCCGGCGTCGTCGTCGTAGCAACGTCGAACGTGGCGCCGGACGATCTGTACAAGGATGGCCTCAACCGGCAGCTGTTTCTACCGTTCATCGATGTGCTGAAAGCCCACTGTGCTGTTCACTGGCTGGACGCACGTACCGACTACCGCCTCAAGAAGCTTTCCAGGGCGCCGGTCTATGTCACCCCGCTTGATGCTGGCGCCAAAGCTGCAATGGATGATATCTGGCAGCGCATGACGGCCGGCAATCCCGCTGCACCGTCAGCGCTTGAAGTAAAGGGGCGCAAGGTGGCCGTGCCGCTGGCAGCCGGTGGTGTGGCACGATTTTCCTTTACCGATTTGTGCGAGCAACCGCTTGGCGCCCGTGACTATCTGGCCATTGCCCGAAATTACCACACGGTCTTCGTCGACGAGGTGCCGCTGATGGACCGAAGCGTTCAAAATCATGCCAAGCGGTTTATCAATCTGATCGACACGCTTTATGACTGCGGAACGCGGCTGGTGATTTCGGCTGAAGGTCCTCCTGAGGCGCTTTACAGCGCCAGTGCCGGGACGGAAGCCTTCGAGTTTTCGCGAACCGTTTCGCGGCTTCATGAGATGCAATCGAAGGAATACCTTGCCGCAAAAACCGGTTGAATTGCTGGAGAACCCGCGGCTTTGCCTCTGCTGCTTCCTGGCGGATATGGCAGTAAGCGGCTGGAATCATGTAAAATTCCATCAATATTTTACTTTTACGTAAGCCCCATATTTTTTAAACCATTGAAAAAGTTCAAGTTTTCGTGTCCACTGTTGTCAAGCGATAAAAAATCCGTTACGGGATCGCCGCTAGCGCAGTTCGGCAATTGACGGAAGCGGAGAATTTTGAACGCGCAAACACAGTCCGCCGGTTGGGATGCCGGCTTGCGCCCGGCAGGCAAGTCATGTGCGGAAAGCCGGGTGAAAGGCGACGTTAGCGGCTGCAAAGGGCAGCACTTCAAACAGGGCCCTTGTGGCGTCGAAGGATGCAGGGCCTGGAAAGAAAAGGAATTTCCATACAATGGCGAGAAACAAGATCGCATTGATCGGATCGGGCATGATCGGCGGAACGCTGGCCCATTTGGCGGGCCTGAAGGAACTCGGCGATATCGTCCTGTTCGACATTGCCGAAGGCATTCCGGAGGGCAAGGCACTGGATATCGCAGAATCCTCGCCCGTTGACGGTTTTGACGCCAAGCTTTCCGGCACCCAGAGCTACAAGGCGATCAAGGGCGCCGATGTCTGCATCGTTACCGCCGGTGTGCCGCGCAAGCCGGGCATGAGCCGCGACGATCTGCTGGGCATCAACCTGAAGGTCATGGAGCAGGTAGGCGCCGGCATCAAGAAATATGCCCCCAACGCCTTTGTCATCTGCATCACCAATCCGCTTGATGCCATGGTCTGGGCGCTTCAGAAATTCTCCGGCCTGCCGCGCAACAAGGTCGTGGGCATGGCAGGTGTGCTCGATTCCTCGCGCTTCCGGTACTTTCTTGCCGATGAATTTGACGTTTCCGTCGAGGATGTGACGGCCTTCGTACTGGGTGGTCATGGCGACACCATGGTTCCGTTGATCCGCTATTCCACCATTGCCGGCATTCCGCTGCCCGACCTCGTCAAGATGGGCTGGACCACAAAGCAGCGTATTGACGAAATCGTCGACCGCACCCGCAAGGGCGGCGGCGAGATCGTTGCCCTGCTCAAGACCGGTTCGGCCTATTACGCGCCCGCCGCTTCGGCGATTGCCATGGCGGAGAGCTATTTGCGGGACAAGAAGCGTGTGCTGCCCTGTGCGGCGCATCTGAAGGGCGAATATGGCGTGAAGGACATGTATGTCGGCGTGCCGACCGTAATTGGCGCCAATGGCGTGGAACGGGTGATCGAGATCGATCTCAACCGGACGGAGGAAAAGATGTTCCAAAAGTCGGTCGATGCGGTTTCCGATCTATGCGATGCCTGCATTGGCATCGCACCGAACCTGAAGTGACGAACAGCCCCGGCCCCCGAAAACGGGCCGGGGTTTTTGCAATGGCCCCACCTGTCGAGGGGGGAGCTGGAAAAAAGACCGTGCGAAACGGCAACAGGCGCAAGCGCTACCGGGAGCGAGAGCATGAGCGAGCAGCAATCCAACCAGGAATTCGCCAATTCGTCTTTTCTGTATGGCGGCAATGCCGGCTACATTGAAGAGCTTTATGCCCGTTACAAGGAAAATCCTGCTTCGCTGAGTCAGGACTGGCAGGACTATTTTGCCGCTCTTGCCGATGCCAGCGACGATGTGTTCAAGAATGCAAAAGGTGCTTCCTGGAAGCGCGACAACTGGCCCATACATGCCAATGGGGAGCTTGTTTCGGCGCTTGATGGCGACTGGTCACAGGTCGAGCAGGCCATGTCCGCGAAGATCGCCGGCAAGGCGAAGGCGGCCGGCGAGCCGCTGAGCGAGGAAGCGATCCGTCTGGCAACCAAGGATTCGGTCAGTGCGGTAATGATGATCCGTGCCTACCGCATGCGCGGCCATTTGCATGCAACGCTTGATCCGCTGGGGCTTGCCGCCAAAAAGGAGGATCACAACGAGCTGCATCCCTCTTCATACGGCTTTTCGGAATCCGACTACGACCGGAAGATTTTCATCGACTACATGCTCGGGCTCGAATACGCGACGATCCCGGAAATGCTGTCGATCCTGCAGCGCACCTATTGCTCGACGATCGGTGTCGAGTTCATGCACATTTCCAATCCGCAGGAAAAGGGCTGGATCCAGGCCCGTATCGAAGGCCCGGACAAGGGTGTTGCCTTCACCGAGCTCGGCAAGAAGGCCATCCTGCAGAAGCTGATCGAGGCGGAAAGCTTCGAGCAGTTTCTCGATGTCAAATACAAGGGCACAAAACGCTTTGGCCTGGATGGTGGCGAGTCGCTCATCCCGGCGCTCGAGCAGATCATCAAGCGCGGCGGTCAACTGGGACTGAAGGAAGTCATTCTCGGCATGGCCCACCGCGGGCGCCTCAACGTGCTGACCAATGTGATGGCAAAGCCCTATCATGCCGTTTTCCATGAGTTCAAAGGTGGCTCCTTTGCTCCCGAGGATGTCGAGGGCTCAGGCGATGTGAAATATCATCTGGGAGCCTCTTCAGATCGGGAGTTTGATGAAAACAAGGTGCATTTGTCCCTGACGGCCAACCCATCGCACCTTGAAATCGTCAATCCGGTCGTTCTGGGCAAGGCGCGCGCCAAGCAGGATTATCTGGAAGACAAGAACGAACGCGGATCGCGTGAGCGCGACAGCGTCCTGCCTTTGCTGTTGCATGGCGATGCGGCCTTCGCCGGCCAGGGGGTGGTGGCGGAGTGTTTCGGCCTTTCGGGACTGAAGGGCCATCGCACAGGCGGCTCGATCCATGTCATCATCAACAACCAGATCGGCTTTACCACCAATCCGAGCTTCTCGCGTTCCTCGCCCTATCCTTCGGACGTGGCGAAGATGGTCGAGGCGCCGATCTTCCACGTTAACGGCGATGACCCGGAAGCGGTTGTCTACTGCGCCAAGATTGCCACAGAATACCGGCAGAAATTCCACAAGCCGGTCGTTATCGACATGTTCTGCTATCGCAGGTTCGGACACAACGAAGGCGATGAGCCTGCCTTTACCCAGCCGAAAATGTACAAGGCAATCCGTTCGCATCCCACCGCCGTTAATGTCTATTCGGAAAAACTGATTGCCGAAGGCCTGCTGACCATGCAGGACGTTGCCGACATGAAAGCCCACTTCCGCAAGCATCTGGAAACCGAATTTGAAGTTGGGCAGGATTACAAGCCCAACAAGGCCGATTGGCTTGATGGTGCGTGGTCCGGCATGAAAGTGGCCGACAATGCCGATGAACGCCGTCCCGGCAGTACCGGCGTTCCGCTCAAGGAATTGCGGGAAATCGGCGAGAAGATCACCAGTGTACCGGATGGGTTCAACGTTCACCGAACGATCCGCCGTTTTCTCGACAACCGTGCCGAAGCGATCAAGTCCGGCAAGGGCATTGACTGGGCGACGGGTGAAGCGCTGGCATTCGGGTCGCTGATGATGGAAGGCAATCTGGTGCGCCTTTCCGGCCAGGACGTGGAACGCGGTACCTTCTCCCAGCGTCACAGTGTGCTCTACGATCAGGAAACCGAAGCGCGCCATATCAGTCTCAATGCGCTTGCGAACGGCACGGTGGAGTATGACGTCATCAACTCCATGCTGTCGGAAGAGGCGGTGCTTGGTTATGAGTACGGCTATTCGCTCGCCCGTCCCGACGCGCTGGTCGTCTGGGAGGCGCAGTTCGGCGACTTCGTCAACGGCGCGCAGGTGGTCATTGACCAGTTCATCTCATCGGGTGAACGCAAATGGCTGCGAATGTGTGGACTGGTGATGTTGTTGCCGCACGGCTATGAGGGCCAGGGGCCGGAGCATTCTTCGGCGCGGCCGGAGCGTTTCCTGCAGCTTTGCGCGGAAGACAACATGCAGGTGGCCAATTGCACGACGCCTTCGAACTATTTCCATATCCTGCGCCGGCAGCTGCGCCGCGAATTCCGCAAACCGCTGGTGATGTTTACGCCGAAATCGCTGCTGCGCCACAAGCGGGCTGTCTCCGAACTTTCGGAAATGGGACCGAAATCAAGTTTCCACCGCCTGTTGTGGGATGACGCGGAAAACCGCAAGAACGAAGCGATCAAGCTGGTTTCAGACTCCAAAATCAGGCGTGTGGTGCTGTGTTCCGGCAAGGTCTATTACGACCTTTACGAAGAGCGCGAAAAGCGCGGCGTAAACGATGTTTACCTGTTGCGTGTGGAGCAGCTGTACCCGTTCCCGGCAAAGGCGCTGATCAAGGAGCTGGCACGGTTCAAGAATGCCGAAATGGTCTGGTGCCAGGAAGAGCCCAAGAACATGGGATATTGGGCGTTTATCGAACCGTATCTTGCCTGGGTGCTTGCCCATATCAAGGCCAAACACGCCCGGCCGCGCTATGCGGGCCGCGCGGCAGCCGCATCTCCGGCAACCGGCCTGATGTCGAAACACCTTGAACAGCTCAATTCATTTCTTGAGGATGCTCTCGGCTGAGCTGAAACACCCAAATCGCGAAAAGTACAGGAAAACCGACCATGGCAACTGAAATCCGCGTCCCGACTCTCGGCGAATCCGTCACGGAAGCGACAATTGGCAAATGGCTCAAGGCGGAAGGAGACGCTGTGGCGGTGGACGAGCCGCTGGTGGAGCTTGAAACCGACAAGGTTTCGGTGGAAGTGCCGGCGCCTGCGGCCGGAAAGCTCTCTTCGATTTCCGTCAAGGAGGGGGACACGGTCGAGGTTGGTGCTCTGCTTGGCACGCTGGAAGAAGGTGCGGCGGGCAATGAAGCTGCGCCAGCGCCAGAACCAGCTCAAGAGAAAGCATCTGATCCTGCCCCGGCAAAGGGCGGGGACATGCCTGCCTCTCCTGCTGCTGCCAGGCTGGCGGCGGAGAAAGGGGTCGACACTGCCGGCGTTGAAGGCAGCGGCAAACGGGGCCAGGTTCTCAAGGAAGATGTCATGAAGGCGCAGGCAACGCCGTCCAAACAGCCCGATGAACCTGCCGCCGCCCGGGCGCCTTCCGCACCATCCGACCAGGCGCGAGAGGAGCGGGTCCGCATGACCAGGCTGCGGCAGACCATTGCCCGCCGTCTAAAGGACGCCCAGAACACTGCCGCCATGCTGACCACCTTCAACGAGGTGGACATGACCGCGGTCATGGAAATGCGCAAGAAATACAAGGAGCTGTTTGAAAAGAAGCATGGCGTGAAGCTGGGCTTCATGGGCTTCTTCTCGGTGGCCGTTTGTCATGCGCTGAAGGAGGTTCCGGCTGTCAATGCAGAGATTGATGGCGATGAGATCGTCTACAAGAATTTCTGCCACATCGGGGTTGCGGTCGGCACCGACAAGGGACTGGTGGTTCCGGTGGTGCGCGATGCGGACCAGATGGGCATTGCCGGTATCGAAAAGGAGATTGGGCGGCTCGGCAAGGCAGCCCGTGACGGCCAGCTTTCCATGGCTGACATGCAGGGCGGAACGTTCACCATTTCCAATGGCGGGGTATACGGATCGCTGATGTCGACACCGATCCTCAATGCCCCCAGTCGGGCATTCTGGGCATGCACAAAATCCAGGAGCGGCCCATGGTTGTGGGCGGTGAGATAAAGGTGCGGCCGATGATGTATCTGGCGCTGTCCTATGACCACCGGATTGTCGACGGCAAGGAAGCGGTTACCTTCCTGGTGCGGATCAAGGAGAGCCTTGAAGATCCAGAGCGGCTCGTGCTTGATCTTTAAGGGGCTAAAACCGGTGCGCTGAATTTCTCAAGGAGGGAAGCAACATGACCATCGAACTGAAGATGCTGCTTTATTCGACCATTCTGCTGCTTGTGCTGCTGGTCTTTCAGGTGCTGGCGGAGATCATCCAGAATGGCGTTGGATGGGCGCTTGGTGCGCGGGATGAAGAGCCGGAAGTGGGCGGCTATGCCGGCCGGTTCGAGCGGGCGTTCTACAACATGCTGGAGACCTTCCCGGCTTTTGCGGCTCTCGTCCTGATGGTCGAGGCCACCGAAAGCTGGACGTCGCTGACGGCGATGGGCGCACAACTCTATTTCTGGGGCCGGGTGTTCTACGTGCCTGCCTATGTTACCGGCATTCCGTTGGTGCGCACCCTGATCTGGGCGGTTTCCTTTATCGGCATGTGCCTGATGGCCTGGGTGCTGGTCGGCGTCGCGACGGGCGCTGTAACGGGGGCTGCGGCCTGATCGATGGCAGGTGTCATCGTCATCACCGGTGGCAGCCGTGGCATTGGCGCTGCCTGCGCAAAGCTTGCGGCTGAAGCCGGGTATGACGTCTGTCTCAACTATCGGTCCAACGCGAAAGCTGCCGATGGCATGGTTTCGCAGATCGCGGCGGATGGCGGCAGGGCAAAGGCCGTGGCCGGCGACGTGGGCGACAATGACGACGTCATTGCCCTGTTCAAGGCCGCCGACGAAATGGGGCAAGTGAAAGGCCTGATCAACAATGCCGGCATTCTGGATGTGCGCGCCCGCGTCGACGAGATGCCGCCTGAACGGCTGGAGCGCATCATGCGGGTAAACATCCTGGGCAGTTTCTTCTGCGCCCGTGAGGCGGTCAGGCGCATGTCGACAGCCAAGGGCGGCGAAGGCGGGGCGATCGTCAATCTTTCTTCGGCCGCAGCCCGTCTGGGTGCTGCCAGTCAGTATGTCGACTACGCCGCCTCCAAGGGGGCAATCGACACTTTTACCAGGGGACTGGCACTGGAAGTTGCCGGGGAGGGCATCCGTGTCAACGGCGTGCGGCCCGGCATCATCGATACCGACATTCACGCTTCCGGCGGGGAGCCCGATCGGGCAAGGGAATTGCGTGACATCGTTCCGGTAAAGCGTGAAGGCACGGCAGAAGAAGTGGCGCAGGCGGTTCTGTGGTTAATGAGCGGCAAGGCTTCCTATGTTACCGGCGCAACCCTGGATGTAACCGGCGGGCGATAACATCCCGCATCACGAAAGAGACGAAAGACAATCATGGCAGATCAATACGACGTCGTTATCATCGGTTCTGGCCCCGGCGGCTATGTGTGCGCCATCAAGGCTGCGCAGTTGGGGCTGAAGACCGCAATCGTGGAAAAAATGAAGACGCTTGGCGGAACCTGTCTCAACATTGGCTGCATTCCGTCCAAGGCGCTGCTGCATGCTTCCGAAATGTTCCATGAGGCCGAACACGGGCTTGAAAAACTCGGCGTGAAAACCGGCAAGCCCAAGCTCGATCTGAAGGCAATGATGGCCCACAAGGAGGCAACCATCAAAGCCAATGTGGATGGGGTCGGCTTTCTGATGAAAAAGAACAAGGTGGATGTTCGCCAGGGCAGGGGCTCGATCCCGGAGAAGGGCAAGGTCGCGGTTGCTGATGACAAGGGCAAGGAAACCGTGCTCGAGACGAAGAATATCGTCATTGCCACCGGTTCGGATGTTGCAGGCATTCCGGGGGTCGATCTTGAGTTCGACGAAAAGGTGATTGTTTCCTCCACCGGGGCACTGGAACTTCCCTCAGTACCGAAAAACATGGTTGTCGTCGGTGGCGGTGTCATCGGGCTGGAGCTCGGTTCGGTCTGGGCGCGGCTAGGCGCCAAGGTCACGGTAATCGAATTCCTCGACAAGATTTTGGGCGCAATGGACAAGGATGTGTCGAAGAACTGCCAGCGTGTGCTGGCCAAACAGGGCCTGGACTTCAAGCTCTCCAGCAAGGTCACCGAGGTCAAGAAATCGGGCAAGAGTGCCAAAGTGACGTTCGAGCCGGTGAAGGGCGGGGATAGTGAAACGGTTTCGGCCGATGTCGTACTTGTTTCCACCGGCCGCCGGCCCTACACCGACGGGCTTGGGCTCGAAGCGCTGGGTATCGAGATGGAGCGCGGCATCATCAAAACCGACGCCCATTGGCGTACCAATGTCGAAGGCATTTATGCCATCGGCGACGTGACCGCCGGCCCGATGCTTGCCCACAAGGCGGAAGATGAGGGGGTTGCAGTGGCCGAGACGATTGCCGGCAAGCACGGCCACGTCAATTACAACGTCATTCCGGGGGTGGTTTACACCCAGCCGGAAGTCGCTTCGGTGGGCGCAACGGAAGAGGAGTTGAAGGCAGCCGGCTTAAAATATGTCTCCGGCAAATTCCCCTTTACCGCCAATGGCCGGGCACGTGCGATGAACCATACCGATGGTTTCGTGAAGTTTCTTGCAGATGCCGAAACCGATCGGGTGCTGGGCGTTCACATTCTGGGTTTCGGTGCGGGAGAGATGATCCATGAGGCAGCCGTTTTGATGGAATTCGGCGGTTCCTCGGAAGATTTGGGTCGCACCTGCCATGCCCATCCGACGATGAGTGAAGCTGTGCGCGAAGCGGCAATGGCGACTTTTGCCAAGCCAATTCACATGTAATGCAGCGAAAGCAGGTAGAGCGATGCCAGTCGTCAGCGAAATTGCGGTCCGGCTGCCTCACAATGCGCTGAGGCATGCCGATTGGGCCGATGCCTGGCAAACGCAGATATCAAGACCGTTTGACAATGCGCGCAAGGCTGCTGAGGCTGTTGGCCGGAACTTCCCGAAATGGACCTGGCCAATGCTGGTATTGCGCCAGATTCTGGTGCTGCCCTTCGGCTTGAAGGGGTCAGGCCAAAAAAACGATCGCGTCAGCATATTTCCGGTCGTATCGGAAACCGGCGAACAGATCGTTGCGGGCTTTGACGACCGGCATCTTGATTTTCGCATTGTGGTGGATGTTGCTTCGGCAGATAGCGCGCCCGACTTTCAGACGGTCACGCTGACCACCGTTATCCGGCGGCACAATCTGCTCGGGCGTCTTTATCTTGCTGCGGTGCTGCCGTTTCACAGGGCAATTATAGCGAGCGCGCTTAAGCGCATCGCCAGGCAGCAGAGTTGATACCGGCAAACAAAGGTCACGGCACAGGGCCAGGCTCTAGCTGAGCGGCTGTTCCAGATATTTGACCAGCCATCCATCGGCAAGGCTGGCGGTCTGGACCTGCTTTTCGACCTGTTCGGGTTTCGCCGGGCTCATCGCAAGATGCTTTGCGGGAGTGCCCTTTGAAACATGTGCCATGCCAAAGGAACATCCACCGGCAGTTGCGGGCGCAACCGCAAGGGCTGAAACGGCAAGGCTTAGAAGTAAAGTCTTCATGGCTTTCTCCTTTCCGCCGGCTGTCTGGAACCGGACGGAAACCAAGCCATAGCACAAATCAAGGTTTCCGAAAAGAAAGGCGCCTACTCTGCCGGGCTGACCTGATATCCGGCCTCTTGAAACGCGGCAACAAGACCGGTTTCGCCCGGCAGGTGCAGGGCGCCAACAGCGATGAATGCGTTGCCCTGCTCAAGATAGGGAAGTGCGCGTTCCGCCATGTGGCGGTTACGGCTGGTGATCAGCTTTTCCTTGAAGTCATCATAATCCCTTGAAGCAGCCGATTTGGGCGATACGGCCTTGGTCAGCGGCAGGATCATGCCGATGTCGCCAGCAAGATAGAGCTGTTTCATGGTTTCCAAGACGTCTTCGGCCAGATTGCCCATTTTGAGGGTTTCTTTCAGCGCCTCGAGATGAAAGCTCTCGGGGAGCGCTGCCATGGCGCCGAATTGTTCGCCGATGGTTTCAAGGCCAATGAGATTCTTGCCTTCGACCTTTGCCCGTTTGGCAATCAGCCCGTCAAGAACCGGCTTGCCGGAGCGTTTTTCCGCCAGCTCGCAGGCGGGCAGCGCGACCATGGTTGCCACCAGCCAGGGCCGCATGACCTGGGCCATGGCGAATGGAACGCCGCGTGCTTCGACCGCCTGACGCAGAAGGATCAGGGAGTTTTCATCCAGCCGGTCGGCAAGGGTCGAACCGTCGGTGTAAAGGGTCATGTCCTTGAATTGCAGCATGGCTGCGGAGGCTTGTGCCTGATCGAGTGCCTCGATGTTCTCCACTACCACCGTATGGGCGGCATCGAATGCCTTGCTGCGCGCTCCGTCAAGACGGGCGATGCGGGCATCGGCCATGTGCATGGTGCCGAGGAGCCAGGATGGGGCAACGCCGTCCTTCTCGATCTTCCAGAAAACGGCATTGCCATTTGCTTCGCCCTTCGCCTCCGCTTTCAGCGCAGCCAGCTTTTCCGGTTCTTCCGCAGCGTATTTGGCGATGAGGTTGCTGCCGCTGCAGCTTTCAGGTCCGCTGTTCTGGGCCGTTTCCTGGGCAAGGGCACCAGCAGCCTGGCTGAGTACCATCAAAAATGAGATGAAGAATGCCGCCATCAGGCTTGCCAGCGCCAGCAAGGCACGTTCGCCGTGGCGGTCGAGAAATTCAGTCAGGGTGATTTCAGAATGCATGGGCTTTCCATAGGCCAAAGACATGGATTTCCCGTTAAACCTGCCGGTTAATGAAGGATGAATCGGCCTGCTATCGTTTCTAAGCCCTGGGATGGGCATTTTCATAGACATCCAGCAGGTAGTCGGTATCGACCGCCGTATAGATCTGGGTTGTCGAAAGCGAGGCATGGCCGAGCAGTTCCTGTATTGTGCGCAGGTCACCGCCGCTGCCGAGCAGATGGCTGGCGAAGGAGTGCCGCAGGGCATGGGGGGTCGCCGTTTGAGGCAGGCCGAGGGCCGGGCGCAGTTTTCTTATCTGGCGCTGGATGATCTCCGGACGCAGCTTGCCGCCCTGGGCACCGCGAAAGACCGGTTGGTCTTTATCCAGATGAAAGGGGCAAAGCGTCTGATACTGGCTGATTGCCTCGCGCACTTGAGGCAATAGCGGCACCATGCGCGTCTTTCCGCCCTTGCCTGTTACCGGTAGTACTCCGTTGTTTTCGGCGAGCATTTTCGGGGTCAGGGCGAGCGCTTCGGAAATGCGCAGTCCACAGCCGTAAAGCAAGGCAATCACGGCAACGTCCCGTGCAGCGACCCACGGCTCATCCCGCATGTGTTCGGCGGGATCGGTCAACTGCAACGCCTTGGAAACGGCGACCGGCTTGGGCAGGGTCTTTGGCTGTTTGGGCGCACGGATTGCCGAAAGGCCGGCAGAGGAGGCAAGTCCCTTTTTTTCAAGAAACCGGATGAAGGAGCGTATGCCGGCAAGCCCCCGGCCCAGGGTGCGTGCGCCAGCGCCGGAGTTTCGCCGCCAGGCCAGATAGCCGCGCATGTCGATGGGCCGCAACCTGGCCACATGTTCAAGCTTTGGCGGTTCGCCCACATGGCCGGTCAGAAAGGTCAAAAACTGCCGCAGGTCCCGCTCATAGGCTTCAAGCGTCTTTTCGGCCATGCGCCGTTCGCTGGCGAGCGAAGCCAGCCAGGCGGTGCGGTGCCGGGCGAGCTCGGGCGAAAGCGTAACGAGAAAAGGTTCGGCATTCATGTCGCCAGAATGCCGTAACGAGGTTAGCGAAGGGTGAAAGGCCGCCTAGCCGATCTGCCTAGCCGATCTTCTGGCCGGTTTTTGCCCAGTCGGCGAGGAAGGCATCAAGCCCCTTGTCGGTCAGCGGATGCTTGACCAGCGCCTTGAGGGTTGCAGGCGGAACGGTTGCGACATCCGCACCGATCATCGCAGCTTCCTTGACGTGGTTCACGGTGCGGATGGAAGCGGCCAGAATTTCAGTCTGAAAATCGTAATTGTCATAGATGATGCGTATTTCCTCGATCAGTTCCATCCCCTCGATGCCTATGTCGTCGATACGGCCGATGAAGGGGGAAATATAGGTTGCGCCCGCCTTTGCAGCGAGCAATGCCTGATTGGCGGAAAAGCAGAGCGTTACATTGGTCTTGTGGCCATCGCCGGTCAGCTTCTTGCAGGCTTTCAGCCCGTCCATGGTCGGCGGCAGCTTGATGCAGATGTTGTCGGCAATTTTCGCCAGGACCTTCGCTTCGCGCATCATGCCGTCAAAATCCGTCGCCGTTACCTCGGCGGACACCGGCCCGTCGACGATACCGCAGATTTCCCTGGTCACTTCCGTTATGTCGCGGCCCGACTTCAAGATCAGCGAAGGGTTGGTGGTAACCCCGTCCAGGAGGCCGGTTTCATTGATCTCGCGGATTTCGTCCACATCCGCCGTATCGACAAAGAACTTCATACTGCTGTTTCCGTGTTTGCCAGTGCCTTGATTTCCGGTTCCCTGACCACATTATCCAAAGGCAGGGTCCGGTGTTCCGGCGCTCCTCATATAGCATAATCTGCACGAGGTCATTACGCTGCGTGGCAAGATTCGCGCAGATGACGCTGTGCGGGCAATTCAGGATCACCCCTCTTGGCAGAAACCGTTTCCGTATTGCTGCCCATTCCGGCCGACCGGCCCTACACCTACGCCGTGCCCGAAGGCATGACGGTGGCCCCCGGCGATCATGTTCAGGTGCCGCTCGGCCCCCGGCAGGTTGCGGCAGTCGTCTGGGATGTGGACGGCGACAAGGTCGATGCCAAGAAACTGCGGGAGATCACGACCCGGTTCGACTGCCCGCCGCTTTCAGCCGACATGCGCCGGTTCGTCGAATGGATTGCCCATTACACGCTCTCCCCGCCCGGCATGGTGTTGCGCATGGTGCTGCGGGCGCCGGGCGGGCTGGAACCGCCTGCACCCACCATCGGATATCGCTGGGCAGGCGGCGAGCCCGACCGCATGACCGATGCACGGCGGCGGGTGCTGGAATTGGCACGGGACGGTTCAGCCTGGTCGAAATCGGGCCTTGCCCATGCTGCAGGCGCCAGTGCTTCCGTAGTCGGCGGCCTCATCAAGCTCGGGGTGCTTGAGGAAGTTGCCCTGCCCCATCAGCCGTTGGTACCGCCGCCCGATCCGGCTCATGCGGGCGCTGACCTGACCGCCGATCAGCAAACTGCCGCGGAGGCGGTTTGCAAGCGGGTACAGGGCGGATTTTCCGTTACCCTGCTGGACGGTGTAACCGGCTCCGGCAAGACGGAGGTCTATTTTGAGGCGGTGGCCGAAGCGCTGAAGAAGGGCCGTCAGGTGTTGATCCTGCTGCCGGAAATCGCGCTGACTGCTGCCTTTCTCGACCGGTTTGAGGACCGGTTCGGCGCAAGGCCCGGCGAATGGCATTCCGATGTGGCACCGCGAAAACGCGAACAGCTGTGGCGGCAGGTTGCTACTGGCGAGGTGCGTGTCGTCGCCGGTGCGCGTTCGGCCCTGTTTCTGCCTTTTGCCGATCTCGGCCTTGCCGTGGTCGATGAGGAACACGATTCGGCCTACAAGCAGGAGGACCGGGTTTTCTATCATGCCCGCGACATGGCGGTGGTACGCGGACAAATCGGTGATTTTCCGGTCGTTCTTTCCTCAGCAACCCCATCGGTGGAAAGCCTGGTCAATGCACAGCGCGGGCGTTACCACCACCTGCGGCTGGAAAACCGGTTCGGTGGCGCGGCGCTGCCGGACATTCACACCATCGATCTTCGCAGTTCGCCGCCGCCGCGGGGCGGTTTTATTTCCCCCATCCTGAGCAAGGCGGTGGAAAGGACGCTGGAAGGGGGCGGGCAGTCACTGCTTTTTCTAAACCGCCGCGGCTATGCGCCACTTACCCTGTGCCGGGTGTGCGGACACAGATTCCAGTGTCCCAATTGCACGACCTGGCTGGTGGAACACCGGTTTCGGGGTCAGTTGCAGTGCCATCACTGCGGATACAGCGAGGCAGCGCCACAAGCCTGCCCGCATTGCGGTACGTTCGATCACCTGGCCGCTTGCGGGCCGGGCGTGGAGCGGCTGGGGGAAGAAGCGGTCGATCTGTTCCCCGATGCGCGCATTTTGGTGCTTTCCTCGGACCTGATGGGCGGGGTAAAGCGGCTGCGGCTCGAACTTGAGGCGATTGCGAAAGGTGAATGCGATATCGTCATCGGCACGCAGCTTGTGGCCAAGGGCCACAATTTTCCACTGATGCGCTGTGTCGGCGTTATTGATGCCGATCTCGGCCTTGCCAATGGCGATCCGCGCGCTGCCGAGCGGACCTTTCAACTGCTGTCGCAGGTTACCGGGCGGGCAGGGCGCAGCGGCGGTGAAAGCACCGGGTATCTGCAGACCTACCAGCCCGGCCATCCGGTGATCGATGCCATCGCCAAAGGCGACCGCGAAGCATTCTATGAACGGGAAATCGCCAACCGGGAAAGTGCCGGCCTGCCGCCGTTTGGCCGGCTTGCCTCGCTTATCGTCTCTGCGGCATCCAAGCGTGAGGCGGAAGAACACGCCAGAAAACTGCGCCAGGCGGCAAACCCGCCACAAGACATTACTGTGCTGGGACCAGCTGAAGCACCGATTTTCATGCTGCGGGAGCGCTATCGCTATCGCCTGCTGGTGCATGCCGCGCTGAAAGCCAAACTGCAGGACTGGCTTGGCCACTGGCTGGCGGGCGGGCCCAAGGTGCGCGGTTCGGTTCGCGTGCAGGTGGATATCGATCCCCAGAGCTTTCTGTGAGCCTGTGGATAATCAATGTCCCATGCAGTGTGCATCATTCCATATTTATTCGGCCAACACCCGGGATTCGCTGTGCCGGTGCTTTTGAATCTGCTGTTTCAGCTGTCCTCATGCGACGAAAGACCCCTTGGATTCAGCCGGATGGACTCCCTTTCCTTGGTTGCCACGCATAATCCAGTATGCTAGGTGAAGCGCGATTTTGGACACCCACTGGGTATCCACTATCCGAAAGCTGAAAAAAACAACGAATTTTCAATTACTTGCCGTGACCCGATATGAACGGGCCAGAGCGGATTTCTGCGGGCAGGTCAATTGAATGCTTGTTTGGGGAATTTTAAGCCTTGGCACAGTCCGCCTCACCTGCTTCCGGTGTTACCCGGCGTTATGCAAGCGCCTTGTTCGAACTTGCCGTTTCGGAAAAGAAAATCGATGCGGCAGAAAAAGACCTGGCCCGTTTCGATGCCCTTCTGAAGGGCTCCGATGACCTCATGCGGCTGGTCCGCTCGCCGGTCTTTTCCGCTGATGATCAGTTGTCTGCCATCGACGGTATCCTGACGAAAGCAAAGATCGGCGGCCTGGTCGGCAATTTTGTCCGTGTCGTTGCCCGCAACCGCCGCCTTTTTGCCATGCCGGACATGCTGGCTGCCTTCCGTCAACTGGTCGCCGAACACAGGGGCGAGGCCAGTGCCGAAGTAACGGTGGCAAAAGCGCTTTCAACTACCCAAAAGAAAGATTTGAAGACGGCGCTGAAAAGCGTTGTCGGCAAGGACGTCGCCATTGAGGAGAGCGTTGATCCCTCGCTGTTGGGCGGCATGATTGTCAAAGTTGGCTCACGCCAGATCGACACTTCACTCAGAACGAAACTTTCCTCGCTCAAGCTAGCGCTCAAAGAGGTCGGATAAATGGACATTCGCGCAGCGGAAATCTCCGCAATTCTCAAGGACCAGATCAAGAACTTCGGCAAGGAGGCCCAGGTTTCCGAAGTGGGGCAGGTGCTCTCCATCGGTGACGGCATCGCCCGCGTATACGGCCTCGACAACGTTCAGGCCGGCGAGCTGGTCGAATTTCCCGGCGGTATTGCCGGGATGGCGCTGAACCTTGAAACCGACAATGTCGGCGTCGTTGTCTTCGGTGACGACCGCAACATTCAGGAAGGCGACACCGTAAAGCGTACCGGTTCGATCGTTGACGTTCCGGTTGGTCCCGAGCTTCTGGGCCGTGTGGTCGACGCGCTCGGCAATCCGATTGACGGCAAGGGTCCGATCAAGTCCAAGACGCGTGCGCGTGTGGACGTGAAGGCGCCGGGCATCATCCCGCGCAAGTCCGTGCATGAGCCGATGTCCACCGGCCTGAAGGCAGTTGACGCACTTATCCCGATCGGCCGCGGCCAGCGCGAGTTGATCATTGGCGACCGCCAAACCGGCAAGACCGCGATCATTCTGGATACGTTCCTTAACCAGAAATCGATCCACGACGATCCAAAGCGCGAAGCCGACCGCCTGTACTGCGTGTATGTTGCCGTTGGCCAGAAACGCTCCACGGTTGCCCAGTTCGTGAAAATCCTCGAAGAGCGCGGCGCACTGCCCTATTCGATCGTTATCGCGGCTACCGCTTCCGATCCTGCTCCGATGCAGTATCTTGCACCGTTTGCCGGCTGCACCATGGGTGAATATTTCCGCGACAACGGCCAGCATGCGCTGATCGGCTATGACGATCTGTCCAAACAGGCCGTTGCCTACCGCCAGATGTCGCTGCTGCTTCGCCGTCCTCCGGGCCGTGAAGCCTATCCGGGCGACGTTTTCTATCTGCATTCGCGCCTTCTTGAACGTGCTGCCAAGCTCAATGAAGACAATGGTGCCGGTTCGCTGACCGCGCTGCCGGTCATCGAAACCCAGGCCAACGACGTGTCGGCCTATATTCCCACCAATGTGATTTCCATCACCGACGGTCAGATCTTCCTGGAGACCGATCTGTTCTATCAGGGCGTCCGCCCGGCGGTGAACGTCGGCCTGTCGGTGTCGCGCGTTGGCTCTTCTGCCCAGATCAAGGCCATGAAACAGGTGGCGGGTTCGATCAAGGGTGAACTGGCCCAGTATCGCGAGATGGCTGCCTTCGCCCAGTTCGGATCGGACCTTGATGCTGCGACCCAGCGCCTGCTGAACCGCGGCGCCCGTCTGACGGAACTCCTGAAGCAGCCGCAGTTTTCGCCCCTGCGCACCGAGGAACAGGTCGCTGTTATCTTCGCCGGCGTAAACGGCTATCTCGACAAATTGCCGACGGCCGATGTCGGCAAATTCGAGCGTGGCCTGCTGGCTCACATGAACAGCAATCACGCCGACATTCTCGACGCCATCCGTACCGAGCAGGCGCTGACCGATTCCATCAAGGAAAAGCTCACAGCGGCCATCGACTCCTACGCCAAAAGCTTCGCCTGAGGGAGCGCGGGATAACGCATCATGGCTTCTCTTAAGGACCTGAAAAACAGGATTGCCTCGGTCAAGGCGACCCAGAAGATCACCAAGGCCATGAAAATGGTGGCTGCGGCGAAGCTTCGGCGCGCGCAGGCGGCGGCTGAGGCGGCCCGGCCCTATTCGGCGAAAATGGCCAAGGTTCTCGGCGGACTTGCCAGATCGATGGAAGGCCGTGCAGGCGCACCCGAACTGCTGGCCGGAAACGGCAAGGACCAGGTTCACCTTCTGGTGGTGGCAACGGCCGAGCGCGGCCTTTGCGGCGGCTTCAACTCCTCCATTGCCCGTATGGCGCGCCAGCATGCGCGCAAGTTGATGGGTGAAGGCAAGGAAGTGAAGATTTATACCGTTGGCAAGAAAGGCTATGATGCGCTGAAAGGCGAGTTCAGCCCGATGATTGTCGAGCGGATCGATTTTCGCGGGGTGCGCCAGCTCAGCTTCGATGAAGCCGAGCAGGTGGGCAAGCGCATTATGGAAATGTTTGAAGACGGCGCGTTCGATGTCTGCACGCTGTTTTACTCTGAATTCAAGTCGGTGATCAGCCAGATCCCGACTGCCCAGCAGTTGATCCCGGCTTCTTTCCCCGATCTGGAGGAAGATGAGAGCGAAGGCGATATGGACTTCGTCTACGACTATGAGCCGGGTGAAGAGGAAATTCTCGGCGAGCTGTTGCCCCGCAACATTTCCGTCCAGGTGTTTCGCGCACTGCTGGAGAATGCGGCATCCGAACAGGGTGCACGGATGTCTGCAATGGACAATGCGACCCGCAATGCGGGCGAAATGATCGACAAGCTGACGCTTTCCTACAACCGGCAGCGTCAGGCCCAAATTACCAAGGAACTGATCGAGATTATCTCGGGCGCAGAAGCGCTTTAAAGTCTGGAGAGATGAACGATGGCAAAAGCAGCTACCAGTAAAGCGCCGGCCAAGAAGGCGCCTGCCAAAAAGGCTCCGGCCAGGAAAACCGCAGCCGCAAAGGCGCCGGCAGCCCGAAAATCGGCCGCTGTCAAGGGCGCGACCGGCAAGGTGACGCAGGTCATCGGCGCTGTTGTCGACGTGCGTTTTGACGGCAAGTTGCCGGAAATCCTGAACGCGCTTGAAACCGACAACAATGGCAACCGCCTGGTGCTCGAAGTTGCCCAGCACTTGGGTGAAAACACCGTGCGCACCATCGCCATGGACGCTACCGAAGGCCTGGTTCGCGGCCAGCCGGTTGCTGACATGGGCGAGCCAATCGCGGTTCCTGTCGGCGATGAGACCCTTGGCCGCATCATGAACGTGATCGGCGAGCCGGTGGACGAGGTCGGCCCGCTCAAGACGAAGGCCAAACGCGCCATCCACCAGGCGGCCCCTGAATATATCGAGCAGTCCACGGAAGCGCAGATTCTGGTTACCGGCATCAAGGTCGTTGACCTGCTGGCACCCTACGCAAAGGGCGGCAAGATCGGCCTGTTCGGCGGCGCCGGCGTTGGCAAGACCGTTTTGATCATGGAACTGATCAACAACATCGCCAAGGCGCATGGTGGCTATTCGGTTTTCGCCGGTGTTGGCGAACGTACCCGCGAAGGAAACGATCTGTATCACGAGATGATCGAATCCGGCGTGAACAAGGAAGGCGGCGGCAAGGGTTCGAAAGCAGCCCTCGTCTACGGCCAGATGAACGAGCCGCCGGGAGCCCGCGCCCGTGTTGCGCTGACCGGTCTGACGGTTGCCGAGCATTTCCGTGATGAAGGCCAGGACGTGCTGTTCTTTGTCGACAACATCTTCCGCTTCACCCAGGCCGGTTCTGAAGTGTCCGCCCTGCTGGGCCGTATTCCTTCGGCTGTGGGCTATCAGCCGACGCTTGGTACCGACATGGGCGCCATGCAGGAGCGCATTACCACCACCACCAAGGGTTCGATTACCTCGGTGCAGGCTGTGTACGTTCCCGCAGATGACCTGACCGACCCGGCCCCGGCTTCGACCTTTGCCCACCTTGACGCCACGACCGTGCTGTCGCGCGCCATTTCGGAAAAAGGCATCTATCCGGCGGTTGACCCGCTCGATTCCACCTCGCGCATGCTCGATCCGATGGTAATCGGCGAGGAACACTACAAATGCGCTCGCGACGTGCAGGAGATTCTCCAGCGCTACAAGGCCCTTCAGGACATCATTGCCATTCTCGGCATGGACGAGTTGTCGGAAGAGGACAAGCTGGTCGTTGCCCGCGCCCGCAAGATCGAGCGCTTCCTGTCGCAGCCGTTCTTCGTCGCCGAGGTGTTTACCGGTTCTCCGGGCAAGCTGGTTCCGCTGGAAGACACGATCAGGGGTTTCCGCGATCTGGTTGACGGCAAATATGACCATCTGCCGGAAGCTGCCTTCTACATGGTCGGCACCATTGAGGAGGCCGTCGAGAAGGCACAGAAACTGGCTGCGGAAGCAGCCTGATTGAAGCGCGATGGCGGACGGCCTGAAACCTGAGGATGCCGTTAATGAACTCTGCCCGTGGTCGGGCAAGCCGATATCGGCAGATTCATTGACGTTGTACAAGGACAGGGTCGTCGGCTTCTGCAACACCGGTTGCAGGGACAAGTTTGAAAAGGCGGTCCACCATTTCGAGACCGCGCTTTCGAAGGAAGAATGACCATGGCCGAAGCGTTTCCATTCGAGCTCGTCTCGCCTGAAAAGCAACTTGTATCGGGCGAGGCTACCGAGGTGCTGATCCCCGGTACCGAGGGCTATTTTCAGGTATTTGCCAACCATGCGCCGGTAATGTCGACCATCAAGCCGGGCGTGGTTGAGGTAAAGATGGCCGATGGGGAATCTTCCCGCTATGTGATCTTTGGCGGCTTTGCCGATGTTTCTCCTGCCGGCCTTACCCTTCTTGCCCAGCATGCCGTCGACGTTGCCGATCTCGACAAGGCCGATCTTGAGCGCCGCATCCAGGACGCCAAGGAAGACCTTGCCGATGCCAAGGACGAGGAGGCCAGGGCGAAAGCGGCCGATTACCTCGATCAGCTGACGACGCTGCAGACAGCCTTCTGATCCTGTATGACGGTGAACGATTTGTGGAACCCGGAAGCTGCCGCTTTCGGGTTTTTTGTTTATCCCGGCGGAATGAAAAGCGGATATGCACAAATGCCGCTGGACCCTGCAAGGCGGGCCCCGTATCCTCTCTGCCAATCATATTTCCATTTGAAGCCAGGAGCATAACTCATGCAGCTTTCCGATACCGTGGCCGTCATCACCGGCGGCGCTTCCGGTCTGGGCGAGGCCACCGTGCGCGATTTTGTAGAAGGCGGGGCACGGGTTGCCATCTTCGACATGAATGAAGAGCGCGGCACGGCGGTTGCCGATGAACTCGGCGAGAATGTCATTTTCAACAAGGTCGATGTGACCAGCGAAGAAGACGTTCAGACCGGTGTCAATGCCGCCATGGCGGCGTTCGGCAAGATCACGGCCAATGTGAACTGCGCCGGGATTGCCCTTGCCCAGAAAACCCTCGGCAAGGAAGGTCCGCACACCCTTTCGATGTTCAAGAAAACCATCGACATTAACCTGACCGGCACGTTCAATACCTTCCGTCTTTGCGCCGAACAGATGGCGAAGAATGAGCCGGGCGAGGATGGCGAACGCGGCGTCATCGTCAACACCGCTTCGGTGGCCGCCTATGACGGCCAGAAGGGCCAGGTTGCCTATGCTGCCACAAAGGGCGCCATTGTCGGCATGACGCTGCCGGTTGCCCGCGATCTTGCCTTTTACGGCATTCGCATCTGCGCCATTGCGCCCGGCATTTTTTATACGCCGCTGTTTGAGGGGCTGGGCGAAGAGGTCTTCAATTCGCTGTCGTCCCAGGTGACTTTCCCCAAACGCCTTGGCAAGCCGTCCGAATTCGGTGCGATGGCGCGCACCATCGTTGAAAGCCCCTATATGAATGGCGAGACCGTTCGTCTTGACGGCGGCATCAGGCTCCCCTGACCGGCCTGCATCATCTGGCGCGTGCCGTTCTGTTTCCTGCCAATGCCACAAAAAGGCATGGCGTTGCACCTGCTTTACCCAGGAGCCTTTCACGCTCAAACGATTGCAGGAATGACAGGTATTCAACAGGTTAAACTCCCGGCTGTGGAAGCTTTTCCAACCTGACTTCGTCGAAATCCTCGCAGGATGGAATAACATCCTGCTGCGGTGTTCTCCTTGTCAGATGTGAAAAATCCCACCATTCAAACTGCTTCCATAAGAGCGTGAAAGGCTCTAGCGTTTTGCAGCCATCCGGCACGGTTTGCCGGTGGCGGAGGGAGGCGTGATGGGCAGGAGTGCGGCAGAATTCGACTACATTATTGTTGGTGCCGGGTCGGCGGGCGGATTTCTCGCCCTGCGGCTTTCGGAAGACCCGAGCCTGCGCATCCTGCTGCTGGAAGCTGGGCCATCTGCAAACCACTGGACAACGCGTATTCCGGCTGCGGCGCGGTATACGTTCGATGGCGGTCCGCGCAATTGGGCGTTCGAGACCGAGCCCGAACCCTTCATGGACAACCGGCGGCTGTTTCAACCGCGCGGGAAGACGCTGGGCGGCTCTTCCTCGCTCAACGGCATGGTGTTCGTGCGCGGTCACCGGCGTGATTATGCCGACTGGGTTGCTGCCGGTGCGACCGGCTGGGGGTACGAGGACGTGCTGCCCTTTTTCAAGAGCATGGAACGCTACCGTAACGGACCGAGCGATTTGCGCGGTGACAGCGGGCCTGTTTCGGTGATGAAGGTTACCGACAATCACCCGATTGAAACTGCTTTCATTGAAGCGGGTGTTCAGGCAGGCCATGCAAACCCGGCCGATTATAACGGCGCGGCGCAGGAAGGCGTGACGGTATTCGATGCCAATGTGGACAATGGCCGGCGTTCGGGCACGGCGCGTGCCTGTGTCGAGCCAGCCGCCAAACGCCCTAACATGACGGTGCTGACCGGCGCCCAGGCGATGAAGGTCATGATTGAAAGCGGCCGCGCCACCGGCATCGCCTACCGTTACCGGGGCGAGGATGTCACAGCGATGGCGGCGCGCGAGGTCATCCTGTCGGCCGGTGCCTTTCAGTCGCCGCAATTGCTGATGCTCTCGGGCATCGGCCCGGCAGATCATCTGCGCGAGCACGGCATCGGCATTGAAGCCGACCTGCCGGGTGTCGGCGAAAACCTGCAGGACCATCTTGAAGTCCATCTGAAGTTCACCTGCCCGCACAAAGGCATGACACGCAACAAGCTGATGGCGCGCCATCGCATCCTGCTGGCCGGTTTGGAGTGGTTGCTCTTTAAAACTGGGCCGGCCTCCCTGCCGCCGAGCCGGGTCGGTGCTTTTTTGAAAAGCACGCCTGACGTGGACCGGCCCGATATCCAGTTTCACTTCTGGCCCTATCTGCTCGAAGGGTGGTCGCCGCCGCCCGGCAAGGACGGTTACTGCTTCGATGTCGGCCCGGTTCGCTCTGAAAGCCGCGGCTGGGTGAAGCTGCGCTCGGCCGACCCCTTTGCTGCGCCGCGCATTCAACTCAACGGGCTTTCCAACCCCCAGGATTTCGCCCTCTTCCGCGCTGCGATCAAACATGCCCGGGAGATAGCCGCCCAACCGGCCTTCGACTTTTGCCGCGGCCCTGAGATCTCCCCCGGTGCGGATGCGGTGAGCGACAAGGACCTTGATGCCTATGTGCGGGCCAATGCCAATTCGGCCTACCACCCTTGCGGCACTGCGAAGATGGGCACCGACAAAATGGCGGTGACCGACCCGCAGGCGCGCGTGCACGGCGTTGAAGGCCTTCGCGTTGCCGATGCCTCCATCATGCCGGTGATCACCAATGGCAACATCAACGCGCCGTCGATGATGATCGGCGAAAAGGTCGCCCACATGATCGCGGGGTCAAGCCCGAGGATGACGTAGAAAGGGGGCTTGCCTCGTCCTCCGCCCTTCGGAAAGTTCAGGAGGTTCAGGATGAGGGTGGAGATAGACCGCGCACGCCTTTCCGTTCACGCGCCGCATTCAAGACCGTGTTTTGAAATTGAGAAAGAACACGCAAACCGCAGGGCGGCTCCGCCTTGTTCCTTGGGCATGTGTGCAGCCCGAAAGCCGCCCTGCGCGGAGATTTTGGGTACCGGGAGGCTCTTCAGCACACAGTCCAGCCCGGCCCTCAAACAGGCCCATGGTCCGTCGGGACTTGCCCTAACAAGACAGCCCCTTCACCAACGGCGCAGCGCTCCGCTGCCGCCACCCTCCGGAACCGACGGCGATATCAGACCGGCGTTTGCGCTGGATGGCAGTGGGTGAAGGATAGGGGGAGGTTTTCGGGGTGGGGATATCTTTTCCGGCACAAGCACCACCAACATGGTCATCCTCGGGCTTGTGGCAAGAACCCAGCACCAAAGTTATTCACTGGATCCTCGGCTCAAGGCCGAGGATGACGAAGGAGGGGGCCGAGGATGACGAAGGAGGGGGCCGAGGATGACGAAGGAGGGGGCCGAGGATGACGAAGGAGGGGGCCGAGGATGACGAAGGAGGGGGTGGGGACGACGAAGATGGGCGCGAGGATGACGAGGAAGGGGCCGACAATGACTGCAGTCAGGACCACTCCCTGACATCCACAAAATGTCCTGCAATGGCAGCGGCAGCGGCCATGGCGGGGGAGACGAGGTGGGTGCGGCCCTTGAAGCCTTGCCGTCCCTCGAAATTGCGGTTGGAAGTCGAGGCGCAGCGTTCTTCCGGCTTCAGGCGGTCATCGTTCATGGCAAGGCACATGGAGCAGCCCGGCTCACGCCAGTCGAAACCGGCTTGAATAAAGATCTTGTCGAGGCCTTCGGCCTCCGCCTGTTCCTTCACCAGGCCCGATCCCGGCACGATCATCGCATCGACGGTATCGGCGACCTTTTTGCCCTCGACGATCTTGGCGGCCGCACGCAGATCCTCGATGCGGCCATTGGTGCAGGAGCCGATGAAGACGCGGTCGAGGGTGATGTCGGTGATCTTCGTGCCCGGCTCAAGCCCCATATAGTTGAGCGCCCGCCATTTGGATTCGCGCTTGGTTTCATCAGCGATGTCGTCGGGGTTGGGCACCGTGCCGGTGACCGAGATCACGTCCTCCGGGCTTGATCCCCAGGAGACGATGGGCGGCAGGTTGGCGGCATCCAGCGTCACGACCTTGTCGAACTGTGCGCCCTCGTCGGTATAGAGCGTCTTCCAGTATTCAAGCGCCATGTCGAAGGCCGCGCCACTGGGCGCCTTGGGCTTGCCCCTGATGTAATCGAAGGTCTTTTCATCCGGCGCGATGAGGCCGGCGCGCGCACCGCCTTCAATGGACATGTTGCAGACCGTCATGCGCCCTTCCATGGAAAGGGCGCAGATCGCGTCGCCGGCATATTCGATGACGTGGCCGGTGCCGCCGGCCGTGCCGATCTCGCCGATGATGGCAAGGATAATGTCCTTGGCGGTGACGCCGTCGGGCAGGTCGCCGTCGACGCGCACGAGCATGTTTTTCGCCTTTTTCTGGATCAGCGTCTGGGTCGCCAATACATGCTCGACCTCGGAGGTGCCGATGCCGTGGGCAAGGGCGCCAAAGGCACCATGGGTGGAGGTATGGCTGTCGCCGCACACAATGGTCATGCCGGGCAGGGTGAAGCCCTGTTCAGGGCCTATGATGTGGACGATGCCCTGGCGCTTGTCGTGCTCGGAATAATATTCAATGCCGAATTCGGCGGCGTTATTTGCCAGCGCCTCGACCTGGATGCGGCTTTCCTCGTTCTTGATGCCGTCGACCCGGTCAGGCGAGGTGGGCACGTTGTGGTCGACCACGGCGAGCGTCTTTTCGGGCTGGCGCACCTTGCGTCCGGCCATGCGCAAGCCCTCGAAAGCCTGGGGGCTGGTAACCTCATGCACCAGATGGCGGTCGATATAGAGCAGACTTGACCCGTCATCGTTGCGGGCTACCACATGGGCGTCCCAAATCTTGTCGTAAAGGGTTTTCGGTGCATCAGCCATGAGAATTCCGTGCCGGTATGAATGGAATTTGATTGTTGGCGTTGATCTAAGCTGCGGCGCGGATGAGGTCAAGGAATTCGGCAGCCGGGCGTGTGCAGACACGGCATTCAGGCACGGTACCGGCCCAATGTCAGCCCAATGTCGGCCCAATGTCGGCCATGGGCCGGTGCAAACAAACAAGGCGGCCCCAAAACCATGGGAACCGCCTTTTGCAAATTGATTGTGCAGGCAGGGAAAGCCTATTGTTTGGCTTCGCCTTCTGCCGGGGCCTCTGCTGCCGCTGCTTCCTCTGCAGCCTTGGCGGCGTCCTCGGCGGCCTTTTCCTTCGCCAGGGCTTCGGCAGCGGCGACCTTCTCGGCCTCGATCCGTGCCTTTTCCTCCAGGAATGCCTTGCGCTCGGCGTCGTTCAGCTTCTTGGCGCGGACGTTGGTGTTTTCGGTAATGCGGGCCGACTTGCCGCGGCGGTTGCGCAGGTAATACAGCTTGGCGCGGCGGACCTTGCCGCGGCGCACCACTTCCACCCCTTCGACCAGCGGTGAATAAACCGGGAAGACGCGCTCGACGCCTTCGCCATAGGAAATCTTGCGAACGGTAAAGCTCTCATTGAGGCCGCCGCCGGAACGGGCAATGCAGACGCCTTCATAGGCCTGAATACGGGTGCGGGTACCCTCGGTAACGCGCACCAGCACGCGCACGGTATCGCCGGGTTCGAAATCCGGCAGTTTGCGGTTTTCGGATATTTTGGCAGTCTGCTCGGCTTCGAGCTGCTGAATGATGTTCATCGGTCTGTACCTTCGTTTTCGTTGCCCGCCAGCATTCCCGTATGCGGTTCTTTGCGGAACACTCTTGTTCTTGTTTGAAAGGCAAGAGCGACCAAATCCGGTTTGGGGTGCATCCATGATGTGCCGCGGCAACTCGCCAACCCCGCTCCGGATGGTTTGCACCCGGTCGATTGCATTTTCCGGTATGTCGGAAATTCCGCGCTGCTATAGGCGAAAACAGGCGGTTTGTCGACACTTAGGGCGATTCTTTTTTGCCGTTTGAAAGCAGGTCCGGTCGCCTTTGCCGTGTCAGTTTTTCCGCCTGTTCGCGGCGCCATTGTTCCACCTTGCCGTGATCGCCGGAAGTCAGCACTTCAGGGATGGTACGGCCCTCCCATTGAGCGGGCCTGGTATAATGGGGATGTTCCAGCAGGCCGGTCTCGAAGCTTTCATGGGTTCCGGACTGATCGTTGCCCATGACCCCCGGCAGCAGGCGCACGACGGCGTCGAGCAGGACGATGGCTGCAGGTTCCCCGCCAGACAGCACATAATCGCCGATGGAAACTTCGGTCAGCCCGCGCGCCTCGATGACACGCTCGTCCACGCCCTCGAAGCGGCCACAGACGATCACCGCACCCGGCCCTGCGGCCAGCTCCCGCACGAATGTCTGGTCAAGTACCCGCCCCGGGGGCTCATCAACAGGCGCGGCCGTGATGAGGTTTGGGGGTCTTGCCCGATGCTGTCGATGGCGTTGGCCAACACATCCGCTCTGAGCACCATGCCGGCGCCACCGCCTGCGGGCGTGTCGTCCACCTGGCGGTGTTTGCCCTGGCCGAAATCGCGCAGGGCAATGGTATCCAGGCTCCATGTGCCGTCGGCCAGCGCCTTGCCGGCCAGCGATACGCCAAGCGGGCCGGGAAACATCTCCGGATAGAGGGTGAGGACGCAGGCGCGGAAGGTCATTGTTCCTCCTCTTCGCGCGCGCTGATGGTTTCCGGCGGCACAAAGGTCATCCTGCCTTCATTGATATCAATCGCGGGAAAGTTTTCCCGGGTGAAGGCGAAGAGTTCGCTCTTTCCCCCGGCCAAGCGGATTTCGATCACATCCCCGCCACCGAAATCATGCACAGCGGCGACCTTGCCCAGTACCTCGCCCTCCGGCGAAACGGCTTCAAGCCCGACCAGGTCGGACAGATAAAATTCATCCTCTTGGGGTGCGGGAAGTGCCGAGCGCTCAACAAAGAGTTCCGTACCATTGAGGGCTTCGGCAGCCTCACGGCTGTCGATGCCCTTGAAACGGACCACCAGCACGGTCTTTTGCGGCCGCATTGAGATGATCTCATAGGCCCGGCCTGCGGCATCGTGCAGCGGGCCGTACTGGTCCAGCATGTCCGCCTCGCCGAACGGCTTGACCCGCACTTCGCCGCGGATGCCATGGGCTGCACCGATTTGCGCAAGCAGGACGGATTGATCGGTTGCTTTGTTCATGGGCAGCGTTTTGCGGCCAAACGGGCCCGCTGTAAAGCCGTCAGGCAGCCGGCGCTTCGGCAATATGCGTTGCCAGCTTGTAGGCTTCAAGTTCCTGCGGCGTGAAGTAATAGAGCTGGCTTGGCGGTGTTTCGAGGGCGTGCAGCCATACCGCAGCATCAACCCCCATGGATTCAAGGTGACGGGTGATGACGGCAGTCAGCGTCTGGGTGCCTGAAACCTCGTTGTCGGCATCGCGCAATTCCCGCTGGGCGATAAAGGTCTGATGGACGCCGATGGCCGCCTTGCCGCCTGCCGTTCTCTGCACCCCGCCGGCAAATATCAGCGGACAGGAGGAGGCGCACAGCGCGCCGTCACGCACCACCGTGTCCAGCTTGCGTTCACGCACAAGGCGCGAAATTGCCAATGCATCGTGAACCGATCCGCCCGGAGAACTGAGTTCCACGCGTTTCACATACTCACCGACCTTGTTCATCTCGTCGGCAAAGCGCTGCGCGGAGCCGGGGTCGATCGTGCCTGTAGCCTGCAATGTCCCGCCTGCGCCAAGTTCGATCTTCAGTGCGCTGCGCAAGGTTTCCGGATCGGCGGTTACCGGCGGATGGCCCCGCGTCGTTTGGGTGTCCGTAGAGCCGGGCGGCAGATAGGCGGGGAGAACCGGTTGCAGAATAGTTGGTGCCAGCGGAGTAGCCTGACGGTTCTTGCGAAGGGCATCAAAGTCATGGACGAGCGCCAGCGCAATAACAGCGATCATGACATAGAAAAGACCGCGCATGATCTGCCCGTCGTTCGGCAGGCCATTTGGCCATCCAAACCGGTGCGAGCCGATGGCATTAAGGGGCCGTTTGGCCTTTTCCCACGCCGGGCTTGTCAGGTTGGGGGCCATCAGCCGCGCCTCCGGCTTTCCTCGATGCGCTTGCGCTGTCCGGCACTGACCGGGCGCAGCAATTGCGGCTCCGCCGGAGATGGCGTTTCATCGGATGCTGTCTGCCGGGCGTCATCCCCTGCTTCATCCGGTTCACCGTCTGCAGCTTCCTTTTCTGCAACTTTCTTTTCTGATGGCAGCTCGCTGTCACCAGCCTGCGCGGGCTGATGCTGTGTCATCTGCTGATACAGGCTGACGGCACGGATCATTTCAGCTGCGGTGATCTTTTCAGCCGGTTCCAAAACGGCTGAATCGCGCCGCATGGCCGAATGCGCCACAGCAAGAATCAGCACAAGGACGGCGGGCAGCAGATCGATTGAAATGGCGCCTGCCCAGCTTGGCGCAAAATCCCGGCATAGCGCAGCACCGCTTCGGCGCTCGACAGTGGCACGAACCGGCGAACGGGAACCTTTGCCTCGGCGAGAATGCCGTCGGCTGCTTTCGACAATTGCCGGGACTGGGCCTCGACGGACTGGCGCACGGTCGCCATGACCTGCGACTGGCGCGATGCCAGATCGGCATTGCTGCCATCGGCCACCGGCGCGATGAAGCCGAGGGAAAGGTCGTCAGCGGCGCGGCGCACGGACGGGGCAATGGAGGTCTCCTGCAGGGCGGCGATGACACCGCCAAGCTCGACCGCCTGCTCTGCAAACCGGTCGGAGCGGGGCGCGACCGCGCCGGGCGCGGAGACCAGCCCCCGCATGGCAGCAAGGTGGCGGCGGCCCTTTTCAAACAGTTCGGCAGTCTCCTCGCGGGAGGCCTGGATGGAAGCGGACAATTCGTCCAACTGGGCGCCCATCTGCACAAGAAGCTGCACCACGCTGCCCGAGCCCGAAGTGCCGGTAAGGGCGCCTGAATTGCGCTCATCCTCGGCCAGCCGCTTGAAACGCTCGGATGCGCGCTGGACATCGGGCAGCAGGCTTTGGGCGGAAAGGGCTCTTGCATGGGCTTGGTCGAAATCGGCGGAATATTCTTCCTGAGTGACGGCAAGGTGCTGTTCCAGGGCCGCTGATCCCGCCAGCGCGGCCGCGTTGAGCCAGGAAGACATGGCGATGATCATCAGCGATCCGGCCGCCATGGTGGCAAACAGCAGCAGGCGGCGCGCGCCGTCGCTCACCAGCGGGACGAAGCGCAGCATGTAGGACCAGAAGGCATAGATGCCGACCGAAACGGCCGCCGAATAAACCACTGCGGCGAAAAACACCTGGGCGGCGCTGCCGTCGAGCAGGCTGCGTACCCCCAGATAGGTGTAAACGCCGCTGGCAAGCGCCAGGATTGCCAGCGCAAACCGAGTCATCATCTCCAGCCCGAGAATGGACTGCTTGATTTTGGCGGATTGATTGTTTTCGAGCATGAAGGCTCCACTCTCTACACGATATTGCGGCAGGCTCTTGTCCCTGCCACAACTTTGGGTGTGAGAGCTAAGCACATTGCCGGTTCGAGGGAAAGAAAGCGCATGGTTCGGGCGGGATTAAGGCCGGCCTCAAGGTGCGATTTCAGCATGGTGCCACAGGAGAGGAGCGCGCGCCGTCACGGGACGGTTTGACGCAGATCAATACGCAACAGGGCTGCCTATATATAAGATCATTCTTATATATCCCAATCGAAGGAGAAAGCGATGAGCATTCACATTGGCGATCTGGCGCCGGATTTCGACGTGGAAACCACCACCGGCAAGATCAATTTTCATGAGTGGATCGGCGATGCCTGGGCCTTTTTCTTCAGTCATCCGGCAGACTTCACCCCGGTCTGCACCACTGAAATGGGGCGCACCGCCCAGCTCTCGGAGGAATTTGCCAAGCGTAACGTCAAGCCGATCGGGCTTTCGACGGACTATGTCGCAGAGCACATGAAGTGGATCGACGATGTCAACGATACCCAGGGCACGGTGCTGAAATTCCCGATCATCGCCGACCCTGAAATGGAGATTTCACGCCTCTATGACATGATCCATCCCGGTGAAAGCACCACGGAAGCCGTGCGCTCGGTTTACATCATCGATCCCGACAAGAAGATCCGGCTGATGATGACCTATCCGATGAATGTGGGTCGCAATTTCGACGAGATACTGCGGGTGATCGATGCGCTGCAGCTTGCCGATGCCCGGAAGGTTGCAACGCCCGCCGACTGGACGCCGGGCGGCAAGGTCATCATCCCGCTCTCGGTCAGCGATGAAGAGGCCAAGGACATCTTCCCCAAGGGCTGGGACGAGCAGCGCCCCTATCTGCGGGTGACGGAGTTGTAAAAAACGGATGGATCAGCGTTTCTGATTGCAGAGCATGAAGAATTTTTCCACCCAGTTATCCAAAGCAGCCATGTCATGCCGATTCAACGTTACCGATGTAATATCTGTCACTGGTTGGTCAGCACGAAGCCGTTGAATAAACTCCTCCATCGCGTGAATTTCCACATTGTGCAACGTGTTGTAGAAGCGCTTGAGGTAGTCAAACGGATAGCTTGAAAACAAATCCCGATTGCTGGCCCAAGCATTTCCGCATGCCATGGCAAATATCGGATTTGCCAGAAATGCTTCGAGATTGGATACATCGTCTGGATTAAGTGCCGCGAATGGGCGAACAATCATGACAGCGGTCGCTGATATTGCAGCCTTTTTGTAGTCATCCGTTCGGCTTTCTGGCTTTAACCGGGCAGCCTTGTAGGAGTCGCTCAAAAGAAAATAGCAGTGAGAAAGCAGGATTGGTGAGTCTGTTGTGAAATGGGTGTATTTTCCAATTTCCGGGTAAACACCAAGAAGTCGTTCAGCCATTCCCGAGAAGAAGGCGGCCCTTTTTTGAACCCGGTTATTCTCGAAAAAATCGTTGCTACTCAAGTACCGGCCTGGTTATTAGCTTTTTCTATAAATTTTCGGTTCGTGTCAGCAAAGGATTTCTTAAAAGTATCAAAATTGTCAAGCGCTGTTTGTTCAACCGCCTCAACAGAATCGTTGTTGTCGAGTAGGTTTTCAAATAACTTAACTGCCTTACCTCTTAGGTCTGAATTCGCTAATTTGATGTCAGCCATTTTTTCAATCCTGAATCAAGCGTCGCCGGAACATTCCAGCGACGCTTTATTATGAATCGCCTCGAATCAGCTGTCAATTCAGCTGGCAACTGCAGTTACTCAGCCTTTTCCTCAGCCGGAGCCTCTTCTGCAGGAGCCTCAGCGGCTGTTTCCCCGGCGGGCGCTTCGGCGGCAGCCTCTTCAACTGGAGCTTCCTCGGCAGGTGCCTCGGCGGCAGCCTTGGCTTCTTCCTCGGCGGCAGCGGCAGCAGCAGCGGCTTCCTCTTCCTTCGCCTTGGCTTCGGCGACGCGCTCCTGGGCCTTCTTGCCGGGCTGGGCCTTTTGCGGGTTGTTGCGGGCTTCGCGCTTCATCAGGCCTTCGGCATCGAGAAAACGGGCAACCCGGTCAGTCGGCTTGGCGCCGTGTTTGAGCCAGTGTTCGGCGCGCTCCTTGTCGAGCACGACGCGCTCGCCGTCCTTCGGAAGCATCGGGTTGTAGGTGCCGAGTTTTTCGATGTAGCGGCCGTCGCGCGGCATGCGTTCATCAGCGGCAACGATGGAATAGAACGGGCGCTTCTTGGAACCGCCGCGTGCGAGACGAAGTTTTACAGCCATGGTTGATTTCCTTTTTGACTTGACTGGTTAAGGCACGCTCTAGCCGCGCGCCTGTTCGTGGTGCCGGATCACTTCCCGGATGATGAAATTGAGAAGTGTTTCGGCAAAGTCCGGGTCGAGATCGGCTTCAATTGCGAGTTTCCTCAGCCGTTCGACCTGTTTTTTCTCGCGCTGGGGATCAGCGGGAGGAAGATCGGCTCCGGCCTTCAATTCGCCCACCGCCTTGGTGATGCGGAAGCGTTCGGCCAGAATGTGAATGAGCGCGGCATCGAGATTGTCGATCGATGCGCGGTAATGGGCGAGCTTTTCAAGCGCGTTGTCGGGGGAGGGATTGTTCATTATTTTTTCCCCGGCAGGCCTTTGGGCAGTTTGACGCCCATCTGCTGGGCCATGCGTTCAAGCTCCTTGGGGTCCATGTTGGCGAGATCGCCCATGCCACCGGGCATGCCGCCGCCACCCATGCCGCCGGGAAGTCCCGGCATGCCGCCTGCGCCGCCCATCATTTTCTGCATCATGCCGCCGCCCATTCCGCCGAGCAGGCCGCCCTTCTGCTTCGACATCTTCTTCATCATGCCGGCCATCTGCTGATGCATTTTCAGCAGCTTGTTGATCTCCTGGACGCTCGTGCCGGAACCGGCGGCGACACGCTGCTTGCGTTTCATGTTGAGCAGTTTCGGACTTTTGCGTTCGGCCCGTGTCATCGAGGAGATCATTGCCTGCTGCTTCTTGAAGATCGAGTCGTCGATGCCGGCTTCCTCGATCTGTTTTTTCATTTTGCCGATGCCCGGCAGCAGGTTCATGATGCCGCCCATGCCGCCAAGATTCTGCATCTGGCCAAGCTGCTCTGAAAGGTCGTTCAGGTCGAACTCCCCTTTCTGCATGCGCTTGGCCATTGCGGCGGCTTTTTCCTGGTCGATGGTCTCGGCGGCCTTTTCGACCAGCGAGACGATGTCGCCCATGCCAAGAATGCGGTCGGCGATACGCGCGGGATGAAAGTCTTCCAGTGCGTCCATCTTCTCGCCGGTGCCGATCAGCTTGATCGGCTTGCCGGTGACTGCCCGCATGGAAAGGGCTGCGCCACCGCGCCCGTCGCCATCGACGCGGGTCAGCACCAGGCCGGTAATGCCGACACGGTCGTCAAAGCTCTTTGCCAGGTTGACGGCGTCCTGACCGGTCAGGGCATCGGCAACGAGCAGGATTTCGTGCGGATCGGCCTCCTTGCGGATATCGGCCATCTCGACCATCAGCGGCTCGTCGATATGGGTGCGTCCGGCGGTATCGAGAATGAGAACGTCATAGCCGCCAAGCTTGGCAGCCTGCTGGGCGCGCCGGGTGATCTCCACGGGCTGCTGGCCCTCGACGATGGGCAGGGTTTCAACGCTGGTCTGTTCGCCAAGCTGGCGCAATTGCTCCTGGGCAGCGGGACGGCGCACGTCGAGCGAGGCCATCAGCACTTTCTTGCGGCTCTTTTCCGTCAGCCGTTTGGCGATCTTGGCCGAGGTGGTGGTTTTACCGGAGCCCTGAAGGCCGACCATCATGATGGTGACCGGCGGGGCGGCTGCCAGGGAAATCGGCTCGGCGTCGGAGCCCAGCATTTCGACCAGTTCGTCATGGACGATCTTGACGACCATCTGGCCGGGGGTGACGGACTGGACAACTTCGGCGCCAACGGCCTTTTCACGGATACGGTCGGTGAAGTCGCGCACCACTTCGAGCGCTACATCGGCCTCGATCAGCGCACGGCGCACCTCGCGCAAGGCTGCGGAGACGTCTTTTTCCGACAGCGCGCCGCGCTTGGTAAGGCCTTCGAAAATGCCGCTTAAGCGGTCCGACAGCGATTGAAACACGTTTTCTTCCTTTTCCCGCGGGGTTCGTCCCCACAAGGTATGCACTCACGCCGCAAAACCCAAGCTTGCCGTGGTTTGCTGCAAAGCAAAAAACACCCAAGGGCGCATCGCGCTGTTGGGTGGTGGCTTCCAGGGTCGGTTTTTTCGCCTTTTCAGGCGGCCCCGGTCGGCCTTGGCATATGTCAGCCTTTGGCAGGGTATGGTCTCGCAGGTGAGATGACGGGCTTCAACAGGAAAACCGGGCAAAAGTCAAGCTTTGCGGCATGGGGTCCCGGCAATACGGCAGTGCTGAACGCAACCAATCCGCCGGCCCGGCGTTGTAGGGGGAGGCTGGCGTGCTCCATGCGGACTGCGCCGGGGGTTAAAGCGTTCAATCACAGGAGTATTCCCCATGAAGTTTCCCGTAGCGACGAAAGCAATTTCTGCTGCCGCTCTTGCCCTTTCGCTCACCCTGGCAGCATCGCCTGCCACAGCGCAGGAAGGCGGTGTCGAGCTTGGCCAGCTAAATTGTGAGGTGGCCGGTGGCGCCGGTTTCGTTTTCGGCTCCACCAAGAACATTTCCTGCACTTTTACCCATGCCGATGGCTCGTTTCCCGACGAAGTCTATGCCGGCACGATCCAGAAATTCGGCATCGACATTGGCGTCACCGGTGAACAGGTGATCCTGTGGACCGTGGTTGCAGCCCAGGACAACGTCTATCAACCCGGCGCGCTGGAAGGTACCTATTCGGGTGCAACGGCGTCCGCTGCCTTCGTTGCGGGGCTTGGCGCCAATGTGCTGCTGGGCGGATCAGAGGATTCCTTTGCCCTGCAGCCGGTCAGCGTTTCCGCAGGCACGGGTGTCAATCTGGCCGTTGGCCTTGCCCAGATCACCCTTGAGCGCATGCAGTAATCGGCGCACAATCGGGTAATCGGACTTCTCGCCCCGCAATCGGCCAAGTTACCAGTTGCGGGGTGGGGCCAGGCATCGACCTGGTTTATGGGTCCATGACATAAAACGGCAGGAGGTAGCCATGGGAGACATCAGATTGCCCCGCGACGGCTGGATTGTCGTTGCCGACGGCGAAAAAGCCCTGTTCCTTCGCAATGAAGGCGATGCAAAATTTCCCAATCTGGCCGTGTTCCGGGAAATGGAGCAGGAAAATCCGCCAACGCGGGAACAGGCGGCCAACCGGCCCGGCCGGTTCAATGACGGTCCCAGCGCCCACAAGAGCGCGGTGGCCGATACCGACTGGCACGAATTCGAGAAGACCCGGTTTGCCCGCGAAATCGCCGCCAAGCTTTATGAACTGGCGCACAAAGGCAAATTCAGCGCGCTGGTGCTGGCGGCACCACCGAAGATACTTGGCGAATTGCGCGATGAAATGCACCAGGAAGTCGCCCATTGCGTCATCGGCGAGGTGGACAAGACCCTGACCAACCATCCCGTGCACGAGATCGAGAAGCTGTTGCTGGCAACCGGCTAGAGCGTGTCCTGGTTGGATGGAATCGTTTGAACGCCGGGAACCAGGTTCAGGCGATTACAGAAAACAAAAGGGATTCAACATGGTATTGCATCACCTGTGGTGTCTTTTGCGCGCTGGCTTCGTCGAAATCCTCGCAGGATGGATAAACAAACCTGCTGTGGTCTTCTCCTTGCCAGAGGCGAAAAATCCATCCATTCAAACTGCTTCCAGCTAATCAAGACAGGCTCTAGGCGTTCGGGGCAATCTTCTTCATCACAAGCTGGCGCAGACCGGTGGGCAGGCGGAAAAATATCCGTTTTGCATGCGGCCGGATGAAACCGAGCCACAAACGGGTGTAAAGACTGCCCTTTCCGGTCAGCGGCACGATGAGGTCGCAGACCTGGGTGACGTCGTCTGTCCAGTTCAGCTTGTAGCTGGAGGCGGGAATGAGAAAATCGGCTGTTTTAAAACCCTTGTCGAAGCAGGTCTTGATGACCTCACCAAGATGCAGCCTGCCGGGGCTCGAGGCTTCGTAGGCCGGATTCCAGTTGGCCATGAAGGCATAGTAGCGCCCGCGATAGACAAAACCCCACTGATCGGAAAGCGGCTGGTCGCCGTGCTTCAAGGACATGGCGATGGTGCGGATGGCGCCGCCGCCTGGTGCAGTGCAGTCGGCGAAGCGTTTCAGAAACGCCTCGAAGTCCGTGTCCTGAAAGGCGCGTGAGGTAAGTCCGATGCGTGCCAGCCAGGCTTCGCGTCCCTCATAGGCCCGCTCGATGACTTCGCGGAGAAGCGGACCGTCTTCCGCCACTTCATGGGTAACCGGTGCGCTGCGCTCCAGGCGGTTTTTCGCGTTGCGCAGGTTCTTGCGGGTTTTGGCACGCACGGTTTTGATGTAGGCAGCATGGCTGCCGAATGCCGAAAGGCGAACATAAGGCGCGCCCTCCTTTTCGCCCATTGGCAGCAGCTTGCTGTTCGACAATTGGGCCAGTGCGCTGTCCTCGCGAACCTGACCGAAATGGACATAGTCGGCACCGGTCTTTCTCAATGCCTCAAGCAGGAATGGAGCAAAATCCTCCGCTCTGCTCTGCGGGTCGAGCAGCATGTCGGTATATTGCTGGAAGGGTTCGGCAAAACCCGTCAGTACCTTCATCCGGCCTTTGGTTTGCAGGGCGAGCGGCAGAATGCCGGCAAGTCTGGCAGAGCCATCGGGCCGGGATTTGCGGAAGGTGATGACACGCGGTGCGAAGCCTGGTTTGCCGCGGGAAAACTCCAGGAAATTGCGGCACCATGCAAAGGACTGAAAGAAAACCGTGTCGGGGCAGCTTGCCTCCAGCGCTTCCCATTCCTCGCCCAGGGCGAGAATTTCAGCGGGATCGCAGATGATGTCGACACCGGCGCCAGACTGGAAAGGTCCGGCTCTGGCCTTAGAGCCGGTGAACGCCGTTTCAAATGTCTCATCGAGGTTGACGGTGTCTGGCAGCTGCAACGTTGTTCTTACCGCTTCTTGTGGGGTCATGTGCCGCATCCTGTGCTAGCGTTTCAGATTACAGGCGCAGTTCGTATGGGTCGATGTCGCGTATGCCGGCCTTGCCACTGGGGTCGACAACAAAGTCGATGGTGTAGGGTTTATGAGCCTGTCTGCGCAGGCCTGAGAATTTTACCGCACCGGCAAGCGCCGTCTTGGCGGTGGCGGCGAGGCCACCGGTCTGTTTGCGCGGGTTGGCAATGCCGGCCTTTCGCAACAGGCCATTGGCATAGTTGACGGCATAGGACGTGCGGATTTCCCTTGTGAAGTGCTCTGTGGTCACCGAAACGTTCAGGCAATCATGGTTTTCCACCCGATGCGGCCAGTTGAGCGGCCAGTGCAGCATGTCGCCGGGCTGAAGGTCGGTCACGAAAGCCTTTTCATCAAGGGTTTCGTCATACGGCATGTCGGTTTCATGCAACTCGCCGAGAATGAGTTTCTCGATGGCGTTGCGGGTGACAAACGGCTCTTCGGCCGGATACAGCCAGACACGCTTTGTGCCGCGGACCTGCCACAGCATCTGGCCCGGTACGTCGGAGTGAAAGGGAACGTAGACGTTGGGCGAGGAAATCAGAATGGTGGTCTTGTGCTTGAAGGTTTCAAGGCCGGGCACGCGGGTCTCGAACTCCGCATACATGTCATGCAGCATGTCTCCATAGGCCGGGTCCGCCAGTTGCGGTGCCCGCAGATTGATCCAGATATCGCCCTTGCGGACAGCCTGCAGTACCTCCATGCCGGACAGGCCGCCGAATTCGCCTTCGCGGCGGCGTTTCTTTCCATCGGGTCCCGAAGAACGGGTATTGACATGATAATGGCTGCGTTCAGCCTTTTCGATCAGGTTCGCCAGGCGCTCATCGCTGAACCATTCCGACTGATGCAGCGTGTGCTTGAGCTTCAGCGTTTCCTTGCCGAACATGCCCGCATATTCCGGCTTCCAGTCGGCGATGATGTTTCCGGTGGTAATGTCTCGCATGGTATCTACCTATCTTGATGCAATCGGCCCTGTTGCGGCGGGGACGGGAACCTTCTGGCAAGAGGCGTGCCAAGTCCGTCAGGTACCTTCGCGGGAGGTGAATTGTCTTATTAAAGTGAAATGAATGAAGAAAACGTGCAAAAACACGGGGTTGGAGGGGTGTTCCGGCCGGTTTTCCCGCTCACGTCTTGGTTTGGGGTAAACGGTTGGTAAACGCGTGCCCCGCATCAAGGTTAAGCAAGTGCTAACGAGAATGCTGGCCTGGTACACCCATGGTCAGTTCGGCACAGGAAGGTTGCCGGAGGCGGCAAGCGTCCGGGGCCAACCAGGGAGAATATGGAGACCATGAGCAGGCGGAAAAAGCCGAGCAGAACCGGTGCCGCAGCATCCTCCGCTTTTTCCGCGATGTGGTGGAGCCTGCGGCCGTTCAGCAAAAACCCTTTTTATCGCGGTCCCGTGTCCGATCATTTTGACGGCAAGCGGTTCTACAATGAGGGCGGCACGCCGCCGGGAACGTTCAAGGATCTTGTGCGCTGGAAATTGCAAGGCGAACGCACCAAGTGGCCGGCGCGTTATGACAGCCCGTTTGAAAGGGATGTGCCACCGCAGCGGGTTGCTGCGGACACCGCCCGGGTTACCCATGTGGGCCATGCAAGTTTCCTGATACAGACCAACGGGCTCAATTTTCTCACCGATCCGGTATGGGCAGAGCGGGCCAGCCCGCTGGGATTTGCCGGCCCCAAGCGGGTCAATCCGCCGGGAATAGATTTCGATGCCCTGCCGCCGATCGATGCCGTTCTCTTGACCCATTCCCACTACGATCACATGGACCTGCCGACCCTTGCAGAGTTGGTGGAAAAACATGATCCGCTGATCATCACACCGCTCGGAAATGATGCAATCATCCAAAAGACGGTTCCGGAGGCCCGCACGGCAACCGGAGACTGGTCGGATACTGCCCGGCTTTCCAACGATACCGTGGTTCATTTCGAACCGTGCCACCACTGGGGCGCGAGGGGGCTTCGCGATGTGCAGATGACACTGTGGTGCGCCTTTTCGCTCGAAACCCCGGGGCTGAAAATCCATCATGTGGGCGATACTGCCTTCCATAAGGGCGCCCACTTCCGTGCTGCGGCGCAAAAACATGGCGGTTTCGACCTCGCCATCCTGCCCATCGGGGCCTATGAGCCGCGCTGGTTCATGAAGGCCCAGCACATCAACCCGCAAGAGGCGGTGGAAGGATTCAGGCTGCTGGGGGCAAAGCGTGCCATCGGCCATCACTGGGGGACTTTCCAGTTGACCGACGAGCCGGTGAGCGAGCCGAAGGAGAAGCTTGCCGAAGCGCTGGCAGAAGCTGGAATTCAGGCGGACCGATTTGAGGCGGCTCATCCGGGGCAGGTGTTTATCCTCCCGCCGCCAAAGGCAAATTGACCCAGCCAACCTAAGTAATTTGACGTTGCGGCAGGGCGGGAACCAATCTGCCAGACCGGCGTTACCCTGCTGTGGTAACTGGAGAGAACACTCATGCTTGAATGGATTCTAATTCTGCTGGTGGTCGCAGCCATCGCCAGCCTGTTCGGCCTCAACCGGGTATCGGGCATTGCGCTGACCGGTGCAAGGCTTCTCATCGTCGTCGCGCTTGTGTTGTTCCTGCTCATGCTGCTGGGCGTATTTGCGATCGGGTAATCAGCGCTCTATATGAGGTTCCGGCTGCCGGGACCTCTGGCCGGCTGCCGTAATCTGGAAGTACCGGCCATGGCGAGCGATGTACCTTTTTGCAAGATGAACGGCGCAGGCAATGCAATCGTCGTTGCCGACATGCGCGGGCGTGCGGATTACCTGGCGCCGCAAGCGGCAATTGCACTCAATGAAAGCGTGCCGTTCGACCAGTTGATGGAAGTGCGTACTCCGAAAGGCGCGGGGTTTGACGCCGGTCTGCTGATCCACAACTCCGATGGCAGCGAGGCGGGCGCCTGCGGCAACGGCATGCGCTGCGTCGTTTCCTGTCTCAACAGGGGGGAAGCAAAATCCGAGTGGCTGTTTCGCACCCGGGCAGGCATGCTGCCGGCCACGGTCAACGATGATGGCACGATTTCCGTCGACATGGGCATGCCGCATTTCGGCTGGGAGGACATTCCGCTGGCCGAAGCATTTGCCGATACCACCCGGATCGAACTGCAGATAGGGCCGATCGATGCGCCTGTGCTGCATTCGCCCAGCGTTGCCAGCATGGGCAATCCCCATGCGATTTTCTGGGTGGAGAACGATCCGGAAAGCTATGATCTGGAGCGTTTTGGTCCGTTGCTGGAAAACCATCCGATCTTTCCCGAGCGTGCCAACATCACCCTGGCGCAGGTGGTTTCGCCCGAACACATCGTGATCCGTACCTGGGAACGCGGAGCCGGGCTGACGCTTGCCTGCGGGTCAGCGGCCTGTGCAACGCTGGTCTGTGCGGTGCGCAAGGAGCTTGCCGCACGCAAGGCAAAGATCACCCCGCCAAGCAGAAAGCACCTGACGGTCGAATGGAAAGAAGACAACCGGGTGCTGATGACCGGGCCCGCCGAATTCGAGTTTTCCGGCAGGCTCGATCCGCAAACCGGGGCGGCTGTCATTGATCCGTGACTGTGTGACCGCATCCGTCAGTTGCAGCTTGCGTGCACGCCGGTGATTGCCGGGCCGCCTGTCGTGCAGATCGTGCCGCCCCAAACATAGCCTTCCAGCCCTTCCGAATAGCGGATGCGTATCCACTGCCAGCCATCGTAAAAACTGCCGGTTTCAGAGATGATCTCGATGGGGTCCCCCAGGGGAATGCGGTCAAGTTCGCGCGCAGAAGGGGAATCACCGTCGCGGACAATGGAACCGAAAAGCGACCGGGCTATGCGGTATGCGCCGGCGCCATCACCGCTGCCGGCGCTGGCCGAAGCGTTTGCCACACAGGGGAAGGTGGTGCCGTCGTTCAACTGCAGGAAGCCTTCATTGCCCTTGGCGGCAAATGTGATGGTTCCGTTGGAAAACTGCATGCCGGAGCCGGAGACCACCTGGGGCAGTTGTTCTGCAGGTTCGGCATAGCCGACCAGGCCGACACGCTCTCCCAGAAAGTAGATGTTTTCGCCGAGCAGATAGCCATCGCGCTGCAGGGCGGGATGGGCAAGCACCTTGCAGGTGAAATCGGCAACGGGGGATGCGGCGCTTATGCCGGTAAGGGCGGCAAGAATGCCTGCAGATGCCAGCAGGGGGGAGAGCCATCTGCGGCGGTTGTTCCGATCATGCAGTTTCATTTTTTTTCCTCTCGTTTCAGCCCCCCACCACCTTAGGCTGTATCGACATTCAGGTTTCGGAAGCCGCGCGAGACGGATTTCGTCCCTGGCTCGGCGTCGCGGAACCTCGAAATGATACCGGCCTGTCATCGGTTCCGCTCCTGGAATTGAACGATTTTCCCCATACCGCGCTCCAAATCCTGAATGTCGATACAGCCTAGAGCGTGTCCGGCTTGGTTGGAAGTGGTTTGAATGCTGGCAATTGGCAGCACTTTACGCCATATACGCCGCCAAACCTGTAGAAACCGCAACCACCGGCAAACCGTGCTGAAGACATGGCCATCAGGACGCTCACATTCGGATGCAGGCTGAATGCCTACGAAACCGAAGTCATGCGCAAAAAAGCGCAGGACGCCGGTCTTCATGCGCTTGAGGAAGACGCCATCCTGGTCAACACCTGTGCGGTGACGGCGGAAGCCGTGCGCCAGGCAAAGCAGGCGATCCGCAAGGCAAGGCGCGAAAACCCCAATGCGCGGATCATCGTCTCGGGATGCGCGGCGCAGACGGAGCCGGAAACCTTTGCGGAAATGGTGGAACCCGATCTTGTTCTCGGCAATGAGGAGAAGCTGAAAAGCCAGCCCTACCGCGCCCTGCCGGACTTCGGTGTCAACGATTTCGAGAAAGTTCGCGTCAACGACATCATGGAGGTGCGCGAGACGGCCTCGCACATGGTGCAGGCGGTGGAGGGCCATACCCGCGCCTTTGTGCAGGTGCAGAACGGATGCGATCATCGCTGTACCTTCTGCATCATTCCCTATGGCCGGGGCAATTCCCGGTCGGTGCCCGCGGGCGAAGTGGTCGAGCAGGTAAAACAGCTGGTGGCAAACGGCTATCGCGAAGTGGTGCTGACCGGCGTCGACACCACGTCCTGGGGTGCGGACCTGCCTGGCAGTCCGAAACTTGGCCGGCTTGTTCAGGCGGTACTGAAACAGGTTCCCGATCTGGTACGGCTGCGGCTTTCCTCCATCGATTCCATCGAAGTGGACGAAGCGCTGATGGAGGCCATTGCCGGCGAAGCCCGTTTCATGCCGCATCTGCATCTGTCCCTGCAGCATGGCAGCGATTTGATCTTGAAACGCATGAAGCGGCGTCACTTGAGAGACGATTCGATCAAGTTCTGCGAGACAGTGCGCAAGCTTCGGCCGGAGATTGCCTTCGGTGCAGATCTGATGGCCGGCTTTCCCACGGAAACGGACGCCATGTTCGAAGAAACGCTGTCGCTGATCGATGCCTGCGGGCTGGATTTCGTGCATGTTTTCCCGTTTTCGCCAAGAAACGGAACCCCGGCGGCAAAAATGCCGCAACTGCCGCGTGAGGCAATCCGCGAGCGGGCACGCATTTTGCGCCAGAAAGCCGATGAAGCGCTCTCTGCGCATCTTGCAGGGTTTGCCGGTACACGCGCTAGCATTTTGCTGGAGCAGGGCGGCAAGGGCCGGTTGCCGCAATTCACACTGGCAATGCTGGATCAGGTGGCGGGCCACGAACCCGGCAGCTTCATTCCGGTGGAAATCACCGGGACTACCGGCACCATGCTTTTGGCCAGAATTGCGGAAGCTTCCGGGCGTGAAGCTGCGGCATAGGGAAACAGGATGACGGAAGAAAAAAAGCCCGGCCTTTTAAAGCGTATCTTCTCCTTCGGCTTTGGCCGCAAGAAGGCGGACGACGAAGCGCCCGATGCAGATGCCGCGGCGGAGGCGGAAGCTGCCGAAGCTGCGAAGCTTGCTGAGGCTGCGGAGAAAGCAAAGGCAAAAGCCGGGAAAGAGGCCGCCTCAAAGAAAAAGGCAGAAGAAGCTGCGCTCAAGAAAGCGGAAGCTGCCGACAAAGCTGCTGCCGAAAAACAGGCCAAGGCGGAAGCTGAAAAAAAGGCAAAAGAGGAAAAGGCCGCCACTGACAAGGCGGCGAAAGCTGAAAAGGCTGCAAAGGAAAAAGTAGCAAAGGAACGCGCTGCCGCCGAGAAGAAGGCTGCAGCTGAAAAGGCCAAAACCCAGAAGGCGCAAAAGGCCGCCAGGGCGAAAGCCGGGAAAGAAGCTGCTGAAAGGAAGGCAGCCGAGGAAGCTGAAGCTGCAGAGGAGGCTGCAAGGCTTGAAGCAGAACAGGCAGCCCTCGCCGCTGCTGCAAAAAAGGCCGCCGAAGAAAGCCTGGAAGACGCAGAGGATGATGCCGCTTCCGGGCCCGGGCCCGATGAGGGCCTGGATGAAGAGCCGGATGAAGGCGATGCGGAGTTCGATGCGGCAGGCGATCCCGATCTTGAGCCTGCTTTTGACGAGGACGGGGTTGTTGCACCGCCGCCCGAAGCGCTTGAGATCGAGGACAGCAAGATCACGCTCACCGAGCGCAAGGCAAAAAAAGAGCCTGAGCCCGAACCGGAGGAAGACGAACAGCAAGCGCGCCGCGAAAGCTGGCTGAAGCGCCTCTCCAAGGGCTTGTCGCGCTCTTCAAACCAGCTGAAGGAGAACATCTCCCAGGTCTTCACCAACCGCAAGCTGGACGATGACACGCTACAGGATCTCGAGGACATTCTAATTCAGGCCGATCTGGGCGTTGAAACGGCGATGAACATTACCGATGCGCTTTCGGCGCAGAAATTCGGCAAGACCGTCACCGATGAAGAGGTTCGCGAGATCATGGCCGACGAAATCGAGAAAATCCTCGATCCGGTCGCCGTCGATCTCGATCTGGACCTCGAACACCAGCCGCATGTCATTCTCGTCGTCGGCGTCAATGGTTCCGGCAAGACGACGACGATCGGCAAGCTGGCATCAAAGCTTTATGATGCCGGTTTTTCGACCACGCTGGTTGCAGGCGATACCTTCAGGGCTGCCGCCATCGAGCAGTTGAAGATATGGGGCGAGCGCACCATGTCTCCGGTGTTGTCACGGCCGCTCGGGTCGGATGCTGCCGGTCTTGCCTTCGATGCCTGGGCGGAAACCCGCAAGGAACGGCGCGACGTCATGCTGATGGATACCGCCGGCCGGCTGCAGAACAAGACCGAACTGATGGCGGAACTGGAAAAGATCGTTCGCGTGCTGAAGAAGCAGGACCCGTCCGCGCCCCATACCGTGTTGCTGACGCTCGATGCCACCACCGGCCAGAATGCGCTTAACCAGGTGGAAATCTTCAAGGATATTGCCGGTGTCAACGGTCTTGTCATGACCAAACTCGATGGAACCGCGCGCGGCGGCATTCTGGTGGCGATATCGGCCAAGCACAAATTGCCGGTCTATTTTGTCGGCGTCGGTGAGCAGGTCGAGGATCTGGAACCCTTCGAGGCGCGGGAATTTGCCCGGTCGATTGCCGGCCTGCCGCGTGAAGATGAAGCATAGACCGTATTGGAACCAAATGGATGGCTGACGAAAAACGGAAACTGAGCCAGGGGACCAAGCTGGCGCTGGAAATGGGGCCGCTGGTGGTGTTCTTTCTCGCCAATACCTATGGCGAGGAACTGGCCGCAGCCTTTCCCGCGCTCAAGGCACTGGGCGGCAAGATTTTCGTCGGCACGGCAGCTTTCATGGTTGCCATGGCAATCTCCCTGACCCTGACATGGATATGGGAACGGCGTCTGGCCGTCATGCCGCTGATCACTGCCGTCATGGTGTTCATCTTCGGCGGGCTGACACTGTATCTTCAGGATGAAACCTTCATCAAGATGAAGCCGACCATCGTCAACATCCTGTTTGGCAGCGCGCTGTTCATCGGCCTGTATGTCTTCGGCAAACCGCTGCTGAAACTGCTGTTCGAGGGGCCGTTTCAGCTCGATGACGAGGGCTGGACGAAGCTGACCTTCCGCTGGGCCTGCTTCTTCTTCTTTCTGGCGCTTGCCAATGAAGTGGTGTGGCGCAATTTTTCCAGCGATTTCTGGGTCAATTTCAAGGTCTGGGCGACCATGCCCATGACCATTGTCTTCATGCTGTTTCAATATCCGCTGATCCAGCGCCATTCCCTGGAGACGCTGGAAGAGGAAGATTCAGCCTAGCGCGATCCGGCGGAATATCCCATGACCGCCCCGGTATAGCCATATGCGCCGTTTTGGCCTGGCGCGTCCGCGCCGCCGGAAACGTCATTGAGGGGGTAGTGTTCTTCGGTGATATAGGGTCCGCCGCCAATAGAGGCCTTCGATGAGAGCAGGTCGAAACGGTCAACGGCAAAGGAAGGTGAGGTATAGCCGCCGCGCGAATGGATGAAGTGGGCCACTTCATGGGGCGCCGTCCCCTTGAGCCTTGCAAGTGTCACATGGGGCAGAAACTTGCGCCGGTCGGGTGGCACGCCATGGCGTTTGGCAAGGCGTTCGATTTCCGACTGCAGTTCCATCAGCGCCGCTACCGGCTCGATGCGGGCATACAGCGCCCGTGGCTTGCCATTGCCGAAGGCGTCAAGCCGATCGATGCGAAGGTCGAAAGCGTGGCGGTCTATGCCGCCGAGCGCCAACGCCAGGTCGTTTGCGATGTGGCGGTCGATATCGCCGAAAAAGGCCAGGGTGATGTGAAAGTTCTCCGTGTCGATCCAGCGTGCACCGTTAAGGCCGCCGCGCAGGAGCGATAATTGCATGGCAATGGAAGGTGGCAGGCGCAGCGCGGCAAACAGTCTGGGCATGACAATACTCCCCGCCTGCAACTCACACGGCACTCCCGAAGGGCCGGCATTTTGACGTCAGGCCGCACGAGGCGGCAGGCCGCGAATCGCCGCTTCATGGAATCACGTTTTCTGCCCTGCTCCAAATGAAAATACGGTGACGGCAAATCACCAATCCGCAAGACAGACACTCACCGGTGTTTTATTGAAGATTGCGCACAAAGGCTTCGACCGCCGGCAGCAGGCGTTTGGCAATGACCTGCATGCCCTGCGCATTGGGGTGGATGCCGTCGTCCTGATTGAGGGCTGCCTCGGCGGCAACGCCGTCGAGAAGAAACGGATGGAAGGCGACATCGTATTGCTGCGCCAGGTCGCCATAGATGGCGTTGAAGGCCTTTTCATAGTCTTCGCCCATGCTGGGCGGGCTCAGCATTCCGGCAAGCAGAACGGCGATGCCGCGCGCTTTCAGCGTTTCAATGGCGGTTGCAAGATTGTTGCGGGTTTCCTCGACGGGAATGCCGCGCAGGGCGTCGTTGCCGCCGAGCGCCAGCACAACACCTTTGGTGCCATCGGACACCGACCAGTCGAGCCGGGACAGGCCACCTGCGGTGGTGTCTCCCGAAACCCCGGCATTGACGATTTCAACGGACAGCCCCTTTTCCTTCAGCATTGCGCCAAGCCGCTCGACATAGGCTTCACCCGGACCCAGGCCGAACCCTGCCGTCAGGCTGTCGCCGAGAAAAACAATGCGGACGGGTTCCTGGGCCTTTGCCGGCAGCGGCATCATCATCGCGAGCATGAGACAGAATGGCGCCAGAAGGGCTACCAGCAATGCCGCCCGCATGGGCGCGGATGACATTACCAATCGTTCACGTGACATACCGGGCGGTCTTTCTGTTATGAAGCTTCAAGTGTGATCTTCGCCGAATGGTTTGAAAACCGGCGCAGCAATCCCACATTGGAAATGTAGATTCCGCATTGCAAATGTTGATCCCGTGCCGGGGTCGTTTCTCCCAAATGGAGTTATCGTGGCCAAAAATCCAGCCCCAGCGAAAACAACCGCCAAATTCTCCAACCGGCCAAATACCGTTGCTGCGCCCGCCATCCGGCTGCGCAAGGTCGATCTTACCCTGGGCGATGCCGCCTCCAAGGTTCACGTGCTCAAGGAAATCGACCTTGATGTGGCGCAGGGGGAATCGGCCGGCATTGTCGGGCCGTCGGGTTCCGGCAAGTCGACGCTGCTGATGGTCCTGGGCGGGCTCGAAAGAGCCGACAGCGGCGTGGTTGAGGTGGCGGGAGAAGATCTCTCCGGCAAGAGCGAGGATGCGCTGGCCGCCTTTCGCGGGCGCAATATCGGCATTGTCTTCCAGTCCTTTCACCTCATTCCCAACATGACGGCGCTTGAAAACGTTGCCGTGCCTCTGGAACTTGCCGGAGACGGGGAGGCTTTCGAAAAGGCAACGCTTGAACTTGAGGCAGTGGGTCTTGGAGGCCGGCTCCACCACTATCCCGGCCAGATGTCCGGCGGGGAGCAGCAGCGCGTTGCGATTGCCAGGGCGCTGGCACCTTCGCCGCGCCTGATCGTAGCGGACGAACCGACCGGCAATCTGGACCGCAGGACAGGCGACCAGATTGCCGATCTTCTGTTTGCAAAGCAGAAAGAGCGCGGGGCGACGCTTTTGCTGGTAACCCATGATGCCAATCTGGCGAAGCGCTGTGACCGCATGATACGGGTTTCCTCGGGCCGCATTCTGCCTGACGGCGGAAGGAAAGCTGCCTGATGGACGCCCGCACCGCCGACACTGCTCCCGCTCAGGGGCAAAGCGCTCAGGATCAGGGTTCTGTGGATGCCGGGCAGGCTGCCGCCGGTTCTGCAGGGTTCCTGCTTGCCTTGCGCTTTGCAATGCGGGAGCTGCGTGGCGGATTGCGGGGGTTTTATGTCTTCCTGACCTGTATCGCGCTTGGCGTGGCGGCCATTTCCGGTGTCAATTCCGTCGCCGGATCGATCACCAGCGGGATCGCGGAAGAAGGCCAGAAAATTCTGGGTGGAGATGTCTCTGCCTCGCTGGTTCAGCGCGAGCTTGATCCCCAGCAATTGGCGTTCCTTGAAAGCTATGGAGCCGTCACGAAATCCACCACGCTGCGCACCATGGCCCGCAAGCTGGATGGATCCGATCAGACGCTGGTCGAGTTGAAGGCGGTCGATGATGCCTATCCGCTATACGGCACCCTCGAAGGAGAGGCCGGCTCGATTACTGCGGAGGAGTTGGGCGGCAGGGCAATCGCCATGGAAGGCCTGCTGGGCGAGCGGCTGGGCCTTCAGACCGGCGACCAGTTGAAATTGGGAGCGGCGGAATTCACCATCAGCGATGGTATCGTTTCGGAGCCGGATCGCTTGGGAGAAAATTTCGGCTTCGGGCCCCGCGTCTTGATGTCGATGGAGGCGCTCAAGGCTGCCGATCTGGTCAAACCCGGTTCGCTGGTTCGCCATACCTGGCGGGTTCGTTTCGACGACGCTTCACCCGCCAATGTGAAACGCTTTGCCGAACAGGCGCGAGAACGCTTTCCCGATGCCGGATGGCGCTTGCGCTCGCGGGAAAATGCCGCGCCTGCGCTTTCGCGCAACATCGAACGGTTTTCCGATTTCCTCACCCTGGTCGGGCTGACGGCCCTCATCGTCGGCGGGGTAGGCGTTGCCAATGCGGTGCGCGCGTTTCTGGAAGCCAAACGGCCGGTGATTGCGACGTTCAAGTCGCTCGGGGCGCCCGGCGGTTTCATCTTCAATGTCTATCTGGTGCAGATCCTGCTGATTGCGGCGGGCGGCATATTGATCGGCCTTGCGCTCGGCGCGCTGATGCCGGCGCTTGCCGGCTGGGCGCTTGCCGGCGTATTGCCTCTTCCGCAATCATCTTCCCTTGCTGCGGGGCCACTCGTTGCCGGCGCCATTTATGGCTTTTTGACCGCTCTGGTCTTTGCCATCTGGCCGCTTGCCATTGCGCGCGAAGTGCCGGCGACCGATCTTTTCCGCGGGCAGGGCGGCATTGATTTTGGGGGATGGCCGAAAGCAGGCTATTTGCTTGCGCTGGCGGCCTGCGTCGCCCTTCTTGTGGGGCTTGCCATCCTCACCTCCGAAAACCGCTATATTGCCAGCGTTTTTGTGGGCGCGATTGCCTTTGCCTTTGTGTTGTTGCGTGTGGTCGCCCTGCTCATTCAGCTGGGCGCGAAGTCGATGCCCCATGCCCGCTCGACCGAGCTGCGCATGGCGGTTGCCAATATCCACCGGCCAGGCGCGCTGACTCCCTCGGTCGTCCTGTCGCTCGGACTGGGGCTTGCACTCCTGGTCGCGCTGGCGCTGATTGACGGCAATCTGCGCCGCCAGGTCAGCGACAATCTGCCGGAAAGGGCGCCGGACTTCTTCTTTGTCGACATCCAAAATGGCGAGAAGGATGCGTTTGAAACGCTGCTGAGCGGCCTTGCCCCGGACGGAAAGGTCTTTTCGGTGCCCATGCTGCGCGGCAGGATTACCGAGTTGCGGGGCATCCGTACCGAGAACTATCCTGTCGGCTCGGAAGGGGGCTGGGTACTGCGCGGCGACCGGGGCATAACCTATGCAAGGAACATTCCGGAGAATTCAACCCTGTCCAAGGGCACGTGGTGGCCTGAGGACTATGATGGCGAGCCGCTTGTATCCTTTTCCGCCGAGGAAGCAGGCGAACTCGGTCTTGATGTGGGCGATCCGGTAACCGTCAACGTGCTTGGGCGAAACATCACCGCCCGCATTGCCTCGCTCAGAAATGTCGAATGGGAGACCCTGGCGATCAATTTCGTCATGGTGTTTTCGCCCAACACCTTCGCCGGCGCACCGCACGCCCATCTGGCGACGCTGACGCTGGAGGATAACGTCGCACAGGACGCTGAAGAACGCACTGCACTTGATGCACGGGACGGGGCGATTGTCCGCGCCATTGCCGCACAATACCCTGCTGTCACCACGGTACGGGTGCGCGAGGCGCTCGATACGGTCAACCGGCTGATAGGTCAGCTTGCAACGGCCATCCGGTCTGCCGCCGCCGTGGCGCTGATTGCATCCGTTTTGGTGCTGGGCGGTGCACTGGCAGCGGGCAACCGGGCACGGGTGCACGATGCCGTCGTGCTGAAGACGCTGGGTGCGACCCGTGGGCGGCTGGTGCGTGCCTTTGTCTATGAATATGCCATTTTGGGCCTGGTAACCGCTGTTTTCGCCCTTGCGGCAGGATCGGCGGCAGCCTGGTTCGTGGTTTCAAGGATCATGGAGTTTTCCTACACGTTCGATCCGGCAGTGGCCGGTTTCACCGTCCTTGCCGCGCTGATGATGACGGTCGGTTTCGGCCTGATCGGCACCTGGCGCATTTTGGGCCGCAAGGCGGCGCCGGTCTTGCGGGAACTGTAGGCAGTGCCTGTACAAACCGGGCTTTGACCCGGCTTGGTGCCGCCACGGCAATGCCGCAAAGATTTGTCTTCATGCTCTTGAATGGCGACCCTTGAAGGGTCATATTCCTTGCAAACCGGCCCTGTCCGGAAATGATCAACCATAAGCCACCTCAAGAGGAGACTTATTAGATGGCTGACTATCGCGACAATCCGCTGCGCAATGGCTCTGTTACGGGCCAGACTGCCGGAGCGGAGATTGACCAAGGCCTGCGTGCCTACATGCTGCGGGTCTACAACTACATGGCCCTGGCACTGGCCGTTACGGGCATTGCCGCGCTGGGAACGTTCAACCTGGCGGTTTCCGATGGCCAGCTGACCGCGCTTGGCGCCACGCTATACACCAGCCCGTTGAAATGGGTTGTCATGCTGGCCCCGCTGGCGCTGGTCTTCTTCCTCAGTTTCCGCATCAACAAGATGAGCGTTGCCGCAGCGCAGACGACCTTCTGGATTTACTCCGCCCTGGTCGGCATTTCGCTGTCGACGATCTTCCTCGTCTTCACAGCGACGTCGATCACCCAGACCTTCTTCGTCACGGCTGCCGCCTTTGGTGCGCTGAGCCTGTACGGCTACACCACCAAGCGGGACCTTTCCGCCATGGGATCGTTCATGATCATGGGCCTGTTCGGCCTGATCATCGCCATGGTGGTCAACATCTTCCTGCAGTCGAGCGCGCTGCAATTCGCCATCTCGGCGATTGGCGTGCTGGTGTTTGCAGGACTGACGGCCTGGGATACCCAGAAGATCAAGAGCATGTACGACCATGTTGCCCATGACGAGACGATGATGGGCCGCGCCGCTATCATGGGTGCGCTGAACCTGTATCTCGACTTCATCAACCTGTTCATGTTCCTGTTGCACTTCCTGGGGAACCGGGAGTAACAGCTGCGAACACGGCAATCGGAACGGCGCCCTTTCGGGCGCCGTTTTTGTTTGAGGCTTCACCAAAAGTGTGCTTTCTGGCTCCCCGCGCAGACCCCTTGCCGAGCCAGCCATGTCCTTCCTGATCCGCCCTGCCGAGGAAAAAGATTTTGATGCCGTCACCGCCATCTATGGCGAGGCGGTTGCCCATGGCACGGCAAGTTTCGAGCTCACCGTGCCGGGGCGGGACGATCTCATTGCCCGTCATGACGCCCTTGTTTGCCAGGGCTATCCCTATCTGGTGCTGGAAGCAGACGGTGCGGTTCAGGGTTATGCTTATGCCGGGCCGTACCGGGCGCGGCCCGCCTACCGCTTCGTGGTGGAGAACTCGATCTATCTAGACGCGCGAGCCCGGGGGAAAGGCTACGGCAAGACATTGCTCATGGAGCTTGTTTCCATCTGCGAAAAGGCCGGTTTCAGGCAGATGATCGCTGTCATCGGCGACAGCGCCAATTCCGGTTCGGTGGCTGTGCATGCGGCCTGCGGGTTCCGCATGGTGGGGACGCTTAAAGATGTGGGCTGGAAGCACGGCCAATGGCTCGATACCGTGCTGATGCAATTGCCGCTGGGTGCGGGTGGCGCCATGCCGCCGGACGCTGAAAGCCTGCCCGGTCGGATGGAAACCATCACCAAGACGGCATGACGCGGCGGCGGCTTGACAAGTTCCTATAATTCGATAATTCTAGAAATATCGAATTATAGGATAGCGCATGACCCCGGACAACGCTTCTGAAGGATTTACCGCCATGGGCTCGACGGCCCGGCTTGAGGTTCTGCGTGCGCTGGTAAAGGCAGGGCATGGTGGCCGGCCGGTAAGCGAAATCCAGACGACCCTGGGCATTCCGGCATCCACGCTGACGCATCATTTGAAGGTGCTCGCCGATGCGCGGCTCATTGTTCAGGAAAAGGCCGGGCGCAGCATCATCAGCCGGGCAAATTATGATCAATTGGAGGCGCTGGCCGCCTTCATTCTTTCCGAGTGCTGTTCGGAAGAGGGAAACCGCAATGACTGAAATTACCGGACAGACACCCCCGTCGGCGAAAGCGCTGCTGGAGCCGCTGCGCACGCCCTGGACGCTCACCATCCTCGTGCCGTTGCTGGTTGCAGTATTTGATCCTGAAACGACGGGATCGTTCACGCAGTTTGCGCTGAAGGCGTTTGCCGGGACGTTGCCGTTCATATTGTTCGCGGTTGCCACCATCGCCTATCTGAAGGCATCGGGCGCCGAAACGCTGATTGCCAATGCCTTCAAGGGCCGCGAAACAAGAATGATCGTGCTGGCTTCCCTGTTTGGCGGACTGGCGCCGTTCTGCTCCTGCGAGGTTATTCCCTTCATTGCGGGCCTGCTGGCGCTCGGTGCGCCATTGTCTGCGGTGATGGCATTCTGGCTTTCCTCGCCGCTGATCGATCCGCCGACGCTGCTGATCACCGCTGCTGCGCTCGGCTGGCCGTTTGCCATCGGCAAGGCGGTTGCAGCTGTTGGCGTCGGGCTTGCCGGCGGGTTCATCATCAAGCTGGTGATGGCGCGGGGCGGATTTTCAGAACCGTTGCGCGAATACCGGCGCAAGGGCTGTGGCTGCGGGCCAGACCCGTTCAGCGGCGCACCGGCATGGCGGTTCTGGCAGGAAGAACGGCGCGTCGGCACCTTCCGGGCCGAGTTCATGGACAATCTTCTGTTTTTGGTAAAATGGCTGGCGCTGGCCTATGTGCTGGAATCGCTGCTGGTGCATTATGTTCCCGCCAGCCTGATTGCCGGTATCGTTGGCGGAGAGGGCGTCGTGCCGATTGCCATTGCCGCGCTGGTGGGCATGCCGGCCTATCTTAATTCCTATGTGGCACCGCCGCTGCTGGCAGGCCTGATCGAGCAGGGCATGAGCGCCGGTGCCGCGATGGCCTTCATGGTGGCCGGCGCGATCAGTTCGATCCCGGCCATGGCGGCGGTATGGTCGCTGGTCAGGGCACGGGTGTTTGCGGTCTATCTGGGCCTGGGGATTGGTGGTGCCATCCTTTCCGGCCTGCTGTTTCAGGCAGCGGTTTGAAAGCTGATTGAACCTGGCACTCAAACCACGCTGAGCTTCGGGCGCTTTTTTTCCAGAACCTTCAGCACGGTTGCCAGTTCGTGACCGCGTTTGAGGATGCGGCCATCTGCACCGGTAACCACATAGGCGCCCTGCTTTGCGGCCAGCTTGGGCACTTTCTCGATACAGTGCAGCGGCATGTCGTGGGCGCGGCGGTAAACCGAGAACACCGCACGGTCCTTCAGCATGTCGATGGAATAGTCTTTCCATTCGCCGTCAGCCACCTTGAAGCCGTAGATGCGCAGGATCTGGTCGAGTTCCCGCCGGTCGAAGGAAACGATGGCCGGCTGGCCCTGCCGCATCTTGCCGGAAGCGGTATTCGATGTGGTGGTACTTCGGTCGATCCGGATGATGTTTTCCGTACTGGCCCCGCCTTCAGGTGAATGAAAGCCGGCACGACCCGGCCTGGTTCCCCGCAAATCCGGATTGTCGCTCATTAAGTCGCCGCTCCTCTTCCCCAAGATTTCGACTGCAACGCAACCTGCCGTTATCTTGGGTCGTGCGCTGCAATTTGGCAAGGGGCAGGGCCGGCGCTCAGGCAGACGGCGCAGAAAGAATTCACGGTTTGGCCGCAATTCCTCCCACTTGTCGCCAAGGTCGGGGTCAATTCTCGGCTTGTTGCCTCAGACGGCCCGGCCCGGACATACTGGTTTCCAGCCCCCCCAGCCCCCAGTATTCCGGCCGGGTCCGGCACCAGCGGCTCCCCACCCAGAAGGCCGCCGGATGCGCCAGAACAAAAGAGGCAACGCTTCCCCAAACTGAATGACCGGCAATGTGAAAACACTGCCGGTCTTTTCTTGTCCAGGGTTCCTGTTCGGGGTTTTATCGGGTCGAACAGGTGGCGTGTAATCGGAGTTATATACCGGAAATCACACTGGCACCGATGATCGGGCCGGGCAGGCCGTCTGCCGTCTTGGTCTGCAGGATGAGGGCGCAGTCGGTGAAGCCCTTCTGGCGAATGTCCGGGATGGAAAACTGCAGTTCCATCCCGCCGGACCCTGCCATGCCGAGCATTTCCATCTTGCGGACAATGTTGGAGTAGGTGATCGTTTTCCCGGCGTTTTCGCCGTGTTCAATATGAACCTCACCCTCTGAATTGTAATAGATGGCGTACAGCGTTGCGTCCCTGGCTTCCGGCGATGGAGCGATGGAGACGGAGATGACATTGCCGTCCGTTGTCAGATCAATGGGGACCGTGAGCCCCTTGCCGGTATCCGAGAACTGCTCGGCGGCCTGGACAATGTTGCCCTTGCGCGATCCGACGAAATGGGCCCGGCCGTTAACGATGGCCTGGGGCGTATAAACCTGCCGCTCGCCCAGAGCGCCGGCATAACGCCACTGGCGCTCGGTGTTCTCCGGACTGGCAAAGGTATCCTTCCAGCCCAGACGGTCCCAGTAGTCGACATGCATGGCCAGGCCGAGAATTTCCTTGCCGGCGTTGAACTCGCCAAGCGCGGCATCGGCCGGCGGACAGGAAGAACAGCCCTGGCTGGTGAACAGTTCCACCACTGCCTTTGGCGTGATAAACTCGACAGCAAGGGCGTTTGCGCCCGATACGGCAGTAAGTACAGCCGCCAGCGTCATGGCTGCAAGGCGCCCGGCCATGGGGCGCGGCCCGTCTGTTCTGTCATTTCCCTGCATCGATAAAGTTCCTGTTCGGCTTGCCCGGCGGCTGCAAAGCTGCTCACACGGCAATGTTCCTTATTTAGGTAGGGGAAAGACCGTTCAAACAAAATTCAAATAACGGTGAGAAAAACGTAACGCAAACGCGCAAATATTCCGTCACGTAAGGGTTTTCAGGCGATCCCGGCAGACTTACCGACCGCCCTGAATGTAGTAAAATCAGTTGTTTGAAAAGAAAAAGGGCGGGTTCCCCCGCCCTTCAAAATCAATAGATATTTTTGCACTCCGTGGATTGTAAACCTAGAGCGTGTCCTGGTTGGATGGAATCGTTTGAACGCCGGGAACCAGGTTCAGGCGATTGCAGAACAAAAGGTATTCAACATGGTATTGCATCACCTGTGGCGTCTTTTCCGCTCGGGCTTCGTCGAAATCCTCGCAGGATGGATAAACATCCTGCTGTGGTCTTCTCCTTGCCAGAGGCGAAAAATCCATCCATTCAAACTGCTTCCAGCCAAACAAGACACACTCTAGGCTGCCTTGTTCAGATTGCGCAGGACGTAGTGCAAAATCCCGCCATGGTTCACATAACCGATCTCCTCGGCGGTATCGATGCGGCAGGTCACCGGCACCTTCTTCACCTTGCCGTCGGCGAAGGTAATGACCGCTTCCAGCCGCTGGCGGGGTTTGACGTTCTCGATTCCCTCAATGGTAACGGTTTCATCGCCGTTCAGTCCCAGCGACTGCCAGGTCGTGCCTTCGTCCAGCACGAAGGGAACGACGCCCATGCCCACCAGGTTCGAACGGTGGATGCGTTCGAAAGACGGCGCGATGACCGCCCGCACGCCGAGCAGGTTCGTGCCCTTTGCCGCCCAGTCGCGTGAGGAACCGTTGCCGTATTCGCCACCGGCAAAAACAACCAGCGGAACGCCTTCCTTCTTGTATTGCATGGCAGCGTCGAAGATCGACATCTCCTTTTTCGAGGGATAGTGGATCGTATAGCCGCCTTCCTGTCCGTTCGGTCCCAGCATGTGGTTGCGGATGCGGATGTTGGCAAAGGTGCCGCGCATCATCACCTCATGATTTCCGCGGCGCGTGCCATACTGGTTGAAGTCGACCACCTTCACGCCGTTGTCGGTAAGATACTTTCCGGCGGGTGAAGCAGCCTTGATCGAACCGGCCGGAGAAATGTGGTCGGTGGTGATCTTGTCGCCGAACAGACCCAGAATGCGGGCGCCCTCAATATCGGAGATGCCGTCGGTCTGCATGGTCATGCCCTCGAAATAGGGCGGGTTCTGCACATAGGTGGATTTTGCGTCCCAGGCATAGGTCTCGCCGGCAGGCACCTTGACCTTGCGCCAGTTGGCATCGCCCTTGAAGACGTCGGCGTATTTTTCCTTGAACAGCTTCTTGGTGACGTATTTGTCGATGAAGCCCTGGACTTCCTTTGAGGACGGCCAGATGTCTTTCAGGTAGACCGGATTGCCCTTTTTGTCCTCGCCGATCGGTTCGCGCGTCAGATCGCGGGTTACCGTGCCGGCAAGTGCATGGATGACCACCAGTGGCGGGGAGGCCAGATAGTTTGCCTGCACGTCCGGTGATATCCTTCCCTCGAAGTTGCGATTGCCTGAAAGCACCGAGGCGGCGATCAGCCCCTTGTCGTTGATGGTCTTGGAGATCGCCGGCGGCAGCGGGCCGGAATTGCCGATACAGGTGGTGCAACCGAAGCCGACAATGTTGAAGCCAAGCTTGTTGAGGTCCTTCTGCAGTCCGGAATTTTTCAGATAGTCGGCAACTACCTGGGAGCCCGGCGCCAGGGAGGTCTTGACCCAGGGCTTGGTTTTCAGGCCGAGCTTGACGGCATTTCGCGCCACCAGGCCGGCGGCAATCAACACCGAGGGGTTGGACGTGTTGGTGCAGGAGGTAATGGCAGCGATGGCGACATCGCCATGGCCAAGGTCGTAGTTTTCGCCCTCAACCTTGTAGCGGCGGTCGGCATCGACCGTCTTCTTGTATTCGGTTGCCAGCCCATCGGAAAAGTTCTCCGAGACATTTTCAAGCGCCACGCGGTGCTCGGGGCGCTTGGGGCCGGCGAGGGAGGGCACAACCTCGTCCAGGTCGAGCTCAATCGTGTCGGTAAAGACCGGTTCTTCGGAGCGGGTGGTGCGGAACAGGCCCTGCGATTTGCAGTATTTTTCAACCAGTGCGACGCGGGCCGGCTTGCGGCCGGTCATGGTCAGATAGCGCAGGGTTTCCTTGTCGACCGGGAAGAAGCCGCAGGTGGCGCCGTATTCCGGTGCCATGTTGGCGATGGTGGCGCAATCGGCAAGCGACATGTGGTCAAGGCCGGGGCCGAAGAATTCGACGAACTTGCCGACAACGCCCTTCTTGCGCAGCATCTGGGTAACCGTCAGCACGATGTCGGTGGCGGTAATGCCGTCCCGCGGCTTGCCGGTCAGGCGAAAGCCGATGACTTCGGGCAGCAGCATGGATTGCGGCTGGCCAAGCATGGCAGCCTCGGCCTCGATGCCGCCCACGCCCCAGCCAAGCACGCCAAGGCCGTTGACCATGGTGGTGTGCGAATCGGTGCCGACCACCGTATCGGGATAGGCAAGTTCAACGGTTTGCGTTTTCCCGCCTTTTTTGACCTTTTCCTTCCTGGACCAGACCGTCTGGGCAAGATATTCAACGTTGACCTGGTGACAGATGCCGGTTCCCGGCGGTACGACGCGGAAATTCTTGAACGCCTGCTGGCCCCATTTCAGGAAGCGGTAACGCTCGCCATTGCGCTGGTATTCAAGCTCCACATTGTGCTTGAAGGCTCGCGGAGTACCGAATTCGTCGACGATCACCGAATGGTCGATCACAAGATCGACGGGGACCAGAGGATTGATCTTCTGCGGATTGCCGCCCAGGGAAACGGTGGCATCGCGCATGGCGGCCAAATCGACAACGGCGGGAACGCCGGTAAAGTCCTGCATCAGCACGCGTGCCGGATTGAAGGCAATCTCCTTGCCCTTTTTGCCCTTGTCGCGGAGCCAGGCTGAAAACGCCTTGATGTCGGCTGCCTTGATGGCCGAACCGTCTTCATGGCGCAGTACGTTTTCCAGCAGGATCTTCAGTGAATTGGGGAGTTTGGAAATGCCCTTCAGCCCGTTCTTTTCAGCAGCTTTCAGGGAATAATAGTCGTACTTCTTGCCGCCCACGGTCATGGTTTTGCGGCATTTGAAGGAGTCGAGGGAAGTCGTCATATGCGTGTTCCGTCTGCATGTGTCTTGCCAGTGCATGACCGTCGATGCAGGCTTACGCTTGGCGTTCGGGCAGCGCATGCTGCCCAATGAGGAACACGCCTTTGGAGAGGGCCAGAAAAGCACGAGGCGTGCGGCACGCTCCAGCGGGTACGACCATTTCCGCGCATCAGCCTGCAAGACAACCGCGCCCTTCGGGGAGCGATACCGGCAGGAAAAGGGTTTCTAAAACAGGCCGGCCGCTGGCCCGTCGCGGGCCTTATAGGCGGTTTTGCCTCAAGTGCAAATAGGCGGTTGGTTTTAGGCGGAACGGCACAGAAGTGTTTCAATCGTCATGGGAAACGGTCTAAACAAGCCGGATGCGGTTTGAGGCAGACACCATTTCGGTCAATCGCGGCTTGCGGCGGATCGTTCAGGACGTCAGTTTCTCCCTTGGCAAGGGGGAGATGCTGACGGTTACCGGTTTAAACGGCGCGGGAAAGTCCACCCTGCTCAGGGCGCTTTGCGGCCTGTTGCCGCTGGCGGGCGGGCGGCTTCTGCTGGAAGGTGCCGGCGAGGGAGAAGACGAGCCGCTGATCTTTCGCGAACACATGCACTATCTTGGCCCCAGGAATGCCATGAAACCGGCGCTCAGCGTGCATGAAAACCTTTCTTTCTGGAAGGAGTTTTCAGGCTCCGGGGACGATGGAATGACCATCGGTGAAGCCCTGCTGGCGGTTGAACTTCCCCATGTGGCCGACCTTCCGTTTTCCTATCTTTCGACCGGGATGAAGCGCCGGGTGGCGATCTGCCGCCTGCTGGTTTCGAAAAAGCCCGTATGGATCGCCGACGAACCGACCTCTGGGCTCGACAGCCGTTCCAGCGAACTGTTTTCCGAACTCTGCCGTACCCATTGCGGCGATGGCGGCATTCTCATCGCCGCCACCCACCTGCCGCTGGGGCTTTCCCATGCCAAAACCCTTGAGGTGGATTTGCTCAACAGCTTCGTTGACGGCGATGCCTTCTTCACGGCGGAGAATATGGGATGACCGCGCTGCTTGTCCGTGAGGTTCGTGGCGCGCTTCGCGCCGGCGGCGGGGCACTGATGGGTGTCCTGTTTTTTCTGGCGGTGGTCACCGTTTTTCCCTTCGCCATCGGCCCTGACCTCAACCAGCTGGGCCGCATCGGCCCGGCAATCTTATGGATCGGCGCGCTGCTAGCAAGCCTGCTTGGGCTCGACCGCCTGTTTGCCATGGAGCGCGAGGACGGCTCGCTCGACATTCTCGTCATGCAGCCTCATCCGCTGATGGTGACAGTCCTTGTCAAATGTCTTGCCCACTGGATCGTCAGCGGCCTGCCGCTGATCCTCGCAACGCCTTTGTTCGGGGTCATGCTAAACGTTTCGCCCCTGGGCATTGCCGCCGTAATGGCAACGCTTGCAGCCGGCACGCCGGCCATTACCTTCATTGGTGCGGCATCTGCGGCCGTTGCCTCGGCCCTGCCGCGCGGTGGACTGCTGATTGCTATCCTGACCCTGCCGCTTGTCATTCCGGTGCTGATTTTCGGCATCACGGCCACCAATGGAGCGCTCTATGACCCCGATCCGTTTACCGCGCCGTTCCTGATCTTGTTGGCGTTGACGCTGTTTTCCGGAGTTCTCGGCCCTCTTGCCGCCTCATTCATGCTGCGGCATTCTGCGGAGTGACCGCGTGGCGATGACCCACTATATGAAAGGCCCATGAGCAGCACCCCGAACACACAGAGCATTGCCCAGGCCTCCGCCTCCTGGTGGACGCGGCTTGCCAATCCGACGCGGTTCTTGGCGCTGGCCGGGCGGCTGATCCCGTGGCTTGCCGCGCTTGCCTTTCTTGCCGCCGCTACCGGTCTGTATCTCGGTTTTTCCGCCCCGCAAGACTATCAGCAGGGCGCGACGGTGCAGATCATGTTCATTCATGTGCCGTCCGCCTGGCTTGCCATGATGTGTTATTCGGTGATGAGCATTTCAGCGCTTGGCACCCTGGTATGGCGCCATCCGCTGGCCGACGTTTCGCTCAGGGCGGCTGCGCCCATCGGCGCCGCCTTTACCCTGCTGGCGCTGGTGACGGGTTCACTTTGGGGCAAGCCGATGTGGGGCACGTGGTGGGTGTGGGATGCGCGGCTGACCAGCGTTCTGATCCTCTTCCTGATCTATCTTGGCATCATGGCGCTGTCGCGGGCCATCGAGGATCCGGTGCAGGCGGCAAGACCGCTTGCCATCGTCACGCTGGTCGGGTTCGTCAACATTCCGATTATCAAGTTTTCCGTCGACTGGTGGAACACGCTGCACCAGCCGGCATCCGTTTCGCGCTTCGGCCGCCCGGCGATGGACGCGGTTTTCCTTTATCCGCTGCTGACCATGGCTGCCGCCTTCACGCTGCTGTTTTTTACCCTGCACCTGATGAACATGCGCAACGAGATTCTCGCCCGCCGCATCCGCGTCATGAAGCTCAAACAGGCGGGAAAGTAGGCAATCCATGTTCGGCAAGCACGCTGTCTTCATCATCCCGTCCTATGCGATCACCGCACTGGTGATCGCGGCACTGGTTGTGTGGATTGCCGTTACCTACCGCCAGCGCAGACGGGAAGTCGAACGCATGGAAGATGGTGAGACATCCCGCTCCCGCAAAAGGGCCAGCCAATGAACGCAAATTCCTCGCGAAAGGCGGCAGAATCGGCATCCGAGAAAGGCACGCCGGCCGCGCGCCCGGGCCAGGGTTCGGGACGGGGCATGCTGATTGCCCTTCTGCCGCTGATCGTCTTCCTGGCGCTGGCATTGATTTTCTACAAGCAACTCGCCGATGGCGGTGCAAGCAGCGATATTCCTTCCGCACTGATCGGAAAACCGGCGCCGGAGGTTGTTTTTGCTCCGCTGGAAGGACTGAAGCAGGCAGGCGCGCCGGTGCCGCCGCTGACGCCGGAATTGCTAAGGAACATACCGGCCGGAAAGCTGGCAATCGTCAATGTATGGGCGTCGTGGTGCGGCCCGTGCCGTCAGGAACACCCGGTGCTGGTGGAACTGGGCAAGGAGGATGCGTTTTCAATCTACGGCATCAACTACAAGGACCGCACGCAAAACGCCCTGCGGTTTCTTGGCCAGCTTGGAAATCCGTATGATGCGGTCGGTGTTGACCCGAAAGGCCGCGGTGCCATTGAGTGGGGGGTCTACGGCATCCCCGAAAGCTTCATCGTCGGTGCGGACGGCGCGATTCTCGCCAAGCATGTGGGGCCGCTGACACAGGAGGCGGTTGAAAAAACCATCCGGCCACTGCTCACCAGTTCAGGAAAGTAGCCGGTTCAGGCCAATAGCTGATCGGGCAAGGGGAAAGCTACAGGGTGGCCGCGCCGCTGTCCTCGATGGATTCCGGCTTGGTATTGAGGGCTTCCAGCGCCTCGTCGAGCAATTTCAGTTCTTCCCCGAAATCCCTGTCGGAGGCCGCGCCACCTTCGGTTTCGGCACGCATCTGGGCGCGGACGTCTTCGCGCAAACGTTCCAGTTCGGCGATCTGCTCTTGTGTGTTCAGCTTCCGGTTGGAGGCGATCTCCTCGATTTCGGTTTTCATACTCTGGCGGGTCATAAGCGGCCTCCATGCTTTCGTTCAGCGCGAATGGGCAATGGGTATAACGGCGAACCACCCCGAAGGGTTCCAAAAAGCCGGGAAAATCTTTAGTCAGCGCAGCAGCCGTTCGGCGATGGCCGGTGTTGCACGGCCGATCATCTGTGCCACGGCATCATAGGCGGCCTCTCCATGACCCCAGGGATCGGGAACATCTTTCATGCCGAGGCCGGCATAGTCGAGAAAGAGCCCGATTTGCGCCTTCGCATCGGGGTTTTCAGCTTCAAGCCGCCGAAGGTTTTCCACATTGCTGCGGTCCATGCCAAGAATGACGTCGAATTCGGCAAAGTCGGCCCGGGTTAGCTGGCGGGAGACCTGGCCGGCCAGTGAAACGCCAAGCTTGTTTGCCGCCTTCATGCTGCCTTCATGGGGCGGTTCGCCATCATGCCAGCCGGATGTCCCTGCAGAATCGGCAGTGGCGGTCCACTCCGTTCCCGACCGTGTCAGGTGATGGTTGAACAGGCCTTCTGCAAGGGGCGAGCGGCAGATATTGCCCAGGCATACAAACAGTATTCGCTTCATTGGCGCTTGATCCCAGTTTCCGCAGGGCTTGGCAAGAAGCACAATCCCGGTTTCAATACCCACCTGTCGCGACCGAAAGGAAGAGATCATGGCCACACCCCTTGCGCCGCAGGAAATTGAAATGCAGCTGCAGCAGATCGATGGCTGGGAACTGGCCGCGGACAAAAAGGCCATCCACCGCCAGTTTCGCTTCAAGGATTTCAGCGAGGCATTCGGCTTCATGAGCCGGGTGGCGCTGGCAGCTGAAAAACTCAACCACCATCCCGACTGGAGCAATGTCTACAACCGGGTCGACGTCTCGCTGTCGACCCATGATGCGGGTGGATTGACCGAACTCGATTTCAAGCTGGCAGGGATGATGGACCGGATGGCCGCCAAGTCATGAACTGGCACCATTCAAGTCACAATAAGGAGTGCGAACCCTGGATTTGCAAGGCGGCCAATGCATTACCATATGTAAGATATGACTAAGACAGAGGAAAAGCCCGCCGGGCGGCAAGAGCGCGCTGCCGACGAGGATCTGAAGAAGCAGATTCTCGAGGGGGAGATTCTTCCCGGCGCCGAAGAGAAAATGGATGCCAACGAGAAAAAGGTGGCATCGGGCTTCTGGAAAACGCTTGCCAAGGCCGCCGGCAAGGTCCCCTTCGTGGAAGAGCTGGTTGCGGCCTATTATTGTGCCTTTGATCCGAAAACGCCGAACAAGGTGCGCGCCATTCTGCTGGCGGCGCTGGCCTATTTTGTATTGCCGCTGGATGCCATTCCCGATTTTCTGGCGATTTTCGGTTTTTCCGATGATGTTGCGGTGCTCGGCGCGGTTCTTGCCATGCTGCAGGGCCATATCCACCAGGAACACCGCGATCTGGCACGGGAGAAACTTGCGCAATTGCGCGAATTCGCCGAATAACACTGCCTACACCAACAACAGGGTTGAAAACGGGCAGTGGTACTGGTTTCCGATATGGGTTCACGCCCGCCCCGGGGTTATTTCGGCATCGGGGTGGAGGGCATTTCCAAACCGATGAACTTCGGCAATTTGATGCGTACGGCACATGGGTTCGGTGCCAGCTTCGTCTTTACCGTGGCGCCTGCGAGAGCCATCGGCGAACCGAAGTCCGATACTACCCGTGCCCGCGATCACATGCCCTGGTACAGTTTTTCCTCCCCCGGCGAACTCGTTGTGCCCGATCAGTGCCGCCTGGTTGGCGTGGAGCTGACAGCGGAGGCGGTGGAATTGCCGAGTTTCCGCCATCCGCTCAGGGCGGCCTATGTACTCGGCCCGGAAGGCGGTTCGCTGTCGCCTCAAATGATGGAGCGCTGTGAGTTCATCGTCAAAATCCCCATTCACATCTGCATCAATGTCGCCATGGCGGGCGCTGTGGTGATGTATGACCGGATGATTTCGCTGGGCCGCTTCGCGGAGCGGCCGGTGGGGACCGGCGGGCCGAAGGAGGCACTGGCTGAGCCCGTTCACGGCAAACCGGTTTACTCCGGTGCCAAGCGGCTTGCATCCGGCAAACGCAGCAAGACATGACAAGCCCAAATCTCGCCCAGTTTGTTTGCGACGGACATTCTGACAGAACAATGCACAAACTGCCTTGATACCGGACCGAATCGTAAAACTGTTCACGCTTTGGTAAGGAAAATTAAAGCATGGTTGGCACGATTCGCCGGCAAAGACCGTAGTGGTTGCCCATGCCTGCCGGAAGGCTGGCTGGCCTGACCGGCGAGGCAGCGAAAACTGCCAATGCAAACCGATTGGGCACACAGCAATTGATTGCAAGATGATTGGACCAATGACCGCCAAAAACAGACAGAAGAAGACAGCACGCATGCTCAAAGGAGCTGCCGTCCTCAGCCTGGCCTTGGGCGTTGCCGCTCTGGCCGTGCCACACATTGCCAATGCGCAGTCGCCAACCCAGATCAAACAGCACAAGGCCTGGGGCTCGTTCAGCTATCAGGGTTCCGATGGCAAGGTCTGCTATGTGCTGTCGGTGCCGACCGAAAAGAGCCCGAAAGAGCTTAATGGCCGCGAAGTCGACCATGGCGACGTGTTCTTCATGCTGGCACAGCATCCGGGACAGAATGTACGGCTTGAGCCGCAGTTCACCGCCGGCTACCAGTTCCAGGAGGAATCGAAGGTCGTTCTCGACATCGACGGCAAGAAATTCTCCATGTTCACACGCGGTAAGAATGCATGGCTTGAAAACCCTGCCGAGGAAGCAACGGTGGTATCTGCCATGAAAGCCGGTGCGAAGATGAGCGTTTCGGCCGTTTCGCGCCGCGGCACCCAGACCAGCTATCAATATTCGCTTTCGGGCGTCACCGCTTCCATTGGCGATATTGCCGAGTGCAAATAAGTCCGGCAGCTGTTGAAATTCTGCCTTTTGATCCACGACTGCTGCCGGGCCGCCATGCGGTCCGGCAGTTTGTTTTAGGCTGTATCGACATTTGGGATTTGGAGCGCGGTATGGGGGATAATCGTTCAATTCCAGGAGCGGGACCGATGCCAGAGACGAAATCCGTCTCGCCCCGCGTGCGAAACCTAGAGCGATTCCATCTAACCAAGACATGCGCTGGGGCGATGTGGACGCACCTTACGAAGTAATTGGCGGTAAAATCCGGCTGCGGGTGCGTCTTGCACCCGGGGCGCGCACCGAGATGCTGGGCGGTGTGTGGAAAGATGAAAACGGCCGCTGCCATCTGAAGGCAAGCGTGCGTGCCGTGCCGGAAAAGGGGCAAGCCAACAAGGCGCTGATTGCCCTGCTTGCAGGAAAAACCGGGGTAGCCAAAAGCCGCATCGCACTGGAAAGCGGCAGCGCCGGGCGCTTAAAAACCCTCAAAATGCCATTCGAGGCGGCCGCAGGCATTGATGAAGCGGTGAAGAAAGCAGGCCGAAGTTAGCTCCCGCCGGCCCGTTCTATGGCTTCACGGATCATCTTCTGGGCGGTCTTTGCGCCCATCCAGTCGCCGATCTTGACCCATTTCCCGGGCTCCAGATCCTTGTAGTGCTCGAAAAAGTGCTGGATCTGGGAAAGCGTGATCTCCGGCAGGTCGGTGTAATTCTTGACCGCATCGAACCTTGCAGAAACCCCTTTTGAGGGCACGGCGATCACCTTTTCGTCCTGGCCGCCATCGTCCTCCATGATGAGGACGCCGATGGGCCGCACATTGATGACGCAGCCCGCCACCAGGGGGCGGCTGTTGGCGATCAGCACGTCGATCGGATCGCCATCCTGCGACAAGGTATGCGGCACGAAGCCGTAATTGCCCGGATAGGTCATCGGGGTGTAGAGAAAGCGGTCAACAACGAGCGTGCCGGCTTCCTTATCCAGTTCGTACTTGATCGGATGCCCGCCAACCGGCACTTCGACGATAACATTGACGTCTTCGGGCGGGTTGTTGCCGATGGAAATTGCATCGATGCGCATGGAGGCAGCCTTTTTTGCGGGAGTTTGCCGCACTTTTATTGCCTCTGGCGCGAAATACAATTGTCAATTGGTAGCGATTGCGCTGCATAGTGTTGTGCAATGACCGCCAGCCATCAGGAAGCCAGCCATGAGGAAGGAAACCCAGTGAACAAGATCCGGATACGTGAGGCCCTGACGGCCGTTTTGGTTGCCAGCGCACTTGCTTTCATTCTCCCGGTGGCAGCGCAGGCAGCCGATTCAGCCTATACCAAGCTTGATTTCGACAAGGGTTGTGCCTGGAAGAAAGCTGAAAGCGAGGAAGAGGCACAAATGGGCGGCGAGGCGGTCTGCAAGGGGCTTGCCGGTTATCCGGTGCATTTTGCCGAGAGCGATCTGCGCCAGTTTCTTGCCTATGGCCCGGTGACGGACCCGTTTGCCTTTCCATCGGGATTTGCACAGTGGAACTCCGTACATGACACGCTGGAATGGCGGCTTGAAGATGGCAAGCCGTTTGCGACCATCCACCGCTGGTTCATTGACAACATAAACCCGGATACCGGAAGCGCCGAGGAGGCGCGCCGAGGCCAGGTTCTGGTGGTTTCCACTGTTGCCGACCCCGATCTTCCAGAGGCTGAAAGGGTTTCCTGCGTCGCAGGATATGTGGATGCGCTGGCCAACCGCGATGCCAATGTGCTGGCGCGCATTGCAGCCGATGATTATGCTGCAGGTTTTCGCTGTGGCATTGACCGCCCGGTCTTTCACGGTGAACGGGGCGAGCGTTCGGGAACGCCGAATGGTCTCCAAGATTGACGGCCATCTGGATAAACCCCTGGTTTCAAGGCGATATGCGCAGTGAGAATGCAATGAACGAGAACGCCATCACGGTGGAGGTAGCGCTGGGTGAGCGCAGCTATCCGATTTACATCGGTGGCGGCCTGCTTGAAACGCTCGGGCCGCGGATTTCGGCAATGCGGCCCGGCGCCCGTTGTGCGGTCATCACCGATGAGAACGTTGCTGCCCTGTACGCCGAGGCCGCGATTGAAAACCTGTCAGCGAGTGGCCTTAAACCGCTCCTGGTCACGGTGGCGGCCGGCGAGGGCTCCAAGTCGATGGCAGTGCTGGATGAGGTGCTTTCGCAATTGCTGGAAGCCCGTCTTGAACGCTCCGATCTCATTGTTGCGCTTGGCGGCGGTGTCGTTGGCGATCTGGCCGGATTTGCTGCTGCCGTCTACAAGCGGGGCATCGATTTCATTCAGGCACCGACCAGCCTGCTGGCACAGGTCGACTCCTCTGTCGGTGGCAAGACCGGCATCAATGCCAGCCAGGGCAAGAACCTGATTGGCGCATTTCATCAACCGGTTCTGGTGCTCGCCGACACCGATAGCCTGAAAACCCTGCCGGATCGCGAATTTGCTGCCGGCTATGCCGAGGTGGTCAAATACGGCCTGATCAACGATGCGGATTTCTTTGCCTGGCTGGAAACCAATCGCGGGGCGGTTTTTTCCCACGAGCGCGCCCTAAGTGAGGCCATTGCCCACAGTTGCCGGGCAAAGGCTGAAATCGTTTCCATGGATGAGCGTGAAAGCGGCGCACGCGCCCTGCTCAATCTGGGGCACACTTTCGGCCATGCGCTGGAGGGCCATGTCAAATACGATGCGGGCCGGCTGGTGCACGGCGAGGCCGTTGCGATTGGCATGGCGCAGGCGCACCGTTTTTCCAACCGGTTGAACCTGTGCAGCATGGATGACGTTGCACGGGTCGAACGCCATCTGAAGGAAGCCGGCCTGCCGGTATGCGTGGGCGAAATCCCGGGTACGCCACCGCCCGCTGAAACGCTTTTCAGGTTCATCACCCAGGACAAGAAGGTCGCTTCGGGGAAACTGAATTTCATCCTCACAAAGGGCATTGGAAAATCCTACATAGCAAAGGATGTTCCTGGCGATGAGGTCGTGGCATTTTTGAAAGAGGACTGTTTGCGATGACACCGGCAGATTGGCTGCTTTTGGCCTCCATTGTGCTTTTGATCCTGTTTTCGGCGTTCTTTTCCGGCTCCGAGACGGCGTTGACGGCTGCTTCGCGGGCGCGAATGCACACCCTGGAAAAACAGGGCGATCCGCGGGCCGCGGCAATCCAGCGCCTGCTGGGCAAGCGGGACCGCCTGATCGGCACGCTTTTGATCGGCAACAATCTGGTCAACATTCTGGCCTCGGCGCTGGCTACCAGTTTCTTTCTGAAAATGTTCGGCGAGGCGGGCGTTTTCATCGCCACCGCATGCATGACCGTTATTGTGGTGATCTTTGCCGAGGTGATGCCGAAATCCTGGGCGATTGCGAAGGCCGACCAGTTTTCCCTGAGCGTTGCCCCGTTTGTCCTGTTTTTCGTACTGGTGTTTGCGCCGTTTGCCCGGTTCGTAACCTGGCTGGTCAAATCCATTCTCAAACTGTTCGGCGTGCGGCTGGATGATGCCCATGACATGCTCAGCGCCCACGACGAATTGCGCGGCACCTTCGAGGTCTTTCACCGCGAGGGCGCGGTGATCAAGGATGACCGCGACCGGCTCGGCGGCGTGCTCGACCTGCATGAACTGGAGGTTTCCGATGTCATGGTTCACCGCACGGCGATGATGTCGACCGATATTGATCAGCCGGCGGAGAAGGTGATCGCCGAGATTCTCGACAGCCCCTATACGCGGGTTCCGTTGTGGAAGGACACCAGCGACAACATTGTCGGCGTTCTGCATTCCAAGGACGTTTTGCGGGCCATCGGCCAGGGGGTGAAGCCGGCCGATATCGATCTGGGGAAAATCGCCTCGACGCCGTGGTTCGTGCCCGAGACCACTTCCCTGCGCGATCAGCTCAACGCGTTTTTGCGCAAGAAGGCGCATATCGCCATCGTGGTGGACGAGTATGGCGAGGTGATGGGTCTGGTGACGCTCGAGGATATTCTGGAAGAGATTGTTGGCGACATCGCCGATGAGCATGACGTGGAAGTCAGTGGCGTCACCAGTGAGCCGGACGGCTCGGTGGTGGTCGATGGCGGTGTGCCGATCCGCGATTTAAACCGTGCGCTGGATTGGGAACTGCCCGATGACGAGGCGACCACCGTCGCCGGACTGGTGATCCATGCAGCCCAGATGATCCCGGAGGAAAAGCAGGCCTTTACCTTCTATGGCAAGCGGTTCGTTATCTTGAAGCGGCAGAAAAACCGCATCACCCGGGTGCGCATCCGCAATCTGGTGAACTGAGTTTACGACAGTTCGGAAGGCGCTTTTGCCTCTATGGCGATGGCGTGCAGCCCCTTTTCCATCTCTCCGGCAACAAGCGCATTGATCCGGCGGTGGCGCTCAAGGCGCGAAAGGCCTTCGAATGCTTCCGCCACAATCTTGATGCGCAAATGGGTTTCTCCCGTCCCGTCAAAGCTTTCCTGATGACCTGCGTGCAGGTGGCTTTCATTGATGATTTCAAGCGCTGCAGGCGCAAGTTCGCTGCGTATCTGGTCCTCGATATTCTGTATAATGCCCATCGCTCATTTTCCGGGTTTGTGCTTTTTAAGCCTGCTTGATGGGAGCAATAAAATCGCCTGTCAATTCTTGTTCAAGGGGATGCAAATCCCTATACCAGCCCCATGAAGCCAACATCACCCCTTTTTGATTCCATTCGCGTCGGCAAACGGTCGTCGAAGAAAAAGAAGGAAGAGGACCACAGCCGTCCCTGTCAATGGGAGGGCTGTGACAAGCCGGGTACCCACAAGGCGCCGATGGGCCGCAACCGGGAAGGACAGTTCTTGTGGATGTGCATCGAGCATGTCCGCGAATACAACAAGAACTACAACTATTTTTCCGGCCTAGACGATGATGCGATCGCGAAATTCCAGAAGGATTCGATTACCGGCGCTCGCCCGACCTGGGAGATGGGATCGAACCGCTGGGGCAAATATCCGCCGGTCAATGAACATGATCCGCGGGCAGCCGGTGCGCAGCGTCTTTATAACCGGATGAACCGGCGCACCGGAAAGGCAAGCGGCAGCGGGCCTGTGCGCGCGCGCAAGCTGAAGGCTCTGGAGAAGAAATCCTTTGAGGATCTCAACCTGCCTTCGACGGCAACCAGCGACGACATCAAGGCGCGCTACAAATTGCTGGTGAAACAGAACCATCCCGACGCCAATGGCGGAGACCGCAAGTCGGAAGAACGGCTGCGCGAGGTGATTACCGCCTACAAAATCCTGCAGAAGGCGGGGTTCTGCTAAGCGGCCCTGCGCCGCAGGCATGGCGGTGATCGGCCAAGGCCATTGTTTACTGCAAAAAAAGACGCTAAGCGAAACTGAAAGGAATTCCGGTACCGGCGTTTCCGCCGGGCGACACTCTTCCGAATCCCACAGGTCGCTGATTGGGCCATGGCTTTAATGCCGCTGGTACTGTGAGCCCGTGTTCTGAGGGGTGATAAACCGGACGTACAACCAGCTTCTTTGGGAGATGCCACGGATGAGCGAAGGAATGCCGGACACCGAGCTGTCGGTGAAGAAGACCTTCAATATCGATTCGGACATGACGGTGCCGGCCTACAAGGAACGCACCGAGCATGTGCCCGAAGTGGACCCGGACTACCTGTTCGACAAGGCGACGACCCTGGCAATTCTGGCCGGTTTCAAGCACAACCGCCGGGTTATCGTTTCCGGCTATCACGGCACCGGCAAGTCGACGCATATCGAGCAGGCGGCCGCGCGCCTCAACTGGCCTTGTGTGCGGATCAACCTCGACAGCCATGTCAGCCGTCTCGATCTGATCGGCAAGGATGCCATCATCGTGCGTGACGGCATGCAGGTAACCGAATTCCGGGACGGAATTCTGCCCTGGGCCTATCAGCACAACGTGGCGCTGGTATTCGACGAATACGATGCGGGCCGCCCGGATGTGATGTTCGTCATCCAGCGCGTGCTGGAATCATCAGGCCGCCTGACCTTGCTTGACCAGAGCCGGGTAATCACGCCGCACCCCGCCTTCCGACTGTTTGCCACGGCCAATACGGTGGGTCTGGGCGATACCACCGGCCTGTATCATGGCACTCAGCAGATCAACCAGGCGCAGATGGACCGCTGGTCCATCGTCACCACGCTCAACTATCTGCCCCATGACAAGGAGGCGGGCATCGTGCTCGCCAAGGCAAAGAGCTTTGATACGGCCGAGGGGCGCGATACGATTTCGAAAATGGTGCGGATCGCGGACATGACCCGCGCCGCCTTCATCAATGGTGATCTTTCAACCGTGATGAGCCCGCGAACGGTCATCATGTGGGCCGAGAATACCGAGATCTTCGAGGATGTCGGCATGGCGTTCCGGCTGACGTTCCTCAACAAGTGTGACGAACTGGAGCGGGCGACGGTTGCCGAGTTTTATCAGCGCGTATTTGGCGAAGAATTGCCGGAATCGTCTGCCAATCTGGTATTGGACTAAACCCTGAAGAACGGGTGAGCATGACAGGACCAGGCGACAACCGCAAAAAGAATGCAGGGCCGGTGGACTATGAGCCGCTGAAACAGGCCCTGACCCATTGCGTGCGCGCCATTGCCAACAAGCCGGATGTGGAAGTTGCCTTTTCCAACGACCGGCCTTCGCTGATCGGCGATCAGGTCAAACTCACCGATCCCGGCCGCAAAATGACCAGGGCACAGCTTGCCGCCACGCGTGGCTATGGCGACTCGATGGCGCTGAGGCTTGCCTGCCACGACAAGGCGATTCACAGCCGGCACGCGCCGGTCGGGCAGTTGGCCCGGGCCATTTACGACCGGGTGGAGCAGACCAGGGTCGAAACCCTCGGTGCGCGCCAGATGGACGGGGTGTCCGCCAATCTTGGTGCGATGCTGGAGGAGAAATACTCGCGGGCCAATTACCAGAACGCCGTCGACCGCAGCGATGCACCGCTGGAGGAAGCCGTTGCGCTGATGGTGCGCGAAAAGCTGACTGGGGAAAAACCGCCTGCGAGTGCGGAGAAATTCGTCCGGCTGTGGCGTGAGTTCATCGACGACAAGGCGACGGAAACCATCGCGGCGCTGGACAACAACCTGCTGGATCAGGCCGCTTTTGCGAAATCAATCCGCAATCTGATCGCCTCCCTCGACATGGCCGACGAGCTTGGCGACGAGGAGCCTGAAGAAGACCAGGAACCGGCAGAGGACAACGAACCGCAATCGGCCGACAGCGATGCCGAGAATGAAAACGACGAGGCTTCCGCACAGGAAGACGGCCAGCCCGAGCAATCCGACGAAACATCCGAGGACGCGCAGGATGGCGAGATGGACGCCTCGGAAATTGGTGACGATGATTTCGACGACGATGCGGACGATGCCGAAAGCCCTGGCGAGGCGCAGCGCCCGCAATTGCCGTTTTCCGACTTGCCGCCTGATTCCGATTATAACGTGTTCACCTATGAGTTCGATGAGATGATCACGGCGGAGGAACTGTGTGACGATACCGAGCTTGAACGGCTGAGGGCGTTTCTCGACAAGCAGCTTGCCCATCTCCAGGGTGTGGTCGGCCGGCTTGCAAACCGTTTGCAGCGCCGCCTGATGGCTCAGCAGAACCGTGGCTGGGACTTCGATCTGGAAGAGGGCTATCTCGATACGGCCCGGCTTCCGCGCATCATCATTGATCCCATGACGCCGCTCTCCTTCAAGATGGAGCGCGAAACGATCTTCCGCGATACGGTGGTTACCCTGCTGATCGACAATTCAGGCTCCATGCGCGGGCGGCCGATTACCGTGGCTGCGACCTGCGCCGACATTCTTGCCCGCACGCTGGAGCGCTGCGGCGTGAAGGTTGAAATTCTCGGTTTTACCACCAAGGCCTGGAAGGGCGGGCAGGCGCGGGAGAAGTGGCTGAAGGCGGACAAGCCGCCACAGCCGGGCCGGCTCAACGATTTGCGTCATATTGTCTACAAGAGCGCCGATGCGCCGTGGCGCCGCGCGCGCCGCAACCTCGGACTGATGATGCGCGAGGGGCTTTTGAAGGAAAACATCGATGGTGAAGCCCTTTTATGGGCCCACAACCGGCTAATGGCGCGGTCGGAAAAGCGCCGCATTCTGATGATGATCTCCGATGGAGCGCCGGTGGACGACTCGACCCTGTCGGTCAATCCGGGCAATTATCTGGAAAGGCATCTCAGACACGTGATTGCGGACATCGAATCCTATTCGCCGATCGAATTGCTGGCGATCGGCATCGGTCATGACGTAACGCGCTATTACAAGCGCGCGGTGACCATCGTTGATGCCGAGGAACTTGCCGGGGCGATGACCGAACAGCTTGCAGCGCTGTTTGCCGAAGAGGGACCGGCAGAACGCCTTGCCCATCCCGGTGCGCGCAGGAGCGGCGGGCAGGGTGGCGGAACCCGGCGCCGCGCCACCGGATAACGCCAGCCAATGTCCCGGCTTGCCCTTTTTGCCACAAGACTGTTTTCAGCGGCTTTTATCCTGGCATGGCTGATGGCGCCGGTCATGGCGGAACCTGTCAAGGTAGTCAGCGAGCCGATCGGGTATTTCCATATCGGTTCTTCAAGCAACAAGGTTGGCAGGCTTGCCTATGCCGGCGGGCTGGAGATCACCGCGGAAGACGAGCGCTTTGGCGGGTTTTCGGGTCTGCGCATCAGCGGGGATGGCAGCAGAATATGGGCGGTTACCGACAAGGCCAACTGGCTTTCTGCCGTCATGGAACGGGACGGGAAAGGCGCAGTTTCAGGGCTTGCTGATGCAGCTCTTTATTGTCTGTGCCGTCAGGACGGCACCCGCTACGGATCAAAGCACTGGGGCGACTCAGAAGGCCTCGAGATCAGCGGCAATACTGCCTATGTCTCCTTTGAGCGCCTAAACCGCATCAACCGCTATCAGATCGGCCGTGACGGTTCGCCCGGCAAGCCGGTGCAGGCAACGGCCTCGTTTGGGCCATTGAAACTGGCCTATCTGGAGGGATTGGAGGCCGTGGCCATTGCGCCGGCGGCTTCTCCGCTTGCCGGAAAAGTCGTCGCGATTGCCGAAGAAAGCCTCAACGGTGAGGGCAACAACCGTGCCTTCATCGCGTCGGACAGGGGAATCGAGGAGTTCGCCATCACCCGCAGTGGCGAGTATTCGGTTACCGATGCGGTATTTTTGCCGCAAGGCGATCTGGCCGTGCTGGAGCGCCGCTTCGGATTGTCCGTGGGGCTTGGCATGCGCATCCGCCGTTTCGACACGGCATCGATCCGCGCCGGCGTTACCCTGAAAGGCGAAGTGCTTGCCGAAGCCGGTCTTTCCAGCCGGATCGACAACATGGAAGGCATTGCCGCCTGGCAGGATGGTGCCGGCAAGACCCGCATCATGCTGATATCGGATGACAACTTCAACCGGACGCTGCAGCGTACCCTGCTGCTGGAATTCGTGCTGAACGAATGATCATAACCTACCCTCATTGGCGGCGGGGGTCTTTGCGGTAAGCCGCAGCAGGCCCGCATAGGGCAGCAGGGCGACAAAGCCGATCAGCACCTTGACCAGAAAATCGCCAATCGCCAGCGATACCCACAGCGGCATTTCGTAGCCGAACATGACAACCGGGAAGCCAAGCGACCCGTCTTCCATGCCGAACCACCGGTCGATCCCTCCAAAGGAGGGCGCGAAAGCAAGACGGAAGAACAGGGCGGTATCGATTGCCGATGCGATGATGCTGGAAACCAGCGGTGCCTTCCACCACGTCATCATGCGCATGCGATCGAAGATCAGCAGATCGAGAATCTGGGCGACCGCGAAGGCGGTGCCCGAGGCAATGGCGATTCGCGGTGTCGCCAGCCAGATTGACAGGATGACGGCAAGCAAAAAACCTGCAGCAACAACCATGCGGGCGGCGCTCATGCCAAGACGGCGGTTGGCAAGGTCATTGGCAAGGAAAGCGAAAGGATAGGTGAAGGCGCCCCAGGTCAGCAACTCTCCCAGTCCAAAGGGCGTGAAGGGGTGTTGCACCAGAATGTTGGAGGCGATGACGATGGCCGCCATGGCGCCAACATAGGGCAGGAGAGCGGCAAAGGCCGGACGTGATGTATTGCGTTCCATTTTTTTATCCTGGGTGATGGCACCAGCGGGAAAGCCCCGGATTTCCGGGACCGGGCGAATTAGCGTTCAGCCGGCCTGTATCAGGCAGCGGCTTCTGCGGACTTTTTGGCGATCTGGCGCTTCAGCAGACGGGCTTTCTGGGAAAGTTCGCCCTCTTTGGCTTTTGCCAGAAAGGCATCAAGACCACCGCGGTGCTCGACGCTGCGCAGGGCAGCGGCGGAAATGCGCAAACGAACGCGCTGGTTAAGCGTTTCGCTCATCAGCGTGACGTTTACCAGATTGGGCAGAAAGCGGCGGCGGTTCCGGTTGTTGGCATGGCTGACATTGTTGCCATACATGACGGACTTGCCGGTAAGTTCGCAGGTTCTGGACATGGTTATGTTCCTTGTCGAAATCGGGTGCGGCCTGGTCATCTACCCTGCCGGCTGCCCGGTATCAAAGCGCCCGCTTCGCCCAGCTTCATCCGCCGAGCGCCAAGGTGACGCAAATCTCGGGAAATTCGGCGGTTCTATAGTCTTCAACGTGAAGGCCGTCAAGGAAAAAGCAGGCAACTCCAGCTTTTTGCGCCCCATTTACGCTTGATTTGCGCAGGATGGTCGCAGAATCGGTTCATCGGGCGTTCAGGCTGATTTCCTATGCTTGCCGGAGAATAACGGATGGTGCCACATACGGATCAAACGCGATGAAACACCGCTTTAGTGTCATGGCCCTGCTGGGGGCTGTTTTTCTTGCTCCTGCGCCCGCCGGCCCCGCACACGCACAGGAAGCGCCTGTAGTGAAGACCTCACTTTCCCAGGATCAGCGCCATGAAACCAAATTCAGGGTAAAATTCGGCTCGGTAACGGTGGGCAAGGTCACCTTTGGCGTTGCCATGAATGGTGACAATTACACCTTCACCGGCAATGGCCGCACCCAGGGGCTGGCCGACTGGTTTGCACCCGGCAAAGCCGTGATCAAGAGCGAGGGCAAGGTGGCCGGCGACCGTCACAATGCGGCCAGTCACTATCTTTCGGTAACGGAGAACAAGAAGACTGCCGTGCTGAAGATGGCTTTTACGGGCGGCAAGGTGAGCGATGTCTATCTGAAACCTGACAAGCGCAAGAAAAAGAAAGCGCCAAAATACATTCTTATCAAGCCGGACGACCTGGTGAACGTGATCGATCCGGCAAGCACGATGGTGGTGCCCGTGCCGTTCGAAAAAGCCAAGGACCCCAAGGCGGTCTGCAATCACCGTTTTCGTGTCTATGACGGTGATACACGTTTTGACATCAAGCTCAGCTACAAACGCAACAAGGCCATCAAGACCCAGGGCTATGATGGCCATGCCTATGTCTGCAAGCTGAAATACATTCCTGTTGCCGGTCACAAGAAGAAGCACAAGAGCACCCGGCGGATGGCGAAAAACAACGACATGGAAATCTGGCTGGCGCCAATCAGCGGCGGCACGGACAAGCAGAGCATCTTCACGCCGATCCGCATTCTCGTGCCGACCTGGATTGGCACGTTTTCCGCAGAGCCGGACTATTTCGGGCCGGCACGCTCTTAGAAACAGATACCAGGACACGCTCTAGGGTTGCCGGGGCCTAAATCCGGGTGGCGCAAGCAAGCGGTCTTTCCTATATGCTGGAAGCAGCTGCTGTTTTTGGCGGCGCCCTGCGATCCGAAACTCCCGTGCCGGCCCTTCAGCGATGAACTTTCCACCCTCCACCAATCTTCCGGCCAGCGGGGCGCGGTCAGGCTTGCAGGGCGGGAGCGGGCGCGGCGTTACCGCGATCCTGGGCCCGACCAATACGGGGAAGACCCATCTGGCCATCGAGCGGATGGCGGCACATTCGAGCGGGCTGATCGGCCTGCCCCTGCGCTTGCTGGCGCGCGAAGTTTATCAGCGCCTTTGTGAAAAGGTCGGGGTGGCGAGCGTTGCGCTGATCACCGGAGAAGAAAAGATCGTGCCGCCCAGGGCGCGCTATCAGGTCTGCACGGTGGAAGCGATGCCGTCACAGGCCGATGTCGCTTTTGTTGCCATCGACGAGGTGCAACTCGCAGCCGATTTCGAACGCGGCCATATTTTTACCGACCGGCTGCTGAACTTGCGCGGGCGGGAGGAAACGCTGCTGCTCGGAGCGGAGACCATGGCCGGAGTGCTGCGGCATCTGCTGCCGGGCATCGAGATCGTTTCAAGGCCGCGCATGTCGGTCCTGACCTATGCCGGATCGAAAAAGATCACACGGCTTCAGACAAGAAGCGCCATCGTCGCCTTTTCCGCCGGTGAGGTTTACGCCATCGCCGAACTGGTACGCCGCCAGCGCGGCGGCGCGGCAGTGGTGATGGGTTCGCTGAGCCCGCGCACCCGCAATGCCCAGGTCGAGCTTTATCAGGCGGGGGATGCCGACTTTCTGGTGGCAACCGATGCCATCGGCATGGGGCTTAATCTCGACGTCAGGCATGTTGCCTTTGCACAGGACCGGAAATTCGATGGCCGCCAGTACCGGCGGCTGACGGCTGGCGAACTGGGCCAGATTGCAGGCCGGGCAGGGCGGCACATGCGGGACGGCACTTTCGGAGTGACCGGCCAGGTGCCGCCGCTTGAGGGGGAACTGGCCGGACAATTGGAAAGCCACGCCTTCGAACCGGTCAAGGTGTTGAACTGGCGCAACCGGGATCTTGATTTTTCAAGCATCGGCACATTGCGGCAAAGCCTGGAGATGCCATCCGGCAACCGGCTGTTGATGAAGGCGCTGCCGGTATCCGACCTGGTGGCGCTGGAGACGCTGTCGCGTGAGCGGTGGGTGCATGGCGCCTGCACATCGGCAGAGGTTGTGCGGCTGCTTTGGGACGTGTGCTGTGTTCCCGATTACCGCAAGATTTCGCCGGCTTCTCATGGTGAGCTGCTGTTGCGCATTTTCAGACAGATCAGCGAGCGCGGAAAAATCGACACGGACTGGTTTTCAGCACAGATCAAACAGGCCAACCGGCGCGATGGCGGTATCGATGCCCTGTCGGCCCGGATCGCGCAGATCAGGACCTGGACGTATCTCTCCCACCGCGAGGAATGGCTTGATGACGCACCATACTGGCAGGAGACCGCACGCCAGGTGGAAGACAGCCTGTCCTACGCTTTGCATGAAGCCTTGACGAAACGCTTTATTGATCGCAGGACAAGCCAACTGATGAGGAAACTGCGGGACAACGCCTCAATGGAAGCGGAAATCAAGCCTGATGGCGCAGTGCAAGTGGAAGGCCATCATGTGGGCAAGCTCGCCGGGTTCCGGTTTACGCCGGATACGGCCGGCCAGAGCCCCGAAGCCAAGGCAGCCAATGCGGCGGCATCCAAGGCCCTGACGGGAGAGATGGAAAAACGGGCCAACCGGCTCAACGCATCGCCCAACACCGATTTTGCACTGGACAGCGACGGCATGCTGCGCTGGCAGGGCGAGCCGGTGGGCAAGCTTGTTGCAGGCGAAGATTACCTGCATCCGCGGATCGTGCTGCTTGCCGATGAACAGTTGACCGGCACGGCCCGCGATCAGGTTGTGCAGCGGCTGGATCGCTGGATTGCCAACCATACGGCAAATGTTCTCAAGCCACTGGTGGAGATGAGCAGCGACCAGACGCTGGAAGGGCTGGCGCGGGGCACCGCATTCCGCCTGGTGGAGAACTACGGCAACATCCAGCGGCGTGAGATCGCGTCCGATGTGCAAAACCTTTCCCAGGACATGCGCGCCGGACTGCGCCGGCACGGGGTGCGTTTCGGGGCCTATACCATCTACGTCCCGGCCCTTCTGAAACCGGCACCGGCCGAGTTGCTGTGCCTGCTTTGGGCGGTAAAAAATGACCGTCTGGATGCACCCGGCCGTGCGGAAGTGCTGCAGGTGCTGGCCTCCGGGCGGACATCGGCGGTGCATGAAGCTTCCTACGAGGACGAGGTTTACCGGATCTGCGGCTATCGCATACTGGGAGCCAAGGCCGTGCGCATCGATATTCTCGAGCGGCTGGCCGATCTCATTCGTCCGGCGCTGTACTATAAGGCGCAGGACGGCGCTGCGAAGCCGGAAGGGGCGATCGACGGGCGCAGTTTTTATGTAACGCCGGCCATGCTTTCCATTCTGGGCGCCACCCATGAAGACATGGAACTGGTGTTGAAGGGGCTTGGCTATCGCGGCGAGCCAAAACTTGAAAGCGATGTGAAGCCGCCAGAGCCGGTTGCAGAACAGGGCGCTGCTGACGCTGCTGCTGCAGATGGTGCTGCGCCGGAAACAGAAAATGCGGTGGCTGGTGAAGCTGGTGATGTTGCCACGCCGCAGGTGGCGAGTGAAGGGGCGGGGCCTTCCAGTGAAACGGTAACGCTGTCGGGAGAACCGCAGGCGGAAGCTGCGGCGAACAATGGATCGGAAGCGGCTTCGCCAGCGCTGGTGGAACGTACTGAAACAGATGCGGAAGCCAAAGATCAGCCAGAAGAAGGTGTTGCCGCCGATGCTGCCGCAGATGGTGCAAGCGATGGCGGGCAGCCCGATGCCTCCGGCGAAGCCGATGAAGGCCCCAAGACGATCCTTGTCTGGCGGCCGGCGCCGCGCAAAACCGGGGGCAAGCCGCGCCGTGCGACCGGTCAGGATCAGGGAAAACGCCAGGATGGTGGCGAGAACCGGGGCCCACGCAAGGGCAAAGGCAAACATGCCAAACCCGGCGGCAAGGGAAGAAAACCGGCCGGCGGCCAGCGCATGCAAAGCGGCCCGAAAAAAAACCGTGATGCGATCGATCCCGATTCTCCGTTTGCCAAGCTTGCCGCGTTGAAGGAAGATCTGAAGAAGGGTGAGTGAGCAGCGGCCACAATCCCCCAAGGCGGGCAAAATCCGCCTCGACAAGTGGCTTTGGCATGCCCGGCAGGCAAAAAGCCGGTCGCTGGCGCAGAAACTGATCCAGTCCGGACGGGTGAGAATCAACGGCCAGCGCATCGCAAACAACGCCTTTCCCGTCGGTCCGGGCGATACGGTTACACTCGCAGTACATGGCGGCACACACCATGCCGATGTGAGATTGCTGGAGATCGTTGCCTGCGGAGAACGGCGCGGGCCCCATTCGGAGGCCGCCATGTTGTATGTGGACCGCTCGCCACGCCCGGAAAACGGCCCGGATGGAGAGAAAGTGGCTTCTGCTTCAGGCATGCTGCGGGAAAAGCGGCCCGATGCCCGCGAACGCAGACTTGCCCGCAAGCTTGCCGGAAAGGACGGCTTTTAAGGCTGCCAAACAGCCGTGCAGAAGGCTTTTCGGGACTGTGAAAAAATGCCGCTTCCGGTGTTCTCCCGAACCCCTTGAACCGGCATGGCAAAGCCTGTAGTCACGGCAAGGTCGCTATTGATCCAGCAGTAATCCGTTCCCCCGGTGTCATCATGACTTACATCGTCAACGACAAGTGCATCAAATGCAAATACATGGATTGCGTCGAAGTATGTCCGGTCGACTGCTTCTACGAAGGCGAGAACATGCTCGTCATCCATCCCGATGAATGCATCGATTGCGGGGTTTGCGAACCGGAATGCCCTGCCGAAGCCATTTTGCCGGATACCGAGCCGGGGCTGGACAAGTGGCTGCAGCTCAATGCCGAATATGCCGAAAAGTGGCCCAATATCACCATCAAGCGGGAATCCCCGGAAGATGCCAAGGAATTTGACGGCGTTGAAGGCAAATTCGAAAAGTACTTTTCGCCCGAGCCGGGCCAGGGCGACTGAATTCCTGCCCGCAGGTTAAACTGCCCTGAGACATTGTCAGCGTTAAGCATAACGTGCGGAGTTTGCCCTTCCAGCCATGCCGCAAGTGCGAAATCGTTGATTTTTGGCGTTTTTTGTGTTAGGAACTTGTTAACAGTCGAAATTCGCAACAAAGGCCTGCATCTTTCTGTAGCAATAAGCCCCGGAAAGGTGTGATCTTTCTTGTCACAAAAACAAGGCATTTACCTGAGCGCATCCGATCAAGGGGACCATTATTGCTTTTGGCAATCGGCTCTTGCCTTTCGGCATGCACCAAAGGGATTTTCTTTCGTGCCTCAATCAAACGGCTGTTGAAATCAGGTTGCTGCCGGCGTTCGGCGGTTGGCAGCATCTGAAATCCGTTTGGCCGGATTTTTTTCGTCCGGTCACAAAAGCCCGCGCTCTGAACGGGTTAATGAGGGAGTAAGTGTAGAATGGCTACCGCCAAGAAAGCCACCCAGCGTCAAGGTTTCCGTGTCAACGAATACATCGTCTATCCCGCTCACGGGGTCGGTCAGATTTCGTCGATCGAGGAACAGGAAGTAGCAGGCCACAAGCTGGAACTGTTTGTCATCAGCTTTCTGCAGGACAAGTTGATCCTGCGGGTTCCTGTTGCCAAGGCATCTTCTGCCGGCATGCGGAAACTTGCAGAGCCTTCCCTGGTGGAAAAGGCGCTGAAAACCGTGCAAGGCAGGGCGCGCATCAAGCGCACCATGTGGAGCCGGCGGGCGCAGGAATATGAGGCAAAGATCAACTCCGGCGACCTGATCCAGATTTCCGAGGTTGTGCGAGATCTGTTCCGTTCCGACAATCAGCCGGAGCAGTCCTACAGCGAACGCCAGCTCTATGAGGCAGCTCTTGACCGCATGGCGCGTGAGATTTCCTCCGTCAACAAGATTTCCACCACCGAAGCAGTGGTTCTGATCGAAAAGAACCTCGCCAAAGGACCGCGCCGCGGTGCGGCTGCCAATGACGAGTCGGAAGAAAAAGCCGCCTGATACCGTCAAAATTCCGAAATTCAAGAAAGCCCGGAAACCATTCCGGGCTTTTTTTCGTATTGCCCATGGAAGCGCGTTTCAGATCGAAACGGGCATGCCCGCCGAACCGGCTGTGCCAATCTGTGATGGCTGCCTTGCCGGCGGGGGAGGAAGGCAATGGCTTATCAGGAGTATCCCAGCAAGCAGATTCTCAAGGCGGCATCGGATGCGCCCTATCTGGAACGTTCACAAGAGCTCGATCTTGTCAGGCGCTGGATAAACAGGCGCGACCAGCAGGCCCTGCACGCCCTGACCCTGGCACATATGCGCCTGGTGCTTTCACTGGCCTTCAAGTTTCGCCGTTATGGCCTGCCGCTGGCCGACCTCATTCAGGAAGGTCATATCGGCCTGCTGGAGGCAGCGGCACGCTTTGACCCGCAGCGCGAGGTGCGCTTTGCGACCTATGCCACCTGGTGGGTCAGGGCGGCGATGCAGGACCATATCCTGAGGAACTGGTCGATCGTGCGTGGCGGTACCAGTTCCAAACAGAAGGCCCTGTTTTTCAACCTGCGGAAACTGCGTGCCCGAATTGCGGCCAATGGCAGTGCGTCCGATGGCCGGCAGACCTATGAGGAAATCGCCCGCGCGCTGAAGGTTTCCGTCAAGGACGTTGCGCAGATGGACGCGCGCTTTTCCGGCGCGGACCTGTCCCTTGATGCGCCGATGAGGGATGATGACGGAGGCGGGTCGACGCCGCGGATCGAGGGGCTGGTGTCGGAGGAAGTAACGCCGGATGAAGCCGCTCAGCGGTCAATCGATGACGAGCGGCATCACGGATGGCTCAACGATGCAATGGCGATGCTGAATGCCCGCGAGCGGCAAATCATCAAGGCACGGCGGCTGCGTGAAAACGGCGCCACCCTGGAAGAACTTGGCCAGGAGTTCGGCATTTCGAAAGAACGGGTTCGGCAGATCGAGGCCCGCGCGCTTGGCAAGCTTCGCGAACAGCTGGTTTTGCTCGATCCGGAATTTTCCACCTATGGGCGGGCCTGATCCAAGCGCGCATGAGCGTCGGGAGCCTTAGACGTATTTACCGTGGCAGTGCTTGAACTTCTTGCCAGAACCGCAGGGACATGGCGCGTTGCGGCCGGTTTTCAGCCATTCATCCGGTAATTCTTCAGGGTCGACGCCGCCCTCTGGAGAAAAGCCTGCAGCGGCAGCGGCGGCAGGCTGCGGCCGATCTTCCGGCGGCGCAAGTTCGACCCGGGAAAGCTGGGCGCAGACGGCCTGGCGCAGATTGACCAGCATGGCCTGGAACAGTTCGAAGCTCTCACCCTTGTATTCCTGCAGCGGATCACGCTGGCCGTAGCCGCGAAAGCCCACTACCGAGCGCAGATGATCGAGATTGACCAGATGCTCGCGCCAGAGATGGTCGATGGTCTGCAGCACGACTGATTTTTCGACGTATTTGGAGATTTCCGGCCCGAAACGCTGTTTCTTGTCTTCATAGGCCTTTTCGGCGGCCTCGGTGATGCGATCGATGATGTCTTCCTCGTCGATGCCCTCTTCCCCGGCCCATTCGTCAACCGGCAGATCGAGGGCGAAGTAGGCATTGACGCCTTCCTTGAGTTCCTTTGTCTCCCACTGCTCCGGATAGGCCCGCTCAGGAATGTGGCGGGCAACGAGATCATCGATAACCTCGTTGCGCATGTCGGCAATGGTATCGGAAATATCCTCCGACTGCATCAATTCGATGCGTTGTTCGAAGATCACCTTGCGCTGGTCGTTCATCACGTCGTCGAACTTCAGCAGGTTCTTGCGGATGTCGAAGTTGCGCGCTTCCACCTTTTGCTGGGCTTTTTCCAGTGCCTTGTTGATCCAGGGATGGATAATCGCTTCGTCTTCCTTCAGCCCCAGCTTGCGCAGCATGCCGTCCATGCGGTCGGAGCCGAAGATGCGCATCAAATCATCCTGCAGCGACAGGAAGAACTTGGAACTGCCTGGATCGCCCTGGCGGCCCGACCGGCCCCGCAACTGGTTGTCGATCCTGCGGCTTTCGTGGCGTTCGGTGCCGATGACGTAGAGGCCGCCGGCGGCTTTTGCCTGTTCCTTGAGCGCCGCCACTTCATCGCGGATCGCCTTTTCCTTCTTGTCGCGCGCCTTGCCTTCGGCCATGTCGGCGAGCTCGTGCTCGAGCCGCATGTCAATATTGCCGCCGAGCTGGATGTCCGTGCCGCGGCCGGCCATGTTGGTTGCAATGGTGATGGCGCCGGGAACGCCGGCCTGTGAAATGATATAGGCTTCCTGCTCATGATAGCGGGCATTGAGGACCTGGAAGTCCTTGATGCCGCCCTGGCGCAGTTGCTCGGCCAAAAGTTCCGATTTTTCGATCGAGGTGGTGCCGACAAGCACCGGCTGGCCGCGCTCGCGGCAGTCCTTGATGAGATGGATGATCGCCCGGTATTTCTCCTCGACCGTCCGGTAGACCTCATCGTCCTCATCCATCCGGGCAACCGGCAGGTTGGTGGGCACATCAACCACCTGAAGGCCATAAATATCGGCGAACTCCTCGGCTTCCGTCATGGCGGTGCCGGTCATGCCGGCAAGCTTGTCATACAGGCGGAAATAGTTCTGGAACGTGATGGAGGCGAGCGTCTGGTTTTCAGGCTGGATGGTCACGCCTTCCTTGGCCTCCAGCGCCTGATGCTGGCCCTCCGAATAGCGGCGCCCCGGCATCATGCGGCCGGTGAACTCGTCGATGATGACAACCTCATCATTGCGCACGATGTAGTCGCGGTCCTTCTGGAACAGCTTGTGTGCCTTCAGCGCGTTGTTCACGTGGTGGACGATGGCAACGTTTTCGATATCGTAGAGGGATTCGCCCTTCAGATGCCCGGCTTCCCTCAGCAGGCCTTCCAGCTTTTCCGTGCCGTCCTCGGTGAAGTTGGCCGACTTCTGTTTTTCATCGATTTCGTAATCGGCCTGGTCAAGCATGGGGATGAACTTGTCGACGGTGACATAGAGTTCGGAACGGTCGTCGAGCGGGCCGGAGATGATCAGCGGAGTACGGGCCTCATCGATCAGAATGGAGTCGACCTCATCGACGATGGCGTAGTTGTGGCCACGCTGCACCATGCTTTCCAGATCGAACTTCATGTTGTCGCGCAGATAGTCGAAGCCGAATTCGTTGTTGGTGCCGTAGGTCACGTCGCAGGCATAGGCGGCGCGGCGTTCATCGTCGTTGAGGCCGTGGACAATGACGCCGGTGGAAAGGCCGAGCCACTCATAGAGCTTGCCCATCCATTCGGCATCGCGCTTGGCCAGATAATCGTTGACGGTGACCACATGGACGCCATTGCCTGCAAGCGCGTTGAGATAGACGGCAAGGGTTGCCACCAGCGTCTTTCCCTCACCGGTGCGCATCTCGGAAATGCCGCCATCATGCAGGATCATCGCGCCGATCAACTGCACGTCGAAGGGCCGCATGCCGAGGGATCGCTTCGCCGCCTCGCGGGCAACCGCGAAAGCTGGAACCAGAAGATCATCCAGCTTCGCGCCATTGGCGATTTGCTGGCGGAACTCGTCGGTTTTGGCTTTCAGGTCTTTGTCGGAAAGCGCGGAGATTTCTTCCTCAAGCGCGTTGATCGCCTCCACCTTCGGTAACAACATCTTGACCTGGCGTTCGTTGGCCGAACCGAAAATCTTCTTTGCGATACCAGAGAACATGCCCATTGCGGGATCCTTAGCTGTGTTGCGCCATCGGCAGGCCGGCACGGAAACCGGCAGTGACAGGCGTCAGACCCAAGCCATTGTAAAACTGAGTGAATTTGCCCGGTCTTTGAATATGCGTGTTTCCATCATTTGAAACATGAAAAATGACGGGGCCGGTGGACGGCGGCCAAAGCGACAGATAAGAGTGGAGTAGGTCTATGTCAACGCCGGGAGCCAAGCGGAATCCGGCCCGAAAGGAAGCGGAATGATCAAGGGAATGAGGCTGCCGGCAGCAATTGTGATGGCTGCAATGCTGGGCAGTGGGCTGGGCGCTGGCAGCGCTGCAGCCGAAGGCAAGGTGGTTGCCAAAGTCGGCGAGATGAAAATCACCACCCAGGAACTTGCCTTTGCGGAGTCTGAACTGAGCCGCGAATTTGCCCAGGTTCCCGAAGACAAGCGCAAGGCTGCGATCCTGGCTGCCCTGATCGACATCAAACTGCTGGCCAACAAGGCGGCAGTCGAAGGGCTTGACGAAAAGGACAGCTTCAAGGCCCGCATGGCCTTCGTTCAATCGCGCAACCTGCACAATCTCTATTTTCAGGAGACGGTGGTTGCCGGTGTGAGCGACGAAGAGGTTCGCGAGCGCTTTGACAAGGAAATCGCGGCAACGGCACCGGAAACCGAAATCAAGGCACGGCACATTCTGGTGGCGAGCGAAGAAGAGGCAAATGCCGTCATTGCAGAACTTGCCCAGGGCAAGGATTTTGCCGAACTCGCCAAAGATAAGTCAACCGGCCCGTCGGGTGCCAATGGCGGCGATCTGGGATATTTCGGCAAGGGGCAGATGGTTCCCGAATTCGAGGAAGCCGCCTTCGGCCTCGACAATGGCAAGTTCACCACCACGCCGGTGAAGACCCAGTTCGGCTGGCATGTCATCTTGAAGGAAGAAGAGCGCGAAAAGCCGAAACCTCAGTTTGATCAGGTCAAGGACCAGATCCGGCAGGTGGTGTACCGGGAAAAGTATTTCGAGCTGGTCAAAAAGGCGCGCGAGGAAACCGATGTGGAAATCCTTGACGCTGATTTGAAGTCGGCGGTAGAGGCAACCACAGAAACGAAAGAACAGTAAGGTTCGGGCGGCATTGGGGAACCGGGCTCAATCCTTGACTCTTCCCGCTATTCCCTTGGTTTGCCGGACCGATTTGCAAACCGGATTGCATGAATGGGGACAAGCCCTATGAAGGTCTCGCCGCTTGCACCAAAAGGATATCCCGCCATGCCGGCAATCGAGGGGGTGCGGCTGGGCGCCGTTGAGGCGGGAATCAAATACAAAAATCGCGAAGATCTTGCGGTGATTGTTTTTGACCGCCCGGCAAGTGTGGCCGGGGTCTTTACCCGTTCAAAATGTCCTTCTGCGCCGGTCGACTGGTGCCGCAAACAGTTGCCGAAGGGCAGGGCGCGCGCCGTTGTCGTCAACTCCGGCAATGCCAATGCGTTTACCGGTATGAAGGGCGCAGATGCCGTCAAACAGACCGTAGCGGCCGCCTGCCAGGCATTCGGCTGCAAGGTATCGGAGGTATTTGCCGCTTCCACCGGCGTCATCGGTGAACCGCTTGATGCTTCCAGCTTTGAACAGCACCTAAAAAAAGCCGGCAGCAAGGCGGCGGCGGAAGGCTGGGAGGCAACCGCCCGAGCCATCATGACTACCGACACCTATCCGAAGATGGCGACACGAACCTTCGAGGTGGCCGGCAAATCCTACCGGCTCAACGGAATGGCCAAGGGATCGGGCATGATCCAGCCGGACATGGCGACCATGCTTTCCTTTCTGGTAACCGATTATCCGATGGAGAGCGGCCTGTTGCAGAAGCTGCTGGCGAAAGCCGTTGGCCCCAGCTTCAACTCGATCAGCGTCGACAGTGATACGTCGACAAGCGATACCGTCCTGCTGTTTTCCGCTCTGAATGGACGCGAGGGAGAGACGAATTCCAGGTCCGGCGGAGTTAATGTGTTTGCCAGGGCACTCAAACAGGTGTTGCACGAACTTGCGATGCTGGTGGTGCGCGACGGGGAAGGTGCCTCCAAGCACGTGGAAATCACCGTAAGCGGCGCCAGGAGTGCGGCATCGGCCCGCCGTATCGGACTTGCGATCGCCAATTCGCCGCTGGTCAAGACGGCAATTGCCGGCGAAGACGCCAATTGGGGCCGTATCGTCATGGCTGTTGGCAAGGCTGGCGAAGCCGCCGACAGGGACAGGCTGAAAATCTCCTTCGGTGGCTTGTGCGTTGCGCGCAAGGGCGTTCGGGCTCCCGATTACGAAGAGGAAAAAGCAACACAGATCATGAAACGGGATTTTATCGATATCGCGGTTGATGTTGGCGTCGGGCGCGGCTCGGCCACGGTTTGGACCTGCGATCTCACAGCAGACTATGTAGCCATCAATGCCGATTACCGGAGTTGAACCGGGAAGCAATCGGCATTCAGCTACGCAGCCGGGCGGTGCCGGAGGCGTCTTGAAATATCATCTTCCCAAAATCCGGTTGCTGGAGGCGGCAAGCTTCCGTTCGTTTCCCTCCACCACCACCCGCTACGATGGTACTTGGGCAATCCGCATGACCGCAGGCCATCCTGCAAAGCGGCTTAATTCCGTAAATCCCCTTGATCCCGATGACCGGCTCGATCTTGAAAACCGCGTTGCCCTTGCCGGAGAGCGGTTTCGCAGTTTCGGGCGGCCGCTGCTGTTTCGCCTGACGCCACTGGCGCCTGAGGTGCTGCGGAAAACGCTGCTGGAAAAGGGATGGCGCAGTTTTGAGGAAAGTCTGGTGATGATGGCCGATTTGACACCGCAAACGGCGGCCGGCGCTGAAGACCAGCTGCCGATGAAAGACATCGGGCGTTGGGTTGACGGGTATATTGAACTGTCGCAGGAAAGCTCTGCCTTAAAGCCCGGCCTTGCAGAAATCATCGGAGCGACCGAGCCGGAGACCGGCCTGTTCATGCGCCACCGGGACGATGACGGCAAGTTGGTCAGTGTGGTGCGCTGCGTGCGCGATCTGCGGCTTGCCGGAGTTTTCGATCTTGTCACCTGCAAGGCCGAGAGCCGCAAGGGCCATGCCCGCAAGGTTCTTTCCACAGCGCTGCGCTGGGCCCATCATCACGGCGCCCGGCAAGCCTGGCTGCAGGTCGTTGCCGACAACCGTCCGGCGCGCAAGCTGTATGAGCAGGCGGGGTTCAAGGAGGTTTACCGTTACAGCTACTGGAAGCCGCCGGTTGGGGAAGCGGGTGAGGCGGAGGCAGGTTCATGAAAACGCTGCTGGTGGTAGCATGCGCACTGATTGATGCCGACAACCGGGTGCTGATTACCCGGCGGCCAGAGGGAAAGGCCATGGCGGGGTTGTGGGAATTTCCCGGCGGCAAGGTTGAGAGGGACGAATTGCCGGAGGATGCCCTGCTGCGTGAATTGCAGGAAGAACTGGGCGTGACCACGTGGAAGTCGTGCCTGGCACCGCTGACCTTTGCCAGCCACGACTACGGGGATTTTCATCTCCTGATGCCGTTATATGTCTGCCGCAAATGGGAAGGACTGATGGCGGCGCGGGAAGGCCAGGCGTTGAAATGGGTCCGGCCCAACCGGCTGCGCGACTATCCCATGCCCCCTGCCGATGCACCGCTGATACCGGCGTTAATCGATCTTTTATAAAGTTGTGAAAAATTTAACCAAGCCGGCGCATGTGATCTTGCCGGCCAGTCTGCACGAAATCGTGTGTTTGAGAGGGGTTGCCACAATGAACAGGACGAAATTGTACAGCCGGCTTGCCAATCGGTTCTGGACCAATCACAGCGGCAACATCACGGTACAGTCCGCCTTGCTGTTTGGTGCCATTGCGCTTTCTCTTTCCGTGCTTGCCGCGCCATTGCTGAACAATGCTGCCAGCCGATATGCGGAAAACCGGGCGCTTGGCATTGATCGCGTGATGACGGGAAGCATTGAGAAATCAAAGACTTATACTGTACGTAAAAGTGTCCTCGACAAGTAAGGCAACCGTTTACCGGTTTCGCAAAGAAAAAGCGTTAAGCATGTTTGTTAAGAGGCAGGTTGGAAGTTCCCGGTAAGCTTCCTGACACCAAGTGGAGTCGAGATATACAATGTGGCGCTTTTTCAAGAACTTCCTCAAAAATGAAGATGCAGCGACCTCAATTGAGTATGCGCTGATCGGTGGCCTGATTTCGATTGCCATTGTCGGCGGCGCCACTGCGATCGGCACTTCCGTTGGCGAAGATTACAACGAGCTTGGCGACAAGTTCAATAACTTCTGATCGTTCCGTCCTGCAGCGCCTTTATTTCTTTTTCAGATAATCCTGCAGCCGATGGGTGGCAGAACCGGGCTTTGACGGCTGCTGCTGGTTCGCTGCGTGTTTCCACCCGGTTGCGAACGCCATTCTGGCGCTTGCCTGAATGCGGCCATCCGCCGTTCCGGCCAGTTTTCCATAGACATTTTCCAGGGTTGAAAGTGCCTTCTTTGGAAGCGCCGGAGAGCTGGTGCTTTGCAGGGATGCAGCGCCGGCTGCGCGAATATCGCCGAGCAGATGCTTCACATCGCGATAGCGGATGTCGCGTTCCTCCAGATCGCTGACCACCAGTTTGAAGCCGGCCTGCTGCAGCAGGTTGCCGATTTCGCTGGTGGCGCGAAAATGGTCGACACGGGCTGCCGCAGCCTCCCGCAGCGACAATTCCGTTTCGATCAGGGCTTGCCGCAACTCGGCGAGAAAACCGGCGGCCGGCAGAACGGCCATGAACAATCCGTCGGGAACAAGGGCATGATTGATCTGCAGCAGCATTGCCGCAGGATCGGCGACCCGCTGTAGATCGAAAACGGAGACAATGAGGTCGGCTGATTGCGGTTCCATCGGTAGAATTTCACCGGTTTTGCCCGGTTTGGGCCAGGCAACGTGCGAAAAGGTGCCGTCAATGGGCGCGCCAGCCTCGCAGACGATCCGCCCGATGTTTGCGGCGAAGGGGCCGTCAAACAGCAGAGCCGGTTTCTCGAACCGCCGGTTGATTGCTGCAAGGCGCTCGCCGACGATCCCTGCGGCCTCACCGTGCAGGAAATCTGCGCCGGGCATTGCGATGCGGGCGGCTCGCTCTGTCAATTGTTGCCGTCGGCGGGCGTACATTGTGCTGTCCATGTGCGGTCCATAATCGGTTTTGAGCGCCGAAGGAAGCCGATGGTGAGACAGCTTGCGGTCCGGCTGCTTGCCGGCCCCGGCTCTGCATGCTTCAATTGATGCATGATGTCAGCTACACGTCTTGCGGGAAGGGTCCTGTCCGGCCTTGCCAATGTGGCGGTGCCGCCGCAATGTCTGATCTGCGGCGCGCTTGCGGCGGAGGCCGGTGCCTGCTGTGCACAATGCTGGTGCAAGCTGCGCTTCATCGCCAAGCCGTATTGCGCGATTTCGGGCAAACCTTTCGAGTATGACGCTGGTGAGGGGGCCCTTTCGCCGGAAGTGCTGGCGGCACCGCCGCCCTATGAACGGGCACGGGCAGTGCTGATCTATGACGGCGCCAGCAAGGTACTGGTTACCCGCCTCAAATATGGTGACCGGCTCGATCTCGCCCCGTGGATGGCGCAATGGATGGTGCGGGCGGGCCGCGAATTGCTGGAGCCCGGCGTGGTGGTTGTGCCGGTGCCGCTACACGGAATGCGGCGTCTTGGCAGGCGCTACAATCAGTCTGCAGAGCTGGCACGGCATATTACCAGGGCATGCGGGCTGGACTATCGCCCCGAATTTCTGCAGCGTATTCGCAAGACCCGCCAGCAGGTCGGCCTGACCGCGAACCAGCGGGCGCGCAACGTGGCTGGTGCGTTCCGCGTTCCTGCCGCGCAAAAGGCCGGTGTTGCAGGCAGCAAGCTTGTTCTGATCGACGATGTATTTACCAGCGGTGCCACAGCAAGCGCTGCCTGCCGGGCGCTCAAACGGGCGGGCGCTGCACGGGTTGACGTTCTTACCTTTGCAAGAGTTGAACCGACAGCAATCGAAGCTCTATATACCGTGTAAGCCCCGATCCTCCTGTTACCGGAACCCTGCATGGCCAATGTTGTTATCTATACCCGCAAGCTTTGCGGCTTTTGCACTGCGGCGAAAAGCCTGCTGTCGCGCAAGGCGGTGGCGTTTCGCGAGATCGACGCCACCTTCGATGCGAAACTGCGCCAGGAGATGATCCGGAAATCGGGACGTACCACGTTTCCGCAGATTTTCATCGGTGGTCATCATGTTGGCGGTTGCGATGAATTGATGGCGCTGGAGCGAGCCGGCAAGCTGGATGCGATGTTGAACCATGGCTGATACCCAAAACAGCTTCCGCGTTGCCTGCGTCCAGATGCGATCTGGCACCGACCCGGACGCCAATGTGCGCGTCATGCGGCAACTGACCGAAGAGGCAGTTGCAAAGGGTGCCAACTATGTGCAGACGCCGGAGATGACCGGGTTGCTGGAGAAAAACCCCAAGGCGCTGCTTGAGATCATAAATCCGCAGGAAGAAGACCCGTCGTTTCTGGCCGCGGCAGAACTGGCGAAGCGCCATGGCATCTGGTTTCACCTTGGATCAACGGCGATCCGCCGCCCGCAAACCGATGAAGATGGGCGGGCAGCAAACAGAGCAGCGGTCTTTTCGCCCGATGGCATGCTGGTTGCCACCTATGACAAGATCCACATGTTCGATGTATCGGTGGATGAGAAAAACCGCTGGCAGGAATCGGCCCGCTATGCGCCGGGCGACCGGGCGGTGGTGGTGGAAGCGGGCTTTGCCAAGATCGGGCTGTCAATCTGTTATGATATCCGCTTTCCGCAGCTCTACCGGCAGCTTGCCAAGGCAGGCGCGCAAATCCTGACCTGCCCGGCGGCGTTCACCCGCCCGACCGGCAAGGCGCATTGGGAAACCCTGCTGAGGGCAAGGGCCATTGAGAATGGCGCATTTGTCATTGCGGCAGCCCAGGGCGGCAGCCACGAAGACGGGCGGGAGACCTGGGGCAGATCGATGGTTGCCGGACCGTGGGGCGAGATTGTGGGCCGTCTTGATCATGACGAACCGGGGGTTCTGGTTTGTGATCTCGATCTGGATGAGGTTGAAAGTGCCCGCCAGCGCCTGCCGGTGCTCGACAATGAGCGCCGCTTTGCACTGACCAAGGTGTGATGGCTATTGAAGAGGCGGCCTTTACCTTGAATGCCGGTTTCCTGTAGAAAGCAGCGCTCTGCTGTACCCTTGGGAAGGGATATCCAGCGGCTCGCGTATATCGGAAGCAAGAGATGATCAAATACTCGCTTGTTTGCAGCAATGGCCACGAATTCGAAGGCTGGTTTTCAGCCGGCGAGGAATATGACCGGCTTGAAAAGGCAGGCCATCTTGCCTGCGCGGTCTGTGGCAATGGCGGTGTGTCCAAGACAATCATGGCGCCATCGGTGAATTCGCCGAAAAAGCGCAGCAGCGTGCCGGTGGCGGTTGAAGCGGGAAGTTCTCCAGAGAGCGCCGCAAAGACGGATGCTTCCGGCACTGCAACCGTTGCCTCCCTGCCGCCGCAGTTGCGCCGGGCCTTTATCGAGCAGGTGCGGGCCTTCCGCAAACAGGTGACGGAATCGGCAGAGGATGTGGGCGACCGGTTTGCCGAGGAAGCACGCAAAATCCACTATGGCGAGGCGCAGGAGCGTGGCATTTACGGACAGGCCAGGGCCGAGGACGCTGCCGAGCTGGTGGAAGAGGGCATTGACGTCTATCCGCTGCCGGAGTTGCCGGAAGACCGTAACTGACATTATGACGGATTGCCGCGGTCAGTCGCGTGCCGCGAGGATCATGTAGTTGACGTCCATGTCACGCGAGCGTGCCCATTGGTCGGTGAGCGGGTTGTAAAACACGCCGGTACGGTCGATGACCTGCATGCCGCTTTCTTTCAGCGGCTTTTCCAGTTCCTGCGGTGTCACCAGCTTCTCGTATTGGTGGGTGCCTCTGGGCAGCCAGCGCAGCACGTTTTCCGCCATGAAGATGGCCAGGGCCCTGGCCTTCATGGTGCGGTTGATGGTGGCGGCGAACATCAGCCCGCCAGGGCGCACCATGGCGGCGCATTTGCTCATGAAAAGATCGACATCGGCAACATGCTCGACCACTTCCATGTTGAGTACGATGTCGAAGGTTTCCCCTGCTTCCTGAAGCGCTTCGGCCGACATGGCGCGATAATCGATCGTCAGGCCGCTCTGGGCTGCATGAAGTTTTGCGACCTCCACATTGGTTTGGGAAACATCGGCACCGACGACTTCCGCACCAAGGCGCGCCATGGGTTCGCTCAGCAATCCGCCGCCACAGCCGATATCGAGCAGGCGCAATCCGCTGAAGCCCCGGCTGTCCCTGGGATCACGATCAAAGCGCTGGCTTGCCTTTTCCTTGATATAAGCCAGGCGGACGGGATTGAACTTGTGCAGGGGCTTGAACTTGCCAGAGGGATCCCACCACTCGGCTGCCATGGCCGAAAAACGGTCGACTTCCGCCTGATCAATGGTGGTAGCGGGCTTTGCTTGTGCGGACATTACGGCGTTTTCCTTGTACAGGCGGCTTGCCTTTCGATCCATTCGGGCGGACCAAACGGGCTGGCGGATTGCTTGCATGCCAAACGGTTATTCAGTAAGGAACCGGCGATTTCAAGACGGAGGCCCCGCATGGGCCTTCTTTCCTCTGGCAATATGCCCCTTTAGGGGTGCATGGTTTCGGAAATCCCTTCTATGGCGCGTCTCGTGCTCAAATTCGGCGGCACTTCCGTTGCGGATATCGACCGCATCCGCAACGTTGCGCGCCACGTCAAACGGGAGGTTGATGCCGGCCATCAGGTTGCGGTGGTGGTCTCTGCCATGGCGGGCAAGACCAACGAACTGGTTGCCTGGACACGGGAAGCTTCGCCCATGCACGATGCCCGCGAATATGATGCGGTGGTCGCCTCGGGCGAACAGGTGACGGCCGGCCTGCTGGCCATCACGCTGCAGGGCATGGGCGTGGAGGCACGCTCCTGGCTGGGCTGGCAAATCCCGATCCGCACCAACAACGCCCATGGCTCGGCGCGTATCGAGGAAATCGACGGCAGCGAACTGATCCGCCGTTTTGATCTTGATCAGGTTGCGGTGATTGCCGGTTTTCAGGGCATCGGCCCGGACAACCGGATTGCCACGCTGGGCCGTGGCGGCTCCGATACGACGGCGGTGGCGCTGGCTGCCGCCATTCAGGCGGACCGGTGCGACATCTACACCGATGTGGATGGCGTTTACACCACCGATCCCAGGATCGAACCGAAGGCCCGCCGCCTTGACCGCATCGCCTTTGAGGAAATGCTGGAAATGGCATCGCTTGGCGCGAAGGTGCTGCAGGTCCGTTCGGTGGAAATGGCGATGGTAAATGGTGTAAAAACCTTTGTGCGTTCCAGTTTCGACGATCCGGATGCGATTGAAAGCGGTCCGGACGCCTCGCCGCCGGGAACGCTGATTTGTGATGAGGATGACATCGTGGAAAAGGAAGTCGTAACCGGTATCGCCTATGCCCGCGACGAGGCGCAGATTTCGCTTCGCAGGCTGCCCGACAAGCCTGGAATATCAGCAGCGATTTTCGGACCGCTGGCGGATGAAAACGTCAATGTCGACATGATCGTGCAGAGCGTTTCGGAAGATGGTTCGCGTACCGACATGACCTTCACCGTTCCCGATGGTGATGTTGAGCGTGCGCTCAAGGTGCTCAAGGACCGCCGCGATGCTATCGGGTTCGAGGTGATTCAAAGCGACAAGGGGCTGGTAAAGGTGTCGGTAATCGGCATCGGCATGCGAAGCCATGCAGGGGTTGCATCCACCGCGTTCGCTGCGCTTGCCCAGCGCGGGATCAACATTCGGGCGATCACGACCTCCGAAATCAAGTTTTCGGTGCTGATCGATTCTGAATATACGGAACTGGCGGTGCGCACCCTGCATGCCGCATACGGCCTCGACAATGTAGCATAGGGTCTGTGCCAAGCCGCCGGCTTCCGATTGGCGGCTGACAAGGGCGGCGGCAGGCCATAAGATCGGCAAACGTGAAGGACGCGCAGCCTCTCCGGAAAGTGGGGGGCGGCATATGTTGTGGGCGCCATCATGAAGAGATGGCGAATGATGCGATGAACGAGAGAACCGGCGGGCCGCGCACTTTGCTGAAGCGGCTGCGGGAAGTGATGGCCGAGGAACTGGGCGCCCAGGAGCGTCTGGACAAGATCGTGCGCCATATCGCCTCCAACATGGTGGCCGAGGTCTGCTCGGTCTACGTGCTGCGCTCCGACGATGTGCTGGAACTGTTTGCCACACAGGGACTAAATCCGAAATCGGTGCATGAAGTCTCATTGCGGGTCGGTCAGGGTCTGGTCGGTACCATCGCCGCAACGGCACGAACGCTCAATCTGGAAGATGCACAAAGACACCCCGCCTTCCGCTATCTGCCGGAGACGGGCGAAGAGATTTTCAATTCGTTCCTCGGGGTTCCCATCCTTCGTTCAGGCCGGGCGCTCGGCGTTCTGGTGGTTCAAAATCAGGAACAGCGTGTCTACCGCGACGACGAGGTGGAGGCACTCGAGACCACCGCCATGGTGCTTGCCGAACTGATCGCCGCCGGTGAACTGGAAGGCCTCGACAAGCAGGGCCAGGGGCTCGATCTCTCGCGTCCGCTCAATCTGAAGGGAACGGCACTGGCCGACGGCATCGGGCTTGGGGGCGTTATCCTGCACGAGCCCCGCGTCGTGGTCACCAATCTCTTCAACGAAGATGCCGAATACGAGAAACGGCGGCTGCACCAGTCGCTGGCGAAGTTGCGCTTTTCCATTGATGACATGCTTCAGCACCGCGAAGTGGCGCGCGACGGCGAGCACCGGGAGGTGCTGGAAGCCTACCGCATGTTTGCCAACGACCAGGGCTGGGTCAGGCGCATGGAAGAGCAGATCCGCAACGGCTTGACGGCGGAAGCTGCGGTCGAGAAGGTTCAAAGCGACAACCGCGCCCGGATGATGCGCCAGGCCGATCCCTATCTTCGCGAGCGGCTGAACGATTTTGACGATCTTGCCTACCGGCTGCTGCGGGAGCTGGTCGGCAAACCGCATGGCCCGGTCGCCGATCGCGGTGACAAGGACTACGTGGTGGTGGCCCGCAGCATGGGAGCTGCCGAACTGCTCGACTATAACGGCCCTGCCTTGCGCGGCCTGATCTTGGAGGAAGGCGCGCCGACAAGTCATGTGGTGATTGTTGCCCGGGCGCTGGGCATTCCGGTGGTCGGCCAGGTACACAATGCGCTGTCCTTTGCCGACAGCGGAAATCCGGTCATTGTGGATGGCGAAGAAGGCACGGTTTTTCTCCGCCCCACCGAAGAGGTTGAAGACGCTTACCGGGAAAAGGTGCAGTTCCGAGCAAAGCGCCAGGAAGTCTACCGCAGCCTGCGCGATGAACCGGCGATCTCCAGGGACGGCCAGGCGGTAAACCTTTTGATGAATGCCGGACTTCTGATGGACTTGCCCAATGTGGTGAGTTCAGGGGCAGCGGGCATCGGCCTTTTCCGTACCGAACTGCAATTCATGGTTTCCTCGCGCTTTCCCCGCTCGGGCGAACAGGAACAGCTCTACCGGGAAGTGCTCGAGGCCGTTGACGGCCGGCCGGTGACGTTCCGTACGCTTGATGTGGGCGGGGACAAGGTGCTGCCTTATCTGCGCAGCGAACAGGAGGAAAACCCGGCACTCGGCTGGCGGGCAGTGCGTCTGGCACTGGACCGGCCGGGTCTGATGCGGGCGCAGTTGCGTGCCCTGCTGAAGGCGGCCGCCGACCGGGAGTTGCGCGTCATGGTGCCAATGGTCACCGAAACGCGTGAAATTTTGCAGGTACGCGAAATCATAAGCCGGGAGGTCAGCCTGCTGACCCGTTTCGGCCACCGCATTCCCCGCTCTCTGGCGCTGGGAGCCATGATCGAGGTGCCCGCACTGCTCTATCAGCTGGATGATTTGATGCAGGCGGTGGATTTCGTGTCCGTCGGCTCCAACGACCTGTTTCAGTTCGTCTTTGCAAGCGACCGCGGCAATGCCCGGATTGCCCGGCGCTACGATCATCTGAACCGCGCTTTCCTGCGCATCTTGCGCGAGATCGTGGTTGCTGCACAAGCCCATGACAAGCCGCTGACCCTGTGCGGGGAAATGGCCGGCCGGCCGCTTTCGGCGATGGCGCTGTTCGGTCTCGGCTACAGGTCCGTCTCCATGGCGAGCGCTTCGGTGGGACCGGTCAAGGCGACGCTTCTTGAGACCGATTTCGGCAGGCTTGAGGAAGCGCTGCTGGCCGAGATCAGCAAATCCTATGGCGGGCAGACCATCCGCGAGTTTCTGATGGATTTTGCCGACAGCAACGGTATCCCCTATTAGCCTTGCTGTCTTCTGCTCCCGCTCCCGCCATGCCCTGACCTATCGGACCCTGATTTGCTGCCATGCTCGATCCTTCAAAACTTGACCAACTGACCAGCCGCTTCGAAACGCTTGAAACGCAAATGGCGGCCAATCCCGATGCCGATACCTATGTGGCGCTGGCGTCGGAGTATTCGGGCCTTGAGCCGGTGGTCGGAAAGATCCGCGAGTTGCAGGCAGCGCAGGCGTCGCTTGCCGGGCTTGATGAAATGCTGGCCGACAAGACGATCGATGGCGAAATGCGTGAAATGGCCGAGGCGGAATATCCGGAACTGCAGGAAACAGTTGAGCGGCTATCCGGTGAAATTCGACTGTTGCTGCTGCCGCGCGACAAGGCAGATGACAAAAGCGCCGTTTTGGAAATCCGCGCGGGAACCGGCGGGAGTGAAGCTGCCCTGTTTGCCGGTGATCTGTTTCGAATGTATGAGCGCCATGCCCTGGAAAAAGGCTGGAAGGTGGAAGTTCTTTCGGCAAGCGAAGGCGATGTTGGCGGCTACAAGGAGATTGTGGCTTCGATCAGCGGAAAGGGCGTCTTTGCCAGGCTGAAATTTGAATCCGGCGTTCACCGGGTGCAGCGTGTGCCGGAAACCGAGGCAGGGGGAAGGGTGCACACATCGGCAGCGACGGTAGCGGTATTGCCGGAAGCCGAAGACATCGACATCGAGATCAAGCCGGAGGATATTCGCATCGATACGATGCGGGCATCGGGGGCCGGCGGCCAGCACGTCAACACGACGGATTCGGCGGTTCGCATCACCCATCTGCCGACCGGCATTGTGGTAACGTCATCCGAAAAATCCCAGCATCAGAACCGGGCCAGCGCCATGAAGACGCTGAGGGCGCGGCTTTACGACATGGAACGGCAGAAGGCGGATGAAGAGCGGGCCAGTTCGCGCAAGTGCCAGGTCGGGTCCGGCGACCGTTCCGAGCGCATCCGCACCTACAATTTTCCGCAGGGAAGGGTTACCGACCATCGCATTGGCCTGACGCTCTACAAGCTGGACCGGATTATCCAGGGCGAAGGCCTGGACGAGATCATCGATGCACTGGTCACGGATCATCAGGCAAGCCTGCTGGCTGCCGAAGAGGATGCCTAGTGAGCACGCCGGCATTTCAGGCGAAGGGCGCATGACAGGCGTTACGGTGCAGGAGTTGCTATCTGGTGCCGGCCAAAGGCTTGCGGCAGCAGGCATTGAAACACCGGCGCTGGATGCGCGCATCCTGCTGGCCGAGGTATTGTCGGTGGAACCGGGCAGACTGGTCAGTTGCGGCAGGGAAATGGCGCCGCATGATGCTGTGGAGATGTTCGAAGCCTTGGTCGGGCGGCGCCTCGCCGGTGAGCCGGTTCACCGCATTCTTGGCCGGCGGGAATTTTACGGCAGGACGTTTCTTCTAACGCCGGAATGTCTCATTCCCCGGCCCGAAACCGAATTGCTGGTGGACCGGGTTCTGCAGGATTTTGGCGAGGGCTTGCCGGCACGGTTTGTTGATGTGGGTTGCGGCAGCGGCGTCATCTGCGTCTCCCTGCTGGCTGAAAACCCGGCCCTTTCAGCAGTGGCTACCGATCTTGCTGGCGGCGCACTGGAAGCAACCGGTGTCAATGCGCAAAGACATGGCGTTGCCGACCGGCTGGAGATGGTTCGCACAAGCTTTCTGAGCGACATCGAAGGACCGTTTGCCTTCATCGTGTCCAACCCGCCCTATATAGCAACGGGCGAGATGGCCGGGCTTTCTCGGGAAGTGCGCGAACATGATCCCGATCTTGCGCTCGACGGGGGCCCGGACGGGCTGGAAGCCTATCGCGCCATTTTATCGCAGGCGCATGGCCGTTTGCGGCCGGCAGGCCGACTGTATCTTGAGACTGGCCACGGCCAGCATGATGCAATTATGCAACTGGCGAAGGAATTGCGCTGGGGAATTGTCTCCAGCCATCTTGATCTTTCCGGCCGGGAACGCATGGTGGTGCTGGAAAAGCGCTGAGTCGCCGCAAATGCCAGTTCCGGCGATCGGGCAAGGCGATTAATCTATTTCGAAGAAAAGGCTTGGAATCGCCCCGGTTTGGCGCTATTGCAGCATAAACCGTGTGCGAGACCTGAGGGTTCTGGACCGCACGATGTGACCTCACCAGTTCGATCGCCCCGCCTGCCGAAGGTCAGGGAATATGATGAAGATGCGGATGTGATCGCATTACCGATCTGTCCGGCTGGGGTAACGGAAGAAGCAAGGATTGCAGTTCCAAGGCATGAGGCATGCAGCCGCAAGGCGCGATGGACGGGACGTCCATTGCCATGGCCAGACAAAATCTAACCGCTAGAACCGCCGGACATGAAGTGCCGGCAAACCGCTGAAATGTTTTTCCAGGGCAAGGACAGTTGAAGACGCAATGAGGCAACAGCAAAACAACAAGAACCGTATGCGCGGCCGGGGACGCAACAAGCAGTCCAATTCAATCAACCGGAACTATGAGAGCAACGGGCCTGACGTGAAAATTCGCGGCAATGCCGCCCACATCGCCGAAAAATATGCGACCCTGGCCAGGGATGCCCAGTCATCCGGCGACAGCGTGATTGCAGAAAACTACCTGCAGCATGCCGAACACTACAACCGCATTGTCCTTGCCGCACAGGCTCAGCGCGAAGAGGCGCAGGCCAACCGGGCGCGCCAGAACGATGCCGCCCAGGACGATCAGCCCGATGTGAATGACGAGGACAGGCCGGAAGCCGTCTCGGCAGGGGACCGGGACGATGGCAATGAGGATGGCGAGCGTAAGCCGGCCGGGCGCCGGGGCCGTAATGCAAATGGAAGGGCGCCGCGCAAGCGTGATGCCGGCGGCGATCGCGATGGAGTTGCTGCGGAAGCCGGTGGGGCAGAGTCAGCCGCAGAGCTCGGTAACGAGGCCGGTAACGAGGCAGAGCAAACCGAAGAAGCTGCGAAAAAGCCTTCCCGGCCGCGCAGAACCACGCGCGCAAAGCCGGAACCTGCCGGCGAAATAACAGAGGACGCGGCCTCCCTGCCGCAGGGTCTGCTGGGCAGCGGTGCCGGACAAACGGTGGGCGCGGAAGAGTAGGCTACCTGTTACAGGCAGACAGCACGCTGGCGAACTGCCGTTGAGCGCTGGTTATCTGCCGCACTTACAGGCTTTGTTTGTTTGCCTTACCCCTTCAACGCGGGGTGCCCAATTCCTATATCTCCCTCATAATGAGCCTGCCAAAATCGTTGGGGGCTCGTCTTCAATCTGATTTGCCGTGCCTAGGATGGGCGGCAAGCAAGGGAGATGCACATGGATATTGAGAAATATTCGGACCGGGTGAAGGGTTTCATCCAGTCTGCACAAACCAAGGCTCTCAATGACGGGCATCAGCAATTCACCGCCGAGCATGTTCTGAAAGTTCTGCTCGAAGACCCGGAGGGTCTCGCCGCTTCGCTCATGAAAAAGGCCGGCGGAAGGCCGAAGGACGCCCTGATGGCGACCGACCTTGCGCTCGACAAGATGCCCAAGGTCGAGGGCGGCAATGGTCAGCTCTACATGTCGCAGCCGCTGGCAAAGGTATTTGCCACGGCCGAAAAGGCCGCGGAAAAGGCAGGCGACAGCTATGTCACCGTGGAGCGTCTTCTGCTGGCGCTGGCCATCGAAAAATCGGCACCCACCTCGCAAATTCTGGAAAAAGCGGGTTTGACGGCCAACGCGCTCAACACCGCCATCAATGAGTTGCGGCAGGGCCGTACGGCCGACTCAGCCAATGCGGAAGCCGGCTATGATGCGCTAAAAAAATACGCCCGCGATCTGACCAAGGATGCCCGCGAAGGCAAGCTCGATCCGGTTATTGGCCGGGACGACGAAATCCGCCGGGCAATCCAGGTGCTGTCGCGGCGCACCAAGAACAACCCGGTTCTGATCGGCGAACCTGGTGTCGGCAAGACGGCGATCGCGGAAGGTCTGGCGCTTCGCATTGTCAATGGCGACGTCCCTGAAAGTCTGGAGGAAAAGCGCCTGCTTGCCCTGGACATGGGCGCGCTGATTGCCGGTGCGAAATACCGCGGTGAATTCGAAGAGCGGCTGAAAGCGGTATTGTCGGAAGTACAGGCTGCAAGCGGACAGATCATCCTGTTCATTGACGAGATGCACACCCTGGTCGGTGCCGGCAAGGCGGATGGTGCCATGGATGCCTCCAACCTGCTGAAGCCTGCGCTTGCCCGCGGCGAATTGCACTGCGTGGGTGCAACGACTCTGGATGAATATCAAAAGCATGTGGAAAAGGATGCGGCACTGGCCCGCCGGTTCCAGCCGGTGTTCATCAGCGAGCCGACCGTGGAAGACACGATTTCCATTCTGCGCGGGATCAAGGAAAAATATGAGCTGCACCACGGGGTGAGGATCGCCGATTCGGCACTGGTGGCTGCCGCCACGCTGTCAAATCGATACATCACGGACCGCTTTTTGCCGGACAAGGCCATCGACCTGATGGACGAGGCGGGTTCGCGGCTCAGAATGCAGGTGGATTCCAAACCCGAGGAACTCGATGAGCTCGATCGGCGTATCATCCAGCTGAAAATCGAGCGCGAGGCGCTGAAAAAGGAGACCGACAAAGGCTCGAAGGAACGGCTGAAGGCGCTGGAAGGCGATCTGGCTGATCTTGAGGAAAAGGCCAACTCGCTGACCGCCCGCTGGGAAGCGGAGAAAAACAAGCTTTCGGGCGCACGCGATCTGAAGGAAAAGCTCGACCAGGCCCGTATCGAGCTCGAGCAGGCGCAGCGCAAGGGCGATCTTGCCCGCGCCGGCGAGCTTGCCTATGGCGTTATTCCCCAGCTTGAAAAACAGCTTGAGGAAGCCGAAGCAAGCGAAGGCGGCGACAGTGAGCCGATGGTCGAAGAGGCAGTTACCCCCGATCACATCGCCCATGTGGTTTCGCGTTGGACCGGTATTCCCGTGGACAAGATGCTGGAAGGCGAGCGCGACAAGCTGCTGCGCATGGAAGACGAACTGGCAAAGCGCGTCGTCGGCCAGGGCGATGCGGTGCAATCGGTCTCCCGGGCTGTGCGGCGTGCGCGCGCCGGATTGCAGGATCCGAACCGGCCCATCGGTTCGTTCATGTTCCTTGGGCCGACCGGGGTCGGCAAGACAGAGCTTACCAAGGCGCTGGCCGGCTTCCTGTTTGATGACGACAGCGCAATGGTCCGACTCGACATGTCGGAATTCATGGAAAAGCACTCGGTTGCCCGGCTGATCGGCGCCCCTCCCGGCTATGTTGGATATGATGAGGGCGGTGTGCTGACCGAAGCGGTGCGGCGTCGGCCTTATCAGATCGTCCTGTTCGACGAGGTGGAAAAGGCGCATCCCGATGTGTTTAACGTGCTGCTGCAGGTGCTTGATGACGGCCGCCTGACCGACGGTCAGGGACGGGTTGTCGATCTCCGCAACACACTCATCGTGATGACATCAAACCTCGGCTCGGAATATCTTGCCGGTCTGGGCGATGATGATGATGTGGACAAGGTCCGCGACGAGGTGATGAATGTGGTCAAGGCCAGTTTCCGGCCGGAGTTCATCAACCGCATCGATGACATCATCCTGTTCCATCGCCTGAAGCGTGAGAACATGGCCGAGATCGTGCGTATCCAGCTCGCCCGTCTGGAGAAACTGCTGACCGACCGGCGGATTTCCCTGTCGCTGACCGATGAGGCCGTCGAATGGCTGGCCAGCAAGGGGTATGATCCAGCCTATGGCGCAAGGCCATTGAAGCGGGTGATCCAGACTGCCCTGCAGGATCAACTTGCCGAACGCATTCTTGCCGGCGACATTCATGACGGCATGACGGTAAAGGTCTCCGTGAGCGCGGATCGGCTGCATCTGTCCGGAGTGGAGGCCGCCGACAAGCGGTCCGCTGCCTGATTTGCAGGGTTTGACCGGTACTGAAATTCTGCGCCGTCCCGCTGTTGCGGGGCGGCGTTGTTCCCCGGAGAGGTCCTTGAAGCTGGAAGCGTATAACCGGTTCTGCGAGAAGCTGCCTGCCACCAGCCATGTGGTCCAGTGGGGTGGTGCCCATGTGTGGAAGGTCGGCGGCAAGGTCTTTGCCATTGGCGGCTGGAATGATGGCGCCGCCGAAGACGCGCCGGAACTGTTCGTAACCTTCAAGGTTTCCGAATTGGCCTATGATATCTTGAAGGAGCAGCCGGGCTGCAGGCCCGCGCCCTATCTGGCATCCCGCGGCATGAAGTGGATACAGCGTGTATCTTCCGACAGCCTGGATGATGCGGCATTGAAGGATTATGTGAAGGAAAGCCATCGCATCGTCGCTTCGGGATTGCCGAAACGCAAGCGGGCCGAACTGGGGCTTTAGAGCGATTCCATTTAAGCAGGATGCGCTCTAATCGTCAGTTGCCGGCGAACTGGGCACCTGCGAGGCGGCGTTCTTCAAGCAGGGCGTCGATGCGGTTGCGTTCGTTTTCGAAAGCCACCAGTTCCTCGCCGCGGAAGACCTTGCCGCGCGGCAGCTTGATCTTCATCGGATTTACCCTGTTGTTGTTGACGTGCACCTCGTAGTGAAGGTGCGGCCCGGTGGACAGGCCCGTCGAGCCGACATAGCCGATTACCTGTCCCTGACGAACGCGAACGCCCGGCTTGATGCCCTTGGCGAAGGATGTCTGGTGCAGATAATAGGTCTCATATCCGTTGGCATGGCGAAGAATGGTGCGCTTGCCGCTGCCGCCGGCCCAGCCGGCTTTTTCGACAATGCCGTTGCCGGCGGCCAGAATCGGCGTGCCCCGGGGCGCTGACCAATCGACGCCCCAGTGCATTTTTCTGACCCGGGTAATCGGATGGCGGCGCATGCCATAGGGCGAACGGAATACCCCATTGGGAACCGGCTGGCGCAGCAGGAACTGTTTGGCGCTCTTTCCGGTCTCGTCATAATAATCGACGGCGCCGGTTTCAGGATCGCCGAAGCGGTAGTATTGGCGGGTAATGTCGCCAAGGGTTACGCCGGCATAAAGAATTTCGGCATTTTCGGTCAGGGCATTTTGGCCCTCTTCCAGTGAAAGAAAGAGTTCGAGCCGGTCCTGGGTGGTGATCTGTGTGCGAAAGTCCACGTCAAAGGCGATAATGCGAATCAGCCGGTTCACGGTTTCCACGTCGAGGCCTTCGTTGAGCGCTGCGCGATAAACCGCATTGTAGATGTTGGGAAGCTTGTTGCGGGCAAGCAGCACTGGCGGTTTGGGACCCTTGCTGCCGGTTTCGCCGGGTGCCGTGTCCGGCGGGGCGGCATAGGCAAGCGCACCGGACTTCTTGCGCACGACGGAAACCATGTGCCTTCCATCGCGGTAGACGCTGATGCGGGCAAGTGACTGGCCTCCGCCATCTTTCTCCGGCATGGCCAGAAACGACATCATCAGGCGGTCGCCACCAAGGAAGTTTTCCGAGGCAAGGTTGGCGGCGATGGCGTTTGCAAACTCGATTGCTTCCGACTCTCCCAGTCCCTCGCCCTGAAGCACCAGCGCTATTGGCAGTTCCGACTTCACGGCCGCCTTGCGCTCGAGGTAGCGCATGCCGGGATAGGCTTCGGGATCGACGCGGCTGATGACCGAAACGTTCTCTGCCGTGATCGTCAGACCAGGCGTGGAGAGCACGGAGCTGTCTTCGGCGGAAAACCGGGCGGCATCGAAATAGGGTACGGATGTCAGCGCGGTCGCACCAACATCGAGCGTTGGCGCAGTGTTGCGGACGATGCTTTCAATGTCCTCGGAAGTCTGGCGGCTGACGACGGAGATGTTGGGATCGCCCAGCGGGTAGGGCTCGATCTTCAGGGAAATTTCCCCTTCCACATCGGCGCCGTAAATCTGTTCGGCGGTGTAGGCGATCGGTTCGGCCTTGCCGTTTTCGGAGAAGATCGCCAAGGGATCGAAGCGGGGATAATCGACTTCGCGCCTCGGCAC